>DLBY01000108.1:1589-1877 GCA_002480345.1 Phycisphaerales bacterium UBA7812 | reverse complement strand
CCGCCCACCACCACGATGTCGTACCGCTCACGCTTCACGCATCGATGGTAGAACCGCTGCCACCCGCCGCGCACCCGTCGGGAGCCGCGTGCGGCTCGATGTGCACCAGCACCGAGTCCACGCCCGGCAGGCGCTCGCGCACCCGCTCCTTGATGATCCCCGTCAGGCGGTGGGACGCCTCGACCGTCATCGCGGGGTCGACCTCCGCGTGCAGCACGATCCGGTAGCCCCGCCCCGACCGGCGGGCGTGGCACTGCTCGATCGCGCGCACGCCGTCGACCGCGAGGG
>DLBY01000108.1:821-1290 GCA_002480345.1 Phycisphaerales bacterium UBA7812 | reverse complement strand
CGCGCACGCCGTCGACCGCGAGGGCGACCCGCTCCGCGTCGACACTCACCTCCGGCGCATGCCGGTCGGTCAGTTCCTCAAAGGGCAGGCGGGCGATGAGCACGCCGTTGACGAGGATCACGCCCGACGCGGCGAGGGCCGCCCAGTCGTCCGCGACCGCCCAATCCGGCCCACCGACCAGGGCAGCTGTGATCCCCACGAAGGCGAACAGCGAGGTGATCGCGTCGGAGCGGTGGTGCCACGCGTCGGCGTGCCCGGCGCTGCTGCCCGTCGCCCGGGCGGCCCGGCGAGCGACGCGGTGCATCCCCTCCTTCACCACGATCACAACGACCAGTACCCCCAGCGTGAAAGGCTCCGGCGACAGGTGAGGTGTGACGATCTGCCGCACCGACTCGACCGCGATCCACACCGCCGCCCCGATGACCAGCAGCGCGACCGCCATCCCTGCCATCGCTTCGATCTTCCCGTG
>DLBY01000108.1:0-496 GCA_002480345.1 Phycisphaerales bacterium UBA7812 | reverse complement strand
CCGAAGGGGTGGTCGTCATCAGGGGGCCTGCCCCCGTAAACGAAGCCGCCCCAGATCACCGCGGACCCCGCGAGATCGACCAGCGACTCGACCGCGTCGGCCACGAGCGCGAACGAGTGCCCGACGACACCTGCTACGAGCTTGACCACCGCCAACGCCGCGTTGACGGCGATGCCGAGCAGGGCGACGCGTTGAGGGTGAGTGCGGTCCATCGTCATTGGAAGGTAGCACGAAAAAACCCCCGCTCGCGCGGGGGGCTCGTTTGGTTCAGGCTCTCAGCGAACGGTCACGCCAGCTCGGGGAACATCTTCGTCACGATCCCCACGAGTTCCTCGACATGGCTCGCCGACTCGTCGAAGAGCTTCTGCTCGTCGTCGGTCATCTTGAACTCGACGACCTTCTCGACGCCGCCCGCGCCCAGCATCGCGGGGACGCCCACGAACAGGCCCTTCTTGCCGAACTCGCCGTTCAGGTAGGCCGCGCTGGGGATGATCCG
>DLBY01000009.1:3630-11823 GCA_002480345.1 Phycisphaerales bacterium UBA7812 | reverse complement strand
GGCGCGGTCTCCCGGCTCGAGGCGGGCGAGCGGCGAGTCGGCGAAGGACGCGCCGTCGTCGGCGTGTGCCGCCGGGGCGGGGCTCGCCGGGTCGCTTGCGGAGGTATCCAGATCGGGTGCCATCTATTCAATAAAATGCACAAAGACCTTGATATTGTCAAGGATCGATCGGGTGTTTTCTGAATTTTTTTAAAGATGGTATTCGTATTCTTCAAGTCCGGCGACGGGCAGCGCGTGAACCCGGCGACGCCGGATTCGGGCCCGGATCGCCTACCGCGCGGCCGATCGGACGGCCTCGGCGATCGCGTCGGCGAGGTCGTCGCCCGTCAATTCGGGGCCGATGACGCCCGTGATCCAGCCGGAGCGATCGACGACAACGATCGCGGCGTCGGCGCCGGGGGCGACACGGTCGAGGAGGAGGGAGGCGGGGAGCGCCGAGATGATCGGGATGACAGCGTCCCGGCCGCGGTCGTCGACCTCGGGCAGTTCGGGTTGCTGCGAAACCCAGACCTCCTCGAGAGCCGGGAGCATCGTCATCGCGTCCTGCGTCGCATCGGTCGCAATGACAGGGTGAGCGGCGAATCGGATGCGACGCGCATCCTGGAGCAGCCCGGGGCGTGCCGCCGCGACGGCCGCGGAGAACCGGAGCAGGGTCGGCGGCGCGCGCAGGCCGGGGCGGGTGATCACGAGGACGACCGCCTTCGGCCGCTCGTCGGTTCCGCGCACGGGGTACATGAACACTCTGGAGGGCTTCCAGGTCTTGAGCGTGTCGCGCTCTGGATCGGTGAAACTCAGGTTGACGACCGGGCAACGGTCACCGACGACGAGTTGCGGGGTGGGTGGGCCGAGATCGGCGAGGGACGCGGCGGGTTCACGGCCTTCAGCGTCGATCGCAGCCCATGAGTCCGGCAGTGCAAAGTCATGGTCGAATCGAATCACTTGCTTGTTCCGGCCGTTGCGGATTGTGAGCGTGTAGTCGCGCATCCACGCACGCGGTACGTTGATCCGTTTGCTGTCGAAGGTCTGTGTCCCGACAGAGCGGCTCGCAATGACGAGGCCCAGGTTGGCCGACATCGCCCCTGTCGCGTCGGTCAGTTTGTAGCTCGTCATCCAATAGGGTCCCGACCCAATTCCACCACCGAAACTGTCGGAGCCGCGGTCCAATCGACTTCCGAGAAGCCCGATGGCCGGCCACGCGGTCGGATCACCTCCCTCGAGCGCCATCGCCAGCCACGGACACCAGAGCGGGGGCAACTCCGCGCGGATCACCTCCGCGATCGACAGCCCCTCGTGCGTCGCCTCGTAGATCGCCCGCCCGTTCCTTGCATGGATCGCGATCAAGGACCCTTCTCGCACCTCGATGCGGAGCATCCCGAGACTCAGGCAGACAAGACCCTCGGGGTCGTACCACACGAACATCTCGTCCGACCGCGGCATCCCGATCGGCTCATTGGAGGTCGCGGTCGATTCGGAGATCGTCGCGACGATCCGCGCCGCCCAGGGCTCCTCGTGGAGGAGACGCGCCATCTCGTCGACCGGCTCCGGCCTCGTCGGCGGCGGCGGATCGGGAGCAATGTCGGGGCCGGGCTCCTGTGCGAAGACACTCAGGCCTGAAACGACCGCGGCGAGCAACGGAAGCAGATGCGTGAGTCTCATCGCGGTGTCTCCCGGTGATTGAACTGCTCCAGCATCTCCCGGATGCACCGCCCGTCCCCCGGGACGATCGCCTCGGGCTCGATCGATGCAAGCGGCTCGAGCACGAACCGCCGGTTCGCCATCTCGGGGTGGGGCACCGTCAGCCCCGGCTCGTGGATCACCGCGTCGCCAAACAGGATCAGGTCGCAGTCGAGCGTGCGCGCCCCCCACCGCTCGCGGCGTTCCCGGCCGTGCGCGCGCTCGATCTCGAGCAAGGCCCCGAGCAAGTCGCGGGGCGTGCGGATTGTCAGCACCGAGACCGCGGCGTTGAGGTAGGGCCCCTGCCCCGGCGGGCCCATCGGTTCGGTCTCGATCGGCTCGCTCGTGGCCTTGAGCGTCACGCCCGGCAGGGCCGCGATCGCACGCACCGCCGACGCGAGCGTCGCCGCCCGGTCTCCAGCCGGAGACGACAGGTTCGACCCCAGCGCGATGCAGGCGAGGACGGGGGGCGCGGGCGGGGTGAGATCCGGGAGCGGGCTCATCGTCCCCACAGTACCACGCGCGCAGAAAAAACCCCGGGGTCGCCCCGGGGTTCGTGACAGGCTCGTTTCAATCCGGCAGCGCTCAGCCCTCTTCCAGCTCCCGCATGCGGTGCTGCATCTGGGCCTTCAGCCGGGCGAGGATCGACGAGTGCATCTGGCTCACCCGGCTCTCGGAGAGGTCGAGCGTCGCCCCGATCTCCTTCATCGTCATCGACTCGTAGTAATAGAGGATGACGATCAGACGCTCCGCACGGCTCAGACCCTTGGTGATGAGTTCACGCAGGTCGCGGCGCTGCAGGAGCTTGACGGGGCTCGTCTGGCCCTCGTCCTTGATGACATCGATCTCGCGGAGCTCGCGGTTGCCGTCCGACTGAAAGCAGTTGCGGTTGATGCTCGTGATGCCCACCGCCTTGCTGTCGCGGCGGTATTTCTCGAACTCCTCCTCGCCCAGCGCGAGGCGGTCGGCGATCTCGTCGTCGGTCGCCTTGCGGCCCGTCTCCATCTCGATCTTCTGGCGGACCGCCTCGACCTTGCCCGAGCGGTGCCGCACCAGGCGGGGGACCCAGTCCATCGACCGGAGTTCGTCGAGGATGGCGCCGCTGATCCGCGGGGCGCAGAAGGTCTCGAACTTGACCTCGCGCGTCAGGTCGTACTTGTCGATCGCGTCCATCAGCCCGAACAGGCCCACCGACATCAGGTCCTCGATGTCGACCTCATCGGGCAGACGGGCATAGATCCGCTCCGCGTTGTAGCGAACGAGGTGGAGGAACTTCTCCACCAGGTAATTGCGGATCTCTTCGGAGTGGGTCGCCTTGAACTCACGCCAGACCTCCTCCATCGGCATGTCGTCATAGGGCGACGGGAGGTTGGTGGGTTCCGCGTGTCGCGCGCTGGAACGCGACGAATAACGCATCGATGCGCGGGTCGTTGCCATGGTCCGCTCCTTGAACCATCTCGCTGTTTCCCCGCCGTGCGAGCCCGCTGGGAACGGGCGAAGACGGGGGCCCGGGGCGGTCCTTGCCACGGGTGCTCAGGAGTATACACATTTTCGGACGCAGCGCCCGGCGAATGCCGGCCGCGATGAACACAAAGTGAAATCCCGCTCGCCGAGCGTTGTTTCACGGATCAAAAAAATCAAGCATCCTCCACTTCGGGTCGGGAGGGCAGGTCGTACGACGCGACAGCCGCGTTCATATCGGCGACAGGATTCGAGCGCTCGTAGTCCGAAATAAACTCGCGGATCGCGTGCCCCGCGATCGCACCGAGCAGCGCCCCCACCGGATAGCACGCGACCATCGAGACCATCGCACGCGTGATCGTCGTCGCCGCGTCCGCGCCGCTCGCGAGCCCGGACACGCTCGCGACCGCAAAGGCCGTGAGCCCAAGCACCGCCCCGAAGAGTTTGCCTGGTGATTCCACTCCGGTGTCCCTCCGCGGCCCGTGCAGAACGCACCGCCGCGGGATCGCTTTCGACCAGAACCACGGCCTCCTGAAGCGACGCGGCCGGAATCGCGTGACTTTTGGTGCGGGGCGAGCCGCCTGTGCGGGCTGGGGGGGCGAGCCGGCCTCAGCCCGCCGACGCGCGACCCTGCCGCGGCGCGAGCATGCTCACCAGTGCCGCGAGCGAGCGCAGGTCTTTGCCAGCATGAGACTTGCCCCTCCACGCGAGTAACGGCTCGCGACGCTGCGCCGCCTGCACAACCCGCTCATCCCGCCTGATCACACCGAGAAGCGGCAGCGCGCCGCCCAAGAAACGCCTGCACACGCGATCGATCCGCTCATGCGCGGCGCGGCCCGCGGCGCGACCCGGCGCCATCGTCACAACGAGCCCCATCCGAAGCGGCCTCGCATCGCCCCTGTGTTGCACCACGCACTTCACGATCGCGTACGCATCCGCGATCGCGGACGGGTCGGGGGTCGTGACGATGATCCCCAGATCCGATGCCGCAACAGTCTCCACCACCGAGGGTCCGATGCCGGCGCCCAGGTCCGCGATCACCATCTCGCCCGAGTCGCCCAGACGCTGGACAGCGCCGAGCAGGTGCCGGCGCTGAATCGGATCCAGGTTCGCGGCGCCCGCGATCCCCGCGGCACCCGGGATCAGGCCGAAGCCGTGCGGCGTGCGCACGATCACACGCGAAAGATCGGGCCCCCCCGCGGAGAAGAGCTCCGCGTCGAGCCGTCGCGAGGGGGAGACGCCACACATGACATCGAGATTCGCGGTGCCCAGATCGAGATCGACCAGCGTGCACGATCGCTCTGAAGCGACCGCGAGATTCAACGCGATGGTCGACTTCCCCACGCCCCCTTTGCCCGAAGCGATCGCGATGACCGGTGCCGCGGGGGGCGCCTGCACGCTCGGTGCGGCCCGGTGCGCCTCGACCAGCCGACGCAGCGGCGCAGCCTGATCATCGAGGATGCCCGGTTGGGGCGAAGGAGAGCCGAAGACCGCCTCAAGGTCATCCTCGGGCTCGGACGAACCAAAGCCGGCCGCGACCGCCTCCGCGACCTCCGGGTAGTCGTCGATCTCCGCGTATCCCCCGGCGCCGTTCACCCCGGCAGCCCTCCGTCGAGCACCGCCCGCGCGAGCCGCTCGGGACGCGCCGTCTCGAGATCGTCGGGCACTTCCTGCCCGGTGGTCAGGTAGCTCAGCGGCAAATCGGTGAGCCGCAGGATGTCCAACAGCACGCCCAGCGCCCCGGCCTCATCCGCCTTGGTGACGATCAGCGCGTCGGGCCCGAGTGTTCCGAACCGCTCCGCGGCGGAGCGGAGCACGGGCTCGCTCGCGCCCGCGGACAGCACCAGGTGCTTCCGGCAAGGCCCGAGCGCACCGAGCACGCGCGAGAGTTCTTCGAGCCGGGACGCGTCGCGGGGGCTCCGCCCCGGTGTGTCGACCAGGACGATGTCGTGCGCGCGCTGCTTCTCGATCGCCGCGGGGATGTCGGACGGGTCGAGCACGACCTCGAGCGGGATGCCGATGATGCCCGCGTAGGTGCGGAGTTGATCCACCGCGGCGATGCGGTAGGTGTCCGCCGTGATGAGGCCCACGCTCTTGCCGTGCCTGAGCTTGTACGAGGCGGCGAGCTTCGCGATGGTCGTCGTTTTCCCGACGCCGGTCGGGCCGATCAGGGCCTGGACCCGCACCGGCTCCCGCGGCTCGTCGCCGCTGGTGACCACGATGCGGGACGCGATGGCGCGCACGGCGCTCTCCCGGATCACCGCGGGCTCGCGTGCCTCCGTCGCGTCGAGGTCCGTGCGCACACACCCGACGATGTCGTCCGCGAGATCAGGGGGCACCCCGTTGTCGCACAGCGCGTTGTACAGCGAATAGAGCGGGCTGTTCGGCGCCACCGCGGACGGCGCGAAGGCGCCGGCACCCTCCACGCGGATGTGGGTCTTCCGCGTCGTCCGGAGCACATCTCCGACGAGTTGGCGGATCGACGCAAGTTCAGATTCGAGGGCCGCGTAGCTGCGATCATCCGCGGGCTTGAACTTCACCGGGGTCGCGGGGATCTTCCCGTTCGCCTGGGGCGCTCGCGACGCGCGGGCTTCCGCGCCGTGCATCGCAACCAACGCGTCGCGCTCGTCCTTCGCCCTGCGTTGGTCGCTCGACGGGACCGGTTTCACTTCGCGCGCCCGGATCGACGCGGCGTCCGCGGTCCACATCTCGGGTTCAAAACCGGTATCGCCGTTGGAGGTGGGCTGGGGTGGGCGCGATCCGCGGACCGTCGGCGTTGCGGCGGCGCGCGCGGCCGGTTTCGGGGGCGGGCCCCCGCCCGGCGCCTCGCGCGCGGCGGTGATCTCGACGACGGTGTTCCCGCCGAACCCCATCACGCCACCCGCTTTGTAGTTCCGCGTGCGCAGAATGACCGCGTCGGGGCCGAGGTCCTTTTTCACCTCGGCCAGTGCGCCCGCCATCGAATTGGAGCGATAGGTCTTCAGATCCATCGCGGCCGTCCTGGCTCATGCCGTCTGTCGGCGGCGCGGGACATCCCCGCTGCTCGCCTGTGCTGCACGGGCATCCTGCCCACGAGCTGGAGTCTACCAACTCAACGCGCGGGCGGGCGTGGTTGCTCAGGCAACGGCGGCGGATTTTTGCCCGCTGCCCGCGCCCCCAGGCGACGCCGAGCCCCCCGGCGCCGGTTCGGCGAACGGATCCGTGACCAGCGCCATCGACTGGACCTCGACATCGTCCACGACCTCGTTGTACCCCAGAACCGCGACGCTGGGCAGGTGCGGCGAGACGATCTGGAAGACCACCGCTCGCACGGTGGGCGAGGCGATCACCACGGGCGGGTGACCCGCGTTCAGCACGCGCTGCAGGCCCTCCACCACGCGCTCCGCGAGGCGGGCGCTCACCCGCGCCGGCATGTTCACGCTCGTCCCCGCGGCTCCGCGGTCGATGTAGGACTCGACGCGCGCCTCGAACCCCGGATCGAGGGTGACGCACGCGAGCACCGGACGGGCGCCCCCCGTCGAACCGGGCATCGGATCGGACCCCGCGTGCTGCATGCAGATCGTCCGTCGCAGCGCGTTGCGCACATACTCGGTCGCGACATCCAGGTCGCTCGTCTTGGGCATCCAGTCGCCCAGCGTCTCGATGATCGTGTCCAGATCCCGCACCGGCACCCGCTCGCGCAGCAGATTCTGGAGCACACGCTGCAGGTCCGCGGGCTTGGCGATCGCGGGAACGATCTCCTCGACCAGCTTCGGGCTCCGCTGGCGGACACCCTCGATCAGGTTGTTGACTTCCTCGCGGGTCAGCAACTCGTCGGCGTGTGACTTGACGATCTCCGTCAGGTGTGTCGCAACGACGCTGGTCGGGTCGACCACGGTGTAGTTCATCGTCTCGGCACGCTGCCGCTGCGCCGCGTCGATCCACCACGCGTCCAGCCCGAACGCGGGCTCGGTCGTCTTCTCCCCCTGCAGCGAGCCTGTTGCGATCCCGGAGTCCATCGCGAGCAGTCGCCCGGGCTCGGTGCGTCCCGTCGCGACGGGGTTGCCCCGGATCTTGACCCGGTAGGCGGTGGGCTCGAGTTGCATGTTGTCGCGGATGCGGACCGGCGGAACGACGATGCCCATCTCGACCGCGAGCTGCCGACGCACGGCGCTGATGCGGTCCAGCAGATCCCCGCCCTGCGTCGTGTCCACCAGCGGGACGAGCCCGTACCCGACCTCCAGTTCGAGCAGATCGACCTTGAGCAGGTCCTCGACGGGTGGGGGCTCCGCGGCCGCGGGATCGGGCAGGTCCGCCGACTCTTCCGGGACGAGCTTGCCTCGCTCGGCGCGGGCGAGCGCGAACCCGAGCCCGAACAGACCCAGGGCGGTCGCGAGCAGCGGCGCCGTGGGCAGGGGCGTCACCGCGAGCGCGGCGAGGAACCCCGCGGTGATGATCAGGCCGCGGGGCTTGCTGGAGAGCTGCCCGGTGACCTCGATCCCGAAGTCGTCCTTGGCGCCCGACTGGGTGACGATGAGCGCGCTGGCGATCGAGATAACGAACGAGGGGATCTGGCTCGTCAGCCCGTCGCCGATGGTGAGCTTGGTGAACGACTCGGCGGTCTCTCCCGCGGGCCAGCCCTTCTCGAGCATGCCGACCGCGAACCCGCCGATCACATTGATCGCGGTGATGATGATGCCCGCGATCGCGTCGCCCTTGACGAACTTCGAAGCACCGTCCATCGCCCCGTAGAAGTCCGCCTCCCGGGCGATGTCCTCGCGTCGCTGCCGGGCCTCCGCCTCGTCGATGAGCCCCGCGTTGAGGTCCGAATCGATCGCCATCTGCTTGCCGGGCATCGCGTCGAGCGTGAACCGCGCCGCGACCTCGCTGATGCGCCCGGCGCCCTTCGTCACGACCATGAACTGAACGATCATCAGGATCAGGAAGATGATCACGCCCACGAACAGCGACCCGCCCGCGACGAAGGACCCGAAGGCCTGGATGACCTTGCCCGCGACATCCATGGCCGCCGACGCGCTCGCCGCGTCCGCGGTGAGGATCAGGCGGGTCGAGGCGATG
>DLBY01000009.1:0-3335 GCA_002480345.1 Phycisphaerales bacterium UBA7812 | reverse complement strand
AGGATCAGGCGGGTCGAGGCGATGTTGAGCACCAGCCGCAGCAGGGTCGTCGCGAGAAGGAGCGAGGGGAAGACGCTGAAATCCAGCGGCTTGTTCATGTTCAGCGTTGTCAGCAGGATCAGCACCGCCAGCGAGATGTTCAGGCTGATCAGCAGGTCGAGCATGACCGGCGGGAGCGGCACGAGGATCACCGCGAGCAGCGCGACGAACCCGATCGGGACGAACAGCGAGCGGTAGGCGCTCAGCTTCGTCAGCCACGCGGGGAGCGCGCCGGGGCCTGCCAGCTCAGGTTTCGCGGGTCCGCCTGCCATGGTTCACGCTCGGGCCCGCTCAGGCGGCGCCCACGCCCTCCTTCTCCGGGTTCCGCAGGCTCTCGCGCCGGGACTGATCGACGCGGTACACATACGCGAGCAATTCCGCGACAGCGCCGTAGTGCTCCGGCGCAATCTCCTGGCCCACCTCGGTGCCGAAATAGAGCGCCCGCGCGAGCGGCGGGCGCTCGACGATCGGTACGCCGTGCTTCTCCGCGATCTGGCGGATCTGGAACGCGAGCAGGTCAGCGCCCTTCGCGACAACGGTGGGCGCGTTCATGGTGTCCCCGTCGTACTTGATCGCGACGGAGAAGTGCGTGGGGTTGGTGACGATGACATCCGCCTCGGGCGTCGCGCCGCGGATCTGGTTGCGGATGATCTCGCCGTACATGCGGTGCCGCTGGCGCTTCGTCTCGACATCGCCCTCCATGCTGCGTCGCTCGTCCTTGACTTCCTGCTTGGTCATCCGCTGGTCGCGCTTGTACTGCCAGCGCTGGTAGAACCAGTCCGCGATCCCGAGCACGAGCAGGAAGACCGCGAGCAGGGCGGCGACCTCGAAGATCGTCACGCAGACCATCCACGCCGCCGCGTTCAGCGGGAGGGTCGGCAGCGCCGCGAGCCGCTCGACCCGGTAGGAGAGCAGCAGCGCCGTGAGCCCGATCGCGGCGATCAGCTTCACGACACTGACCAGGGTCTTGACCGCGTTCTTGGGCTCGACGATCCGCTTGATGCCCTTCTGCGGGTTGAGCTTGCCGAAGTTGGGCTGGATGGGCTTGAGCGTGAAGAGCCACCCGATCTGCACGAAGTTCGCGGCATAGCTCACCAGGAACGCGATGAGCATCACCGGCGCGACGATCAGCACCACGCCCAGCATCGCCTCGGCGAACGAATCCGGCGCGTCGGTCGCGTAGAAGGGCGAGCCCGCGATCTCGTGCTCGAGCACGCGCCGTGTCATCTGCGCGAACCGCTCGAGCACCGTCCCGCCGTAGAGGGCGACGAGGATCACCGCCGCGACGAGCGAGACCCCGGTGGTGAGGTCGGTGCTCTTGGGGACCTGCCCCTGCTGACGCGCGGTCTGCAGCTTCTTGGTGGTCGCCTCTTCGGTTTTTTCGCCCAGCGATTCGGCCATGGTTCATCCAGCGGGTGACGCGCCGTCAGCCCGCGCGGCCTCCCGTCGTGATCGAGGCGACCCAGTCCCACAGGTCGTTGAGGGTGAGGGCCATGTAGCCCCCCATCGCGTCGTTGATCGCGAACAGCGCGAGGGCCAGCACGCTGAGCCCGCCCACGATGTAGACCGCGAACCCGACGCTCAGCACATTGACCTGGGGCATGCTCTTCATCACGAAGCCCATCGCGACCATGCACGCCATGATGATGCCGATCGCGGGCGCGGAGACGCGGATCGCGATCTCCGTCCCCGTCGTCAGCACACCCAGCACGAGGTCGATCGGGGTGTGCCCACCGCCGAAGCCCCCCATCGGGAGCGTGCGGAAGGTCTCCGCGAGGATCATCAGCACCGTCTCGGGCCCGCCCATCATCACGAACGCGGAGATGCCCATGAAGAACAGCAGCGAGCCCACGGAGTTGAGGTTCGCGTCCAGCTCGGGGTTGTACGCCTGCGCGAGCGAGAGCGCCATCTGATGACCCATCAGGTGCCCGGCCATCTCCATCGCGACCATCGGCAGGCCCGCGATGAACCCGATGCAGGCGCCGATCAGGATCTCGCCGAACATCATCGTTGCGTGCTGCGCGAGCGTCGCGTCGGGCATCACGCGGAAGTCCGCGGGAATGAAGGAATAGACCGCGACCGCGAACGCCGCGGCGAGCAGGGCACGGAACCGCATCGGGACCACGGAACTCGCGAGCAGCGGCGTGAACAGGAAGACCCCGAGCACGCGGTTGAACACGAGCAGCCAGGGGCCGAATTCCTGCATGTACGCCGTCATATCGGGCACGGGCCCGTCCCTCCCGGCACGCTCAGAACAGCTCGAACATCTTCGCGGCGAACTCGACGAGACGCAACACGATCCAGGGCAGCAGGATCGCCGCGACGACGATCATCACCGCGATCTTGGGCACGAAGGTCAGCGTCTGGTCCTGGATGCTCGTGACCGACTGCACCAGCGACACGACGAGCCCGATCGCGACGCCCGCGAGCAGGATGGGCGACATGATCATCAGCGCCACGATCAGCGTCTCCCGCACGATGAACACCGCGGACTCGTCATACATTCAGCACCCCCTCCGGACACCGTTGCGCGTCGCGAGCAGCGGCACCCCCGAGCGCGCGTCCCTCGCGCTTGCGCACTCGCGCACCGCGACCGGGACGAGCAGCAGCGGGAGGATCGCCGCCTGAACCGCGACCTGCGCCGAATCGCGCGGGCCCATCCCGTCCTGTACGAAGGTCTCCAGCAGGCTCGCGATGACGAGCGTCCAGCCGTCCACGAGAACGAACAGCAGAAGCTTGAACGGGAGGCTGATGAGCACCGGGGGCAGCATCATCATGCTCATCGAGATGAGGATGCTCGCGATGACCATGTCGATGACCAGGAAGGGCAGGTAGACCCGGAACCCCATCAGGAACCCGACCTTGAGCTCGCCCAGCATGTACGCCGGCACGAGCACCGTCATGTCCACATCCGCGCGGGTCAGCTCGCCCGGGACGCTCGTGTCCACCCCGCGGTAGTCGAGCAGCATGTACACGCTCGACCAGTTCCCCGTCGCCTCGATCTGATCGAACATGTAATCGCGGAGCGGCTGCTTGGCGCGATCCCAGAGCTCGTCGTAGCCCGCCAGCTCACCCTGCGAATAGGGCACGATCGCCTCGTCCCAGACACGATCGACCGTCGGCGACATCACCATCGCGGTCAGGAAGAGCGCCAGGCCTGTGACGACCTGCGCAGGCGGGATCGCCTGCGTCCCGATCGCCTGCCGCAGCAGCGCCAGCACGATCAGGATGCGCACGAAACAGGTCGTCATGATCATGATCGACGGGACCAGTGTGATCACCGTCAGGAGGATCAT
>DLBY01000159.1:5536-8459 GCA_002480345.1 Phycisphaerales bacterium UBA7812 | reverse complement strand
CGACGATCTCGGGCCGCACCCCGTGCAGGCGGTCCAGCAGCAGCCGGGCGAGCGCGACCGAAGTGTGGCTATCCGTATCCGCGTGCAGCGTCGTGATCCGATCGAGCGGAACGCCCGAGAAGACGCGCACCGTCATGGTGTGCCCGTCGCACCCGATCATCCCCGCGGGCAGGATCGCGAGCGGCTCGGGCGCACACAGGATGTCCACGAGCGAGACAAGCCCCAGATCCACGGCGTCGGTCAGCAGCAGATCGATGATCCGGCTGGGCACCGCGGGCACCAGCTCGACGCCCCGCGTGCGCTCGAGCCCCGCGATCAGCGGGACCGTGTTGAGATACTCGACGGTCCCGATGCGCACAGGCGAACTCGAAGTCGGCGAAGGCGAAAGGCTGGTCATACCGGACAGTACGCCGATCCCGTGGGCAACCGATGCACCCCCAGCACCGGTCTGAGCGCCCGGGCAAGAAAACTGCGCCGATCGCGCGATTTCATGGCCAACCACTGAAACCGCGGTATGTTGTTCCAACGGGCACGAGGTCGGCGTGCCGGACCCGCACATCGGGCGATGTGTCGGACCGGCAGGGCCGCACCTCAGGGGCTGGACACCGTGCCCGTCCATCAGGCTGATCGAGGCGGACGAGCATGTCTGCAGCGATCATTCTGCACTCGCCGCGGCATGCCCCGCTCGAATCGCGGCGAGAACGGACGCCTACCCACCTGGCGTCGGGCTACGCCACGGCCCGGCGTCGCTTGAGACCCCCGCATCTCGCGGGGGTCTTTTTTCGTGCCCCCACTCTGCCAAGAGCGGACTCGCCCGGTCCGACTCACGCGTTCGCGCGATCATCGGGCAAGAATCCTCCCAAAGTCCGCACAGCGATCCCCTGAGCGGGCCGGTCGAACGCGTTGGGCGAGGTGGCTTCAGTCCCGCTCGGAGCCGTCGCGCATCGAGCGCGCGCGGTCGATCAACTCGCGGCGCACCGTCGCGGGGTCGCCGACCGTCTCAGGTGAGGGCTCGAGCTCGAAATGCCATTCGACCAGATCGTCGAACCGAGCCGGGATCAGGTCCGCCGCGAGATCGATGCCCGGGTATTGCCAGAGCGGGGCCTTCGCCTCCCGGTCGGTCCAGAGCGGCTCGTAGCCCTCCTTCTCGAGACGGATGTCGTAGCGCCCGTAGAACCGGAAATCCGCCTCGGCGGGCGTGGTGCCGATCTCGGTGTCGTTGAGCCAGACGCGCGCGCCCGCGGGCTCGCTGGTGATGCGGATCTTGCGGTCCACGCATCCCGCGAGCGCGGCACCCGCCGCGAGGAGTCCGATCACAGCCGTGCCACGATTGGTCATGCCACCCCCCCGCTGACGCGGTCGTCCCGCCCTCCGCTCGCGTGGTCGCCCCGGGCGTGGTCGAATTCGTCGCCCTTGAACAGGCTGCCCAGGTACACGCGGCGGACCATCTGGTTGTTGATGAGCTGCTGGGGCGTGCCCTCCGCGAGGATGCGCCCCTCGTCGACGATGTACGCCCGATCGCACACGCTCAGGGTCTGCTGAACATTGTGGTCGGTGATGAGCACCGCGATCCCGTGCTCGCGGTTGAGGTTGCGCACCTCGCGCTGGAGATCCTCGACCGCGATCGGGTCCACCCCGCTGAAGGGCTCGTCGAGGAGCACGAGCTTGGGGCTGGTCACCAGCGCGCGCGCGATCTCGAGCTTGCGGCGCTCCCCGCCCGAGCAGGTGCGCGCCAGCTCCCTGGTCTTCTTGGTCAGGCCGAACTGGTCGAGCAGTTCCGCGGCGCGCTTCCGGCGCGCCTTGCGGCTCATCCCCGGGACGGTCTCGAGGATCGCCAGCAGGTTCTGCTCGCAGGTCATCCGCTGGAACGCGCTGGGCTCCTGGCTCAGGTACCCCATCCCCCGGCGCGCGTGCCGGTACATGGGCAGACCCGTGACCTCCTCGCCCGCGAAGAAGACCTTGCCCGCGTCGGGCTCGATCATCCCGATCGTCATCCGGAAACTGGTCGTCTTGCCCGCGCCGTTGCGCCCCAGCAGGCCCACTGTCTCCGCTTCGTTGACCGTCAGCGAGACATCCTGCACCACGGTGCGACCGTTGAACGACTTGCGCAGCTTGTCGGCGACGAGGATCGACATCGTCGGGAGTCTACGGGACCCGCCGCGCCGCGGGCACAGCGGGGCGACCGATTCGTTCAGACTTGATCAAGAACGGGTAGGATGCCCCCGTGCCCACCCCTCCTGATGACCACACCCCGGATCCCGTCGCGGCCGGCGCGCGGGTCACAGCGATCGTCTCTGCCGCCCTGCTCACGATCGGCGCCGTCCTCCTCACGATCGTTGCCTTCCGCGTCCCTCAGCTGGAGCTCGATGAGGTCGTCGCGGAGAAGCACGACGCGCTCGAGTGGGCGGCGGTCGGCGTCTGGATCGCGATCGTGTTCGCGTCGGCGTGGGCGGCGCTCCGTCAGCGGACCTGGCGGCTCGCCCTGCTCGCGTCATGGTTCGGGGTGCTGGGCCTCCTCGCGGCGCTGCGGGAGCTCGACCTGCATGTCGTGCTCAACCCCGCGAACATCCACCTGATCGGGCTCGACGCGTCTCAGGCGGTCCGCTTCCGCCTGGATTGGTGGACGGATTCCGGAACCCCGCTCGGGCTGCGGGCCGCGTGGGCGGTCGTGTTCGCCTGCGTGGGCGCGCTGGTCGTGCTGCCGTTCGCGCTGGCGCGCTATCCGTGGCCCGCCCGACTGCGCGCGCGCGAACCGTTCCCCTGGCTCATCGCGGTCGGCTTCGTGCTCCTCGCGGGCTCGTACGCGCTCGATGACTTCGCGGGGCGTCCGCTCGCGCGGCTCGGCGTCGATGTCGCGATCGTCGAGGAGACGGGCGAGCTCATCGGCCCGCTGATCATCGCGGCGGGCGTCATCCTGCTGGGG
>DLBY01000159.1:0-5243 GCA_002480345.1 Phycisphaerales bacterium UBA7812 | reverse complement strand
CGGCGGGCGTCATCCTGCTGGGGGTCCGGCGCGGCGCGGCTCGAAACGCGCCCGCGCCGGCACGATGAACGCCGACAGGCTCGAGCCCCACACCAGCATCGAGACGAAGACCGCGACGAGCGAGACAAAGAACACGGCGGCCTCCCACTCGACCGAACTGCCGTAGACACTCACGCCGCTCATGGCGCGCACGCTCTCGATCACCGCGAACAGCAGGTAGGGCACGCAGCAGACCAGCCCCACGATCGCGATCAGGCGGAGCACCGTCGTCGCGATCTGCCTCAGCAGCACCCGGTCCGGATCGCGGGGCGGCGGGGTCTTCTCCCCCGGCGTCGCGACGAATTCGCTGGTCAGAAACAGCCCGCACTCGGGGCACCGGGGCTCGGTGAGGCCCTCGAGACGGTAGCGGCACGACGGGCACTCGAGCCTGCGGGGCATGCGCACCGATCGGCGCGCGTGCCACGGCGCGAGCATCCACATGATGACCGCGATCGCGATGAACACCGCGACCGCGGCGCCGTATCCCAGGTGCTCGCCCCGGTAGAGCCTGCTCTCGAAGGTCTGGAACACCCAGACGGCGCCGATCGACGCGGCCGCGAGGAGCGGGACGAACGCGAGGATGCGCACGATCATCGCCGCGGTGACGCGGCGCCGGAGGATCTCAGCGGGGTCGGGGATCATGCGGCATCATTCGGGCGCGGAGCGCTCGGGGTTCCGGGGCGGGGCGCGCCGAGCCCCGAAGCGTGCGCGTCCCGGCACCATGAGCAGGCTGAGATTCGAGGCGAACAGCGTCACCCCCGCGGCGAGCAGCGTCACAAACGCCCACGCGTACACAACGGACCAGCTCTGCCACCCGTTCCGCTGGATCGCGTCGACCGCGGTGATGAAACACCCGATGCACCCGATGGGCAGGAAGGCGCCGGCGCCGAGGCGCAGCACGAGGGTTGCGATCTGTCGCAGCCAGACCGTGTCGGGTTCGCGGAGGCCCTCCTCGCGTTCCGAGGCGGTGGAGAGGAACTCGGGGGTGAGGGTGTAGCCGCACTCCGTGCACTGGGGCGTGGCAAGGTGCTCGAGCTTGTACCGGCAGTTGGGGCAGACCGGGACGCGTGGGACGCGGATCATGAGGCGCGCCGCCCAGGGCGCGAGGCACCAGACGGCCGCGCTCGCGCCCGCGAGGATCGCGAAGGCGACGAAGTAGGGCCCCCACTCGTCGAAGTCGTGCCAGTCAATCCATCCCTCGGCGTATTCGACCCCCAGCGCGGTCATCGGGATGAGACCGAACGCGAGGATGAGCACCGCGAGCAGGCGGATGACGGTCGCCGCCGTGAGGCGCCGGCGGGTGATCTCGGAGGCGTTCGGGACCATGTTTGCAATCTACCCCGTCGGTCCCCCCGCGGTTCCGCGGTGCGCTGTTCAGCCGTTGAGGAAGCGGATCGTCATGGGGTAGCGGTAGAGCTCGCCCCGGTTCGCGGCCATCGCGGCGATGATCATGCAGATGATCGCGAAGATCGGGATCGCCATGAGGAAGGGGATGCCGATGAGCACGATCGCGAGGATGCCGAAGATGATGCTGTAGATCGCGAGCGAGATCTGGAAGTTGACCGCCTCGCGCCCGTGGTCGTTGATGTAGGCGGACTCGTCCTTCTTGACGAGCCACAGCACGAGGGTGAGCCCGAACGCAAGCAGCGTGAACACGCTGTGCGCCAGGATCGACAGGTGGATCAGCGTCGCGTAGGTCCGCTCGTCGGGGCTCGCGTCGTCGACGACATACCGCCCCTTCTCGTTGATATGCCCGTTCATGGTGTGAGGGTCCCCGTTCATCGCGGCCGCCTGCATCCCCTGTGTCCTTCCCATTCTCGCCTTGCGGCGCACCGATCGCAAACCCGCTACGCGACCCCGCCCGGGCTTCGGTCCCTTCCGCGGCTCGGGCGCCCCTGCTTCCTTGGGAAAGGCAGCGGGACGGTTTCAGGTCTTCGGGGTCTCAAAGCATGGAATTGCGCTTCGTGCCCGCCCGCGTCACGGATAGGCTCGCGGGAACGATCGGACCAACGCCCCGCAAGGGGGCGGGAACAGGGGAACGGGATGCAGCACGGATCGGCTCTGGGGTCGGCCTTGGTCGCGATGGGGCTCTCCGCTCCGCTCGCGGGGGCCCAGATCGACTACACCGCGGACCTGCGGGTCGTGGAAGCGTCGGCGGGCCTCGTGCTCGCGGATCCGGACGGGGGCGACCCGCAGGTCTTCAACGAGGACCACGCGGACATGCCCGACCCGCTGTTCGGGGTGTTCGACGCGTCGGAACTCGCGTTGATCCTCGGACCCGGGGGGAACACCGCGACCGCCCTCGCGGTCCAAAATTCGTCCGTGATCGGCGGGGTGCTGACCGCGACAGGGTTCGTCGAAACCCAGGTCAACCTCGCGGATGTCGCGGCGGGCTCGTCGGGCGTCGCGGCCGCCTCGTCGGACTACCGCGTCGGGTTCGCCTACGAGGAGGGCGTCTACTACATCCTGCGGATCACGGGCGAGATCGCCCAGGCGTCCCCCGACGACGGCGGGCAGACCGGGGCCTCGGTCCGCTTCGGCATCGGGTTCGAGGGCGGGAACGGGGAACCCTCCCGGTACCAGAGGCGCCTGACGGGCGCAACGGGCTCGGGCTCGTTCAGCGACCGCGTCCTGCTCGGGCCCGGGGCGTACGAGTATCTGTTCAGCGCCGCGTCGTCTGTCGACACGACCCAGGGCAACCCGGGGCAGAGCGAGGCGTCGTACAGCGTCACCATCGAAGTGATCGGGCGCCCCTGCAGCTTCGCGGACTTCGCGGAGCCCTATTTCCAGCTCGATCTCGCGGACATCGAGGCGTACATCCAGGCCTACATCGGGCCCGACCCGATCGTGGATTATGTCGAGCCCTTCGGCGTCGTCGACCTCGCGGAGATCATCGCCTTCGTCCAGGCGTTCCAGGCGGGGTGCCCCTGACGCAGGTCCGGGTGGACCCTTGACAGCCCGCGGGTTCGACGCGAAGGTGGAGCGATGCCCCGCGACCGCGCGTTCACCCTCATCGAGCTGCTCGTCGTCATCGCGATCATCGCGCTGCTGATCGGGATCCTGCTCCCCGCGCTGGGGCGCGCGCGCTCGTCGGCGGTCGAGCTCGCGTGCCGGGTGCGCGTCAAGCAACTGAGCCTCGCGAACCTGATGTACGCGAACGACAACCGGGACCGGACGATGCCGACCCGCCCGCTGGTGGTGTCCCAGGGCGGGTTCGGGACGCCCACGATCCGCAAGAACTGGGCGTACACCTTCGAGAACAACAGCCGGGTGGGCGAGGGGTACCTCATCGAATATGTCGACGAGGCGATCGAGATTGTCGCCTGCCCGCTCAACCAGCGGGCGGACCCGTTCGGGATCGCGGAGGATCCCGACGACGCGGGGCGCCTCGATATCTACTCCGGGGGCGACCTGAACTTCGATTACTCGTTCGTCGAGTACACCGAGGGCGCGGAGACCTTCTCCTCGTTCGAGGTCGTCATGTCGATCAGCAACGGCGGGGGCGGCTCGTTCGGGGGCCCGCCCGAGCTCGCGCCCTTCCCGGGCCTGCCCATGATCGTCGAGGAGAGCACGATCTGGTACAACAACAACTCCCGCAACGGCGTCTCCGACGGACGATGGGGCACCTGGGACCAGTGGACCCGTCGGCACGGGTCCTCCCCTGGCAACGCGAACGCAGGCGGGGGGATGACCGCCTTCCTCGACGGCACCGTCGAACGGTTCGATCCGCCCGACGCGTTCGACAACGAGGATCCGAACGCCGGAACGGGCGCGAACGGGTTCAACAGCCAGGATCTCTTCCTGATCGACCGACGGGACCAGACCATCCCGATGTACAACCCGTCCGGGCAGCGTCCCTTCGGCTGGATCAACGAGTTCCGCCGCTGAACGGACGGGCTGTCGAGCGATCGGCTCGCGGCGTGCGGCTTCAGCCCGCGTAGACCCAGACGGTGTAGAGCGCATAGGCGACGAGGAGCAGGATGCCCTCGGGGCGGGTCACCCGCGAGTGGGTCTTCATCACGATCATCGCGACGAGGCTGACGCCCCACACGACCCAGATGTCGCGCGAGACCGCGTCCTCGGGGACGGGGATGGGCCGGACCAAAGCCGCGATGCCCAGCACGCTGAGCAGGTTGAAGACATTGGACCCGATGATGTTGCCCACCGCGATCTCGGCGTGCCCCTTCATCGCGGCGCGGGCGCTGAACACGAGCTCGGGGATGCTCGTCCCGAACGCGACGACCGTGAGGCCGATCACCGCCTCGCTCACCCCGATCTGCAGGGCGATCGCGCTCGCGTTGTCGACGAGCAGGTCCGCGCCGAGCACGAGGCCCACGAGCCCCGCGAGGAACAGGCCCACCGCCTTGATCGCGGTTCCCTCGCCCGCGCCCTCGGGCGAGGCCGACTCGGCGAGCTCAATCTCGATCTCGTGCTCGATCTCCGCGGGGTCGATGCGTCCCGAGCGGGCGTTGAACCAGACGAAGGCGACGAGCCCCGCGAGGAGGAGACCCGCGTCGATCCGCCCGATCATCGCGCTCCCGCCCTCGGGGATCTCGATCCACGGAAAGAACCGATCGAGCATCGCGAGCGACGCGAGGATGGTGATCACGAACATCAGCGGCGCGTCGACGCGCCAGATCGATCGCTCGATCGGGACGGGGCTGATCAGCGCCGTCGCCCCCAGAATCAGGCAGATGTTCGCGATGTTGGATCCCAGGACATTCCCGACCGCGAGCCCGCCCGCGCCCTTGAGCGCCGCGCCGACGGACGCCGCGAGCTCGGGGGCGCTGGTCCCGAACGCGACGACCGTGACCCCGATGAAGAACGGGCTCACACCGAGCCGCCGCGCGAGGCGGACCGCGCCGTGGACCATGTAATCCGCGCCGAGCACGAGCACGACGAGCGCGAGGACGAGACCCAGGATGTTGACCAGGATCCCCTCGCCCAGGGGGAGCAGGCCCCTCCACAGCGCCGCGCCGAGAGCGAGCGCGAGAACAAAGGCGATTGTCGTGAGGTGCCTGGTCATGGGTGCTCAGACGCGAGACCGCGCGGGTCGCGCTCGAAGGGGGCGGTCGCAACGATAGCAGCCGCGTCCGTCCCGCACGAAATCCCCCGCCTCAGCGCGCCGCGGGGACGATGACCAAGGCCTCTCGGCTCGCGCGCGGGGGTGCCGAGCGGACCGCGCCGGGCGCCATCAGCATCGA
>DLBY01000029.1 GCA_002480345.1 Phycisphaerales bacterium UBA7812 | reverse complement strand
GCGATCAAGCGATCGCCGCCCGGCTGGTAGACTCGCGTGACGACCGTTCGTTCCTCCGCTGGAGACCCGCCGATGCGCCCTGTCCTCGCAATCGCCTGTTCCTTGCTCACCGCCACGATCTCCGCCTCGTCGGCGCAGGAGATGTCCGAACTCGAACCCGGCGCGACGCTGCGGATCTATGAGATCGGGCGTCCCACCGATCGCGTCTACCCGCTCGCGCCGGACCAGACACCCAACCACGACCGGCGGATCGACGCGATCGACTTCCCCGACGACGCATCGTTCTGGGCGGGCTCGCCCGGACCCACGGACTCCTTCGCGGTCGAGATCGTGGGCTACCTTCACATCACCAAACTCGGGCGCTACACATTCGAACTCACCAGCGACGACGGCAGCATCCTCTCCATCGACGGCAAGGAAGTCATCAACAACGACGGGTGGCACGCCCCCACCGCCGTCCGGGGCTCGGTCGAACTCGAACCCGGCCTCCACCCCTTCCGCATCGACCACTTCGAGGCCTCGGGCGGCGCGGCCCTGAGCCTCGCCTGGCGCACGCCCAGCTCGCGCGGCTTCACCCTCGTCCCCACCGAAGCCCTGAGAGTCGAAAAGGGCCTGACCCGCGTCACCAGCCCCGGCACCAAGACCGTGCTTGACGGCAACGAGCACCTCCGCCCCGGGGATGGGCTGCCCCTCGACTCCGTCCACCCCTCGTGGACCGTCGAAACGGTGCGTCCCGAAGGCGTTCGGCACCGCATCGGCGCGATGGACTTCCTCCCCGACGGCACCCTGGTCTACAGCGAGTTCATCCCCGTCAACAACGGCATCCTCCGCGAGAACACCAACGGCACGATCTGGAAGCTCGAAGGCGTGAACGGGGGGAAAGGCCGGGCCAAATCGATGCCCGTCAAGATCGCCGAGGGGTTCCACGACCCTTCCGGCATCGTCTGCGTCGGCACGGATATCTGGGTCTCCCACCGCCCGGGCCTCGTTCGCCTCCGCGACACCGACGCCGACGGAACCCACGAGACCCGCGACGAGTTCCCTGTCTGGGTCGGGAACAACTACCACCACTTTTCGTTCGGCCTGCAGCACCACGAAGACGACGCCGGCTCGTGGATCTACGGCACGCTCTCAACCTCCATCTACTTCAACTCCACCCTCGACGGCGATCCGGTCGAGGGTGAGATCATCGGCATGAACGGGCCCAACCCGCCCCACCGGGGGTCCGCCTACCGCTTCAACATCGACACCAAAGAAATCCAGTGGATCGGCGGCGGGCTCCGCACCCCCAACGGCGTGCATGTCGATTCCAAGGGCCGCGTCCTCGTCGCCGACAACCAGGGCGCGTGGCACCCCGCCAACCGCCTCAACCACATCAACTACGAGATCAACGACGACGGGACTGCTGACAACAAAGTCAACGGCCGTTTCTTCGGGCACTACAACGGTCTGCAACGCTCGAAACTCTTCCCCGAGGGCGGCACCCGCGCCGACTTCATGGAAGGCGGCGAGTACCCACCCGCGGTCTGGCTGCCCCAGAACGATGTCAGCAACTCGCCGACGACGCCGCTCGAGATCCTCGATGGCCCCTTCGCGGGGCAGTACTGGCTCGGCGAACTCACCGCGGGCGGCATCCGCCGGGTGTTCCTCGAAGAGGTGAACGGGGAACTGCAGGGCGCAGTCTTCCGCCACACCCAAGGGCTCGAATCGGGCGTGAACCGGCTGATCCGCGGCGAGGACGGGTGCCTGTACATGGGGGGCACCGGCGCCGACGGGAACTGGAACTGGCGCGGGACGCAGTTCGGGCTGCAGCGTCTCCGCCCCACGGGGGAGACGGCGTTCGAGTATCACTCCGTCCAGGCGATGCCCGACGGATTCCTCGTCCGCTACACCGAGCCCGTGAGCCGAGCCTGGCTCGCGAACCCCGAGAACTTCACCGTCCGCAGTTGGCGCTACTTCGCGACCCCCGACTACGGCGGTCCCATGCTCGACGAGTACACGCACGAAGTCCGCACGGCGATCCCGAGCCGATCGGGCGACGCCGTGCGCCTGTTCATCGACGACCTCGAACCGGGCAGCGTCGTGCACCTCCGCAGCGACCCGACGAGCCGCGGGGGCAACGCGATGTGGTCCACCGAGGCGTGGTACACGCTCAACCAGATCCCGGGCGAACCGGAGGCGGTCGGCCTGGAAGCCGCGGGGTTCGGGCCCTTTGCCGCGGCCCTGCGCGGCAAGAGCGTGCTGGTTTTCTCGAAGACCGCGGGCTTCCGCCACGGGTCGATCCCCTACGGCGTCGCGTGCCTGCGCGAACTAGGCGACCAGCACGGCTTCACGACCGGGCACACCGAGGACGCCGCCGACTTCAACGAAACCAATCTCGAGAACTACGACGCCGTCGTCTTCCTCAACACCACCGGCGATGTGCTCAACAACGCGCAGCAAGCCGCGTTCGAGGACTGGTACCGCGATGGCGGGGCGTTCGTCGGGATCCACAGCGCGGCCGACACCGAGTTCGACTGGCCCTGGTACGGCCGGTTGGTCGGGGCCTACTTCAGGAGCCATCCCCGCATCCAGCCCGCGCGGCTCATCATCGCCCGGCGCGACCACCCCGCGGTCGCGCACCTGGGCGGCTTCCCCCACTTCGACACCTGGACCCGCACCGACGAGTGGTACGACTTCCGCGCCCAGCCCGCGGACTCCGTCACCACCCTGCTCCGCCTCGACGGCGCGACCTACGCCGGGGGTCGGGTCGGAGACGACGCCTCGATGCGCCGGACCCACCCCACCTGCTGGTTCCACGAATTCGACGGCGGGCGGGCGATCTACACCGGGGGCGGGCACACCAACGAGTCCTACCGGGAACTCGATTTCCGCCGCCACCTGCTCGGGTGCCTCGCCTGGGCCCTCGGCGCGGACTGACCGGCGACCCCGCCTCCTGAACACCTCACAGACACAATTCTGTGGCTCTTGATCCCCTTTCTTCCGCCCCTCTTTCCCGCCTATCATCTCTCCCCCGACAAACGGGCCCACCGGGCCCCGGGCGGACAGACCCCACCCCGGAGAGGCGACCCCGACCGTATGGCGAAAGAAGACGATAAATTCAGTATGGAAGCCATCGTGCTCGAGGCGCTCCCCAACGCGATGTTCCGCGTCCAGCTCCCCAACGAGCAGAAGTCGGAGATCATCGCCTATGTCTCCGGCAAGATGCGCAAGCACTACATCCGCATCCTCCCGGGCGACACCGTCACCGTCGAGATGAGCCCCTACGACCTCTCCAAGGGACGCATCACCTTCCGCGGGCGGTAAACCCCGTCTGCCGCGCCGCACAGCCCCCAGCACCATCAGCCGCAGCCCGAAGGGTGCGGCCTGTTGCATGCCCCGGCCCCGTCCAACCGCCCGGGGCTCGTTCGAGCGCAGCGCCTCACTTAGGATTCATCCATGCCCGTCCCCCGCATCGCCATCGTGGGCCGACCCAATGTCGGCAAGTCCTCGCTGCTCAACCTCATCGCGAAGGAGCGGCTGGCGATCGTCGACCCCACCCCAGGCGTGACGCGTGACCGCCTCTCCGCCGTCGTCACCCTCGACCCGCCCGGGGGCGAGGGGCCCGACAAGATGGTCGAGCTGACCGACACCGGCGGATTCGGCGTCTATGTCGCGGAGGGCAAACGCTACGACGAGGTCGGCGCCGACCTCGCGACGCTGACCGACGACATCGAGCACCAGATCGCCGAGGGCGTCTCCGGGGCCGACCTGATCCTCTTCGCGATCGATGTCCAGGCGGGCATCACCCCCCAGGACCTCGAGATCGCCAAGATGCTCCGCGAGCAGAAGCTGGGCGTCCGCGACAAGTCGGGCCGCCTCACCCCCGTCCGCGTCGTCGCGACCAAGGTCGACGGGCCCTCGTGGGAGACCCACGCCTACGAGCTCGCGGGCCTGGGGTTCGGCGAGCCGCTCATGTGCAGCGCCAAGAGCAAGTACATGCGCCGCCAGATGCTCGACGAGCTCTACGACCTGGTCGAGCACTGGACCCCCAACGAGCACGATCCCGACGAGGCGGAGACCGACCTGCGCCTCGCGATCGTCGGCAAGCGCAACGGGGGCAAGTCCACCCTCGTCAACACCCTCGCGGGCCAGGAACGCGTCATCGTCAGCGAGATCGCGGGCACCACCCGCGACGCGATCGATGTGCGATTCAACCTCCCCGACGGGCGGCGCGTCACCGCGATCGACACCGCGGGCGTCCGGCGCAAGAAGTCCTTCCAGGACCAGATCGAGTGGTACGCCTACGACCGCGCCCAGCGGGCGATCGCCCGCGCCGATGTCATCCTGCTCATGATCGACGCGGAGGCGGAGGTCAGCCAGGTCGACGAGCAGATCGCCGCCCTCGTCGTCGAGAGCCACAAGCCCGTCGTCATCGTCGTCAACAAGTGGGACCTCGTGCGGGGACGCCGCAACCCGCACGGCAAGGTCGTGGGCCCCGACGACTACGAGAAGTACATCCGCAAGGAACTCCAGGCCCTCTCGTTCGCGCCCATCGCCTTCATGAGCGCCAAGCAGGGCTTCAATGTCAACGAGGTCCTCGACCTCGCCTTCGACCTCAAGGAGCAGGCCTCCACCCGCGTCACGACGGGCGAGCTCAACCGCACCATCAACGAGATCATCGAGCGGCACCACCCCTCGTCGGTCAACGGCAAGTTCGGGCGCGTCTTCTTCACCAGCCAGGTCAAGACCAACCCGCCCACCATCGTCATGATCGTCAACCGCACCGAGGTCTTCGCGGGCTCCTACGAGCGCTACCTGATGAACCGCCTGCGCGAAGAGCTCCCGTTCGGCGAGGTGCCCATCCGCCTCATCTTCCGCAGCCGCAAGCGCGCCGAGCTCGCGATGCTCAAGGCGGGCAAAGTCCGGCGCAGCGAGGTCAAGGAGGCCCAACTCCACGCGACCGACGCGGAGACCCAGGGCTTCGCCAGCGACGACATCGAGCAGTGGCTCCGCGACCTGCCCGACGACGCGGAGTCCTACTTCGAGGACTGAGCCGCAACGCGATCAACCCAGCCCGTCCCCGGTTCTCTACCCTCCACGAGATACGCCCGCCTCCGCGCTCCCAGTGCGCCACGGCCGTGTCGGCCGTGCCGGCATCACGACCATGCTCGACGACCTCCTCAACTGGGCCGAGGCGCACGAAGCCCTCCTCTGGTGGATCGGTGCCGCGTCGCTCGCGACCCTGCTGGGCTCCCTCCTCGCGGTCATCGTCATCATCGCGCGCATGCCCGCGGACTTCTTCGCCGACCGGCAGCACCACCGCCTCGCGTGGTCGAGCCGGCACCCCGCGCTGCGCCTCACCCTCGCGATCCTCCGCAACACGCTGGGTGCGGTCTTCCTCGTCGCGGGCCTCGCGATGCTCGTCCTGCCTGGGCAGGGCCTGCTCACGATCTTCGTCGCGCTCGTCCTGCTCGACTTCCCGGGCAAGCTCCGCCTCGAACGCTGGCTGATCCGCAAGCCCGCGGTCCGCCGCCCCATAGACTGGATCCGCGCCAAGGCGGGCCGCGAGCCCATCCGCCCGCCCGTTCACCCGGCTGCGTCCTCTCGGCGATAGGCTGCCCGGCACCCGGAGGATCGCCATGCCAGACCGCCGCGCCCTGACCGTGTCGCTCGCCCTGCTCGCCCCGCTCGCGGG
>DLBY01000019.1 GCA_002480345.1 Phycisphaerales bacterium UBA7812 | reverse complement strand
GGCTGGGCCAGCTCGCGGAGGGTGTGCGGCAGATCGCGTCGATGGACGACCCGGTCAACCAGACGAGCGCCGAGTGGGATGTCCCCAGCGGCCTCCGGGTCGAACGCGTGCGCACGCCCCTGGGCGTGATCGCGATGATCTACGAGGCGCGACCCGGCGTGACGATCGACGCGTTCGCGCTGTGCTTCAAGGCGGGCAACGCCTGCCTCCTCAAGGGCGGCCGCGAAGCGACGCGGAGCAACGAGGCGCTCGCGGCGCTCGCGCACGCGGCGCTCCGCCAGCACGGCGCGCCGGAGGAGGCGTTGTCGCTCGTCACGACGACCGATCGGGACGAGGTGCGACGCATGCTCACGCTCTCCGACGACATCGACCTGGTGATCCCGAGGGGCGGGGAGAACCTCATCCGCTTCGTGCACGAGCACAGCCGCATCCCCACGGTGCAGCACTTCAAGGGCGTGTGCCACATCTTCGTCGATGAGAGCGCGGATCCGGACGACGCCGCGGAGATCGTCGCGACCGCGAAGACCAGCAACCCGGCGACCTGCAACACCGTCGAGTGCGTGCTGGTGCACGCGGAGGCCGCGGGCGAGTTCGTCCCCAGGCTCCTCGAACGCTGCGCGGCGCTCGGTGTCGAGGTGCGGGGCGACGAGGCCTTCCGCGCGCACGCGGACGGCCGCGCCGTCGCGGAAGCGAGCGACGAGGACTGGGGGACGGAATACCTCGACCTGATTCTCGCGGCGCGGGTCGTGCGCTCGATCGACGAGGCGATCGAGCACATCGCGCGGTTCGGCTCCGACCACACCGAGGCGATCCTGACCAAGGACATGGATCACGCGGCGCGGTTCCGGCGCGAGGTGACGAGTTCCTGCGTCGTGGTGAACGCCTCGACCCGGTTCAACGACGGGTTCCAGCTCGGCCTGGGCGCCGAGATCGGGATCTCGACCAGCCGGGTCCATTGGTACGGCCCGATGGGGCTGGAGGGCCTGACCACGCAACGGTTCGTGGTCTCGGGCGAGGGGCAGCGGCGTTGAGCCGGGGCCCTCGGGGCTAAATATCGGATAATAAGAACCGGAAAAAGCGAACTGTGCTGGCACAGCGGATAGCATTCTCTTGATTGGAGTTTGCCCGGCCTCACCCAGGGTCGGAACCGGGGCGAGGCCCGCGACGAGCGGCTCCCGGAGGGTTTGCGATGAGCACAGCGACAAGGGAAGTGACCATGAGCACAGCGGTCGTTGATCGGGTCGATGACTTTATGAAAACGGTCATCGAACGCTCGCCCGGTGAGAAGGAATTCCACCAGGCGGTGCGCGAGGTCGTCGAGTCGGTCATGCCGTTCGTGCTGGAGAACGAGACTTACTGCAACCACAAGGTGCTCGAGCGCCTGACGGAGCCCGACCGCATCATCAGTTTCCGCGTCGGGTGGCTCAACGACAAGAACGAGGTCCAGATCAACCGGGGCTACCGCGTCCAGTTCACCAACGCGATCGGGCCCTACAAGGGCGGGCTGCGCTTCCATCCCACCGTGACGCAGGGCGTACTCAAGTTCCTCGCCTTCGAGCAGATCTTCAAGAACAGCCTGACCGGCCTCCCGATGGGCGGCGGCAAGGGCGGCGCCGACTTCAACCCCAAGGGCAAGAGCAACGGCGAGGTCATGCGCTTCTGCCAGTCGTTCATGACCGAGCTCTGCAAGCACATCGGCGCCGACCGCGATGTCCCCGCGGGTGACATCGGCGTGGGCGGCCGGGAGATCGGGTACCTCTTCGGGCAGTACAAGCGCATCCGCGGCGACTTCGAGGGCGTTTTGACCGGCAAGCCGAAAGAGTTCGGCGGCAGCCTGATCCGCCCGGAAGCGACCGGGTACGGGACGCTCTACTTCGCCAACCACATGCTCGAAGAGGCGGACGACGGGATGGAGGGCAAGACCATCACCATCTCGGGCTCGGGCAATGTCGCGCAGTACGCCTGCGAGAAGGCGCTGCACATGGGCGCCAAGGTCGTCTCGATGTCCGACTCGGACGGCACGATCTACGACGAGAACGGCATCGACGAAGAGAAGCTCGCTTGGGTCATGGAGCTCAAGAACGAGCGGCGCGGGCGCATCCGCGAGTACGCCGAGAAGTTCGGCGCCGAGTACAAGGAAGGCGAACGGCCCTGGGGCATCCCGTGCGACATCGCGCTCCCCTGCGCCACGCAGAACGAGCTCGACGAGGACGACGCGAAGACGCTCGTCCAGAACGGGTGCAAGGTCGTCGCGGAGGGCGCGAACATGCCGACCACGCCCGAGGCGTTCGCCGTGCTGAACAAGGGCGAGGTGCTCTTCGGGCCCGCGAAGGCCGCGAACGCGGGCGGCGTCGCCGTCTCCGGGCTCGAGATGAGCCAGAACTCGCTGCGTCTTTCGTGGCGCCGCGAAGAGGTGGACGAGCGCCTGCAGAACATCATGCGGGACATCCACAACCAGTGCGTCGAGTACGGACGCGAAGGCGGCACCGTCAACTATGTCAAGGGCGCCAATGTCGCGGGCTTCAAGAAGGTCGCCGACGCGATGATCGCGCAGGGCGTGGTGTAACCGGGTCCTCTTCCGAGCGGGTGATCTTCCCGCTGTCCACCGAACGGCGCGCCGCCTCGTCACGGGGCGGCGCGTTTTTTTTGGATCTGCAGGGCAACGGATCACCGCAGCGCGTGCAGGCCCTTGGCGCGGCGCGCCTCGTTGAGCGCCGACCACGCGGGGGGGTGTTCCTTCACCAGCTTGATGAGTTGGCTGGGCGTGGTATCCAGCCGCGTCGCGGCCGTCTTCATGTCGGAACCCGATGCGTGGATCACATCGAGCGCCTCGGCGAGCATCGCGGGGAAGTCCCTGTGCTTCGTGCTCAGGATGATCTTGCCCTTCTTGACGCGCTCGCGCCAGAGCTCGGACCGGCAATCCCCCGAGGGCACGCCCACGCGGTGCTGGGTCGCCAGCGCGAGCCGGAGCCGACGGAGCGCGACGGGTCGGTTCTCGCGCACGCTGCGTCGCTCGCCCGCTTTGGCACTGATGCCGGTGGGGGTGTGGACGATCGTGACGACGGTCTCGACCTTGTTGCGGTTCTGCCCGCCCGGTCCGCCGTCGCGGGAGCGGGTCCACTCGCACGCGGCGAGCAGGTCGTCGTCGCTCAGCATCGCGGGGTGGGGCTCGCGGTCCGCGGGCGCGTCGAGCGAGCGGAGGAGGCGTTCGACATCGGGATCGGGGAGGGGCACGCCCGCAGGATAAACCCGGTTCCGTTCAGGGGGAACCCCGACCCCGCGTGTTCAGCACGCGGTGGTGGGGACCGGCGCGAGCGAAAGGTCCGCGGTTTCCCCCGCTTCCAGCAATCGGCAGCCGAGCCCCGCGATCATCGCGCCGTTGTCCACGCAGCAGGCCATCTCCGCGAGGCGGAGCGCGATGCCCCGTTGCTCGCAGAAGGCGCCGAGATCACCGCGCAGGCGCGAGTTTGCGGAGACGCCCCCGCCCACGAGCAGCGTGCGGCACCCCGGGTGCGCGTCGAAGGCGCGTCCGAGCTTCAGCGTGATCGCGCCGATCGCGGCACGCTGGAAGCTCGCCGCGATGTCCCTCTTTCGGGCATCCGTGAGCGGGGGAGGAGGGGGAGGCGGGGCCTTGCCGGGGCGCGACGACGCGGGGCGCCCCCGCACCTCGTAGAGCACCGCGGTCTTCAGGCCACTGAACGAGAAATCGACCGAATCGCGGTCGAGCCGGCTGATCGGGAACTCGACGGCGCGATCGTCGGAGCCCGCCTCGCGCGCGAGCGCATCGATCCGAGGGCCCCCCGGGTAGGGCAGCCCGAGGATCGTCGCGGCCTTGTCGTAGACCTCCCCGACCGCGTCGTCGATGGTGGACCCGAGCCGGGTCAGGCGGTGGGGGGACTCGCAACGATAGATCGCGGTGTGCCCTCCGCTGACGACGAGCCCCAGCGCGGGGTAGGCATCGCGCCAGTCTGCGGGAGAGAGGTCATCGGATGCGCGCGCGAGGAGCGGCGCGTACAGATGGGCCTGGACATGATCGATCCCGACGAGCGGGAGGCCCCGCGCCCAGGCGAGGCTCTTCGCGGCCGCGACGCCCACGAGCAGTGAGCCGATCAGCCCGGGACGGTGTCCCACCGCGATCGCGTCGAGGTCATCGAGCGGGGTCTCCGCGATCTCGAGCGCTCGGCGGATGACCGGCAGGATGCGCTCAACATGCGCGCGCCCCGCGATCTCCGGGACGACCCCTCCGTACTCGGCGTGCAGATCCTCCTGGGAGGCGACAACATTCGAGCGGATGAGGCGTCCGTTCTCGACAACGGAAGCCGCGGTCTCGTCGCAGGATGTCTCGATCCCGAGAATGCGCACGCGGTTCTCCGCTCGGAGCGAACAGCCGCGTCGGCGCGCGGCGGGGTCAGGCGTGATGGACGATCCGGTCCGTCCAGGGGTCGCGGTCCGGTCCCAGCAGGTCTTCTCTCCTCAGCGGGGCGGTCAGCCTGAGCTTGGGTTCGCGGATCTCTTCGTCGTCACCCGCGGGCTCGTCCTCGCCGAGGGCGATGATATCCGCGAGCAGCCGGTCCATGGCGCGCGCATGCTCGGCGGCGGTGTATCCGTCCCGGCGAGCCGCGTGCGCGCTCGTCGCGGCGACGCGCGCCGCGTGCGGATCGAATCGGTGCGTTGAACGGGGCCCGGTCGTTCGGCGATGCTCGCGCATGAAAACTCCTCTGCTGCACCGGAGCGCAGCGAACGCCCTCCGCGTGCGCGGGAATGGGCGCTGATCCTGTCCTGTGGGCCCTTCCCTGGGCTCTCTCTCAAGACTTCTTCTTCCCCGGCGCGCGGCGTTGGGGCCGCGGCCGAACATCCGTGAATATACGCGTGTATCGGTCCTTCGGTCCGGCGGGTGTTCAGGAAAGGTGAAGCGCGTTTCCGCCTGCGCTGATTCCCCCCTGTATGTGTGGAATCGGTCGCCCAGTGTGCCCCCCTTACCTGGTTGTCCGCCGCTAGGCTGGGGGCGATGTCAACGCTCGTGCTCGTGTTTCTGGGGGGCGGATTGGGCAGCGTGCTCCGGCTGCTGGTCGCGCAATGGCTGACGCCCTCGGAATGGGACCGGGCGGGCGTGCCCTTCCCGTTCGGGACGCTCGCGGTCAATCTTGCCGGGTGCCTGCTGATCGGGCTCGCGGCGGGATGGTGCGGGCGTCGGGACTGGACGCGCTCGCTGCTGCTGATCGGCGTGCTGGGCGGTTTCACCACCTTCTCGACTTTCGGTCTCGATACGGCGCGCATGATCCTCGCGGGGCACATCGGGCGCGCCTCGGTGTATGTCGGGCTCTCCGTGGTCGGCGGGCTCGCGGCTTCGGTCATCGCGTTGCGGTTCATCGCGCCGCCCATGGACTGACCCTCCCGGTGCGCACACCGGCGGACGGAGACTCGGATGCGACTCATCATCGTTCGGCACGGCAAGGCGGCGCACGACTCTCCCGACGGGACCGACTTTGCGCGCCCGCTTCGCGGGCGCGGGGTGCGGCAGGCGGCCTACCTCGGCGAACGGTTCGGGGAGACCGCGCCCCGTGTCACACGGATCATCGCGAGCCGCGCGGAGCGGGCGCGGCACACCGCTTCGATCATCGGAGACGCTCTCGGTGTCCCGGTCGAGCACGACGATGCGCTGCTGGTCGATGAGCCGGTGGGCCCGGTCGTCGAGCAACTCGCTTCGTGGATGACGCCCGGGGGCGGGGCGCTGGTCGTTGTGGGGCACAATCCGCAGCTCGAGCGGCTGGCGTCGGTTCTGGGTTCGGGCCCGACGGCGCCGGTCACGCCGCTGCGCACGGGAGAGGCGGTGGTCATCGACCTCGACCCAGACAACCCGACGGCGGGGCGGGAGATCGAACGGATCCGTCTGGAGGAATCATGAGCATCGTCGCAGTGGTTGCGTGCACGGCGGCGGCGGCGTGCGCATGGCCCGCGCCGGTCGTGATCGACCACGCGGGCGCGGTCGTCGTCGAGGCGGGCGGGTTCCGGGTGCATGTGGTCGGCGAGTTGCTCGCGCATCCCGACCTGTGCGCCGAGGTGCTGGCGACGCTCCGCGCGGATCTCGGGGTGATCCGCGAGGCCGTGCCTCGGGACGCGTACGACGAGCTTGCGGCGCGGGTGCCGATCTGGATCGAGCACCGCGGGGCGGTGGTGGAGGGCGGGATGAGCGGTCGCGGGATGGTGTTCCATCCGTCGGGTGTGTGGCTCCGCGCGAACGGGCTGGACCCGATGCGCGCGGGGGCGGTCGAGATCGTGCGCGCGGAGGACTACCTCGCGTGGCGCGAGCACCAGCCCATGATGGTGCTGCACGAGCTGGCGCACGCGGTCCACCACTTGCTGAGCGCGGATGATGCGGCCCCGATCGGGGATGCGTTCGATGCGGCGCGGGCATCCGGGGTGTACGACTCGGTCGCGTACGCGGACCGGGAGGAGCGTCGGCGGGCCTATGCCCTGACCAGCGATCGGGAATATTTCGCGGAGATCAGCGAGGCGTACTTCGGACGCAACGACTTTGCGCCCTTCGATCGGGAGGCGCTGATCGGGGTCGACCCGCGCGGCGCGGCGCTGGTCGCCTCGGTGTGGTCGGGCTTCGGCGCCGCCCCGGGCTGGCAGACGGATCAGGGCGGGGAGTGACCGGCTCGCGGGCGCGGCGTGGGCTGCTGCGGGAAAGTCCGAGGGGTGTGCGGCGGGTGCAAAAACGAAGACGCCCCGCTGGTCAGGCGGGGCGTCTTGTGGTCTTGTCACTCGTGATCGCGTGGGGCGTGTCGTGAATCAGGTCGTGCCCAACGCGATCGGAGCGTTGTGATCTGGGATCAGATCGGTCGCCCGCGGATTAGCGGCGGCGACGGGCGGCGGCGAGGCCACCGAGGCCGAGGACGGCGAAGCCGGCCGGGGCGGGGATGGGCTTGTAGGCGACCTGGATGTCGAGGGTGCCGAACGAGCGGGCGTTGGGGTCGATGCCGTCGTCGAAGCTGTCGAAGAACTCGATGTTCAGGACGCCGCCAGCGGCGAGGATGTCGAAGCCGACCGCGTCGGAGATGTCAACGATGCCGCCCGAGCTGTAGGAGCCGGTGCCGGGGAGGTCATCGCCGACGCCGGGGGTCAGGTTGACTTCGCCGTTGAAGCTGTAGCCGGCCTCGCTGAGCCAGCTGGGGTCGAACGCCTCGACGGTGACATCCCAGCCGATGCCGGTGACGAACGCGTCCGCGCCGGCGGTGCCGCCGAGGATGGCGTTGAGGTCGAGGGTCTCGATGATGTTGAGGGGATCGCCGATCAGACCGAAGTGGTCCGAATCGAAGGTGTAGGTGAAGGTGGCGGTCGCGGTGGCGTCCGTCTGGTTGCTGGCGCCGTTGTAGGCACCGGTGCTGAGGAGGTGCTGGGCGCCAGCGGTGGCGGCCAGGCCGGCGATCGCGATGATGCTCAGAGTCTTCATGTCTTGGTCTCCCATCCTTTTCGGATCAGTGATGCTGCGAACGCAGCGGTGAAAACGCGAGTCGGACCCCGGTCAGAACGGGCCTTGGCCCGCCCGTCCGTCGTGCATGGTGTGAGTGGGGTTCGACCTCTCTCCAATATGCCGGGGCCACACGCCGACGGCTCCCCACAGTGTGGGGACATGTGTCGATTTTGTCAAGAACCAGAAGGCCTTTTTGAGAGATTCATATGCAGGATTACGAATTCGGTTTCTGGACGGTATTTGCAGCCCCCTGTTATCGGTCGATTGTGGGCCGGATTCGCCCGATTCCCGCGTCCGAACGCGGCATTGTCGGATTTGGGAGGGTTGGCGAGGGTCAGTCGCCGTGCCGGGCGCGGAGCTTGGGGCTCAGGCGGCACAGGAGGTGAACGCGTTCGAGTTCGTCGAGCCAGTCGCCCAGCGTCGCGTCGAGCTCGTCCTGGCCGATCGCGGCGCCGGGGATCGGGCAGGCCGGGCCGAGTTGTTTGGCGGCGATCGCGCGGTAACGGTTCAGGGACCGGTCGCCGAAGAGGCTGATGAAGTCGAAGTCTTCGTTGAGGAAGATCACGAACGGGACGCGGTTTCCCGAGCAGATGGTGATCGCCCGGGTGAAGTCCGCGTGCTCGTCGCGATCGAGGAAGCGGAGCATGATCTTCTCGGGGTTGGCGCGTCGGAAGGCCTCGAGGAAGGGGAGCTGCTGGACGCAATCGCCGCACCAGATGCCCGAGACCGCGAGGATGTTGACCTCGCGGACGAACCCGCTGAGGAGCTCGATCTGGTGGGGGGCGAGGGCGGCGCGGCGGCGGATCCCTTCCCACGATTCGCGCTGGTGCTCGGTGCCGGTCGCGAGATAGGGCTCGTATTCGAGGCCCGCTTCGAACTGGTCGCGGAGGGCGGCGGGGTTGAACAGATCTGTCATCGGGTGGGGTCCGGGGTGCGGAGGGCTCGCGGGAGGCGGGTTCATTCGGGTGCGACGATCGCGCCGGGGTTGGTGATCGTGAGCCGATCGCTGGCGAGTTCCCAGATGATCGCGCGGGCATTGGTGGTCGTCCCGCGGGAGAGGTCGGTGACCTCGACCCGGCGGCTCGGATCGGCGAGCGCCTGGACGCTGTCCTGCTCGGGGTTGTAGATCAACCGGTCGGCGAGGATCTCCCGTCGGCCCTCGTCTCGGAGCAGGGCGTCGCCTTCCGCGATCGCCCAGCGGAGATCGGCGCCGCGGTCGCCCAGCGCGGCGGTGATGGTGTCGGCGATCACCTCGCGGAGGCGGTCGGTGCCGATCGGCTTGTTAGCGATGCGGGCGTCGTCCCGGCAGACCGCGCGGCCCGCGGACCGGTCGTAGTCCATCGAGCCCGCCCACTCGATGAGCGTTGTGCCCCGGGCGCCACCCGGGCCCGTGAGGACCGAGCCTGTCGCGGCTTCGGAGCCCTCGGGCGGGGCGTCGGTGCTGGGACGCTGATCGAGCACGAACAGGCGACCCGCGGCGGGAACCTCGACGCGGTCATCGCCCGCGGCGAAGCGGATGTGGGTGCTCTCGAGTCGGTAGAGGGCCTCGATCGCAAGATCATCGGGTCGCGCCGCGGCCTGGGGCTGATCCTGAGCAAAGGAACGGGATTCGACGCGTGCGGGGGTGGTCTCGGATCCGAACACCTCCGCGAAGCGGAGGCGGTCGCCCTCCGGTGCGTCGTCGCCCTGCAAGGGGGTGAGGGTGATGGTGAGGCGGTCGCCCAGCACGCTGTCGATCGAGCCGTCGGGTCCCGGCGATTCCGCCTCGACGCCGCCCAGGCAGAGAACGGTTCCGGCACGGTCATCGAAGGCCATCCGCGCGGACCAGGACGCGGCGATCGAGCGGTCGGGGGTGTCCCCGTTCTGAACGCCCTGGTGCTCGAAGGTGCCCGGTCCGATGACCTCGACGGTGCGCGCGGCGCCGTCCATGCGGATGTCGGGCCCGCTGATTCGGGTGCCCTCGCGGCGCACCCAGGTGAGCGGCTCGCCTGTGTCGGCGACGCCCACGGGCCCGGTGATGATGACGGTCTCGGCGCGGGTGTCGGCGTGGAGGGCCTCGCCGCGACCGCTGATGCTCTCGCCGTCCTCGAACGCGACGGCGCCGCGGGCCTGGGCGGTGGTGACGGAGACATCGCCCTCCGCGTCCCGGCCGAGCCGCGCGTCGATCCAGTCCGCCCGGATGGACTCTGCGCCGGTGCGCCGCGCGACGGCGTTCCCGGTGATGACGGCGCGGGTGGGGTCGAGGTCCTCGCCTCGCGTGCCCTCGGCGAACAGGACGACGAGTTCGTCTCCCGTGATCTCGCCGTCGCGTCCGTCGGTCGCGATCGCGTCGGCGACATCGACGCGACGGAGCTTCGGATCTCCGCTCGTTTCCGGATCGAACCGCGCGACCAGGGACTCGCCCCGCACGCGTGCGTCCCGGCTCGCGCCGACCACGGCACCGCGGAAGGAGGCGTTCTGGAGGCGGTCGGTCATGCGGCCGCCCTCGACGGCGAACGCGAAGGACGCGGCGTCGGCCCACCGGACGGATTGGGGTTCGGGGTCGCTGTGCGCGGCGCCGTAGAGCTCGCCCGCGGTGGGGATGGTGACCATCCCGCTGGCGAGTTCGATCTCCACGGTGTTCATCCCGCGGATCTCGCCCGCCTCGGGGCTCGCGAGGACGATCGACCCGCCGCTGCCCTCGAGTTCGGCGCGTTCGCGGGTCGCGAAGTAGTTCGCCGCGAGGGCGGTCGCGGTCGCGCCCGACGCGGTGTCGCGGATCTCGACGGCGCCCTCGCGGGCCTCGAAGCGGAGCGTGAGGTCGTCGCCTCGTGTGAGCGGATCTGGCGCGTCGGCGAGGGGCTCGACGGTTAGCGGGCCCGTCCAGGTGAGGGTGACCGAGTCCGGGGCGAATGCCGTGGAGGGACCGGCCTGCGTGCCGACCTCGGCGGGAGGGGTCGCAGGATCGGGCTCCGCGATCCCGTTCCCATCCAACGCGCCGGGCGTGGCTTCGGGTTGCGCCGCGATCGCCGTGATGAGGGCGGCTTCGATGGGGGACCGCGGCGCGATGCCGCGCGGGCGCTGCGCGATCGGCAGTTCGTTGTCGATCAGACGGGCCCAGACGGTCAGCACATCCGCGTCGATGGTCTGCCCGCTGGTTTCGCCCTGAACATTGTCGCTGAAGACGATCTCGTAGTGATCGATCTTGGGCGGGGACGCGCCCCCGGAGGCGGTGGGGGTGCTCGCGCCCGGCGCGGTTTGCACCGGAGCGTTCGCGAGTCCGCGTTCGCTGCTCGCGGGCGGTTTGGCAATGCCGGATGGCGTCTCGCCCAGTGGCACGGGACCGGGCGCGGGCCGGTCGGTGGTGCTGGCTCGTGGGGGGGTATAGACGATGCGCTCGCCCCGGTCGATGCGGAGTTCGGTGATGCTCTCGCGTTGTTCGTTCAGCACGACGAAAGCGCCGCGCCCCGCGAAGTCGATCGTGTCGGTTTCGATCTCAAGGCGTCCGTCGGTCTCGAAGGTCAGCAGGTCGAGGTTGAATCGCAGGGGTTCGTCGGTCGTCGCGGTGAGCGCGGAGGGGTCCGCCTCGGGGTCGGGCCTCGCGTAGCGGAGATCCGCGTTGGGGTCCGCGGGCTCGAACCGCTTCGCGAGCACCCCACCGGTGAGGGTTCCCTCGCGGGGGTTCTGCTCGCCCTCGGGGATGTAGAAGCGCCCCCGGTCGGCGCGGATGTACCAGGCGGAGCCGTCGTTGGCGAAGAGCCACGCCTCGGGCTCTTCGACGAGGCGGATCGTCGGTCCGTCGGGGTCGTATCGAGCCGCGAGGATCTCGGCGGTGAGCAGCGTCGGATCGTCGGCATCGGTGATCTGGATCACCATGTCGGTCCCGAACTCGTCCTCCGCGTCGAGGAGTTCGGCGACCTCCATCTCGGGGGGGAGCGGGGCGTTGGACGCGGGCTGCGTGCCCGGGCGACCCTGGAACACGACGATCGCGATCCCCGCGCCAATCATCGCGAACGCGAGAAGGGCGAGCGGGAGCGTGCGGCTGGCGCCGCGCCGGGGCGCTGCGGAGGTGCGTGAGAGTCGGGGCATCGCCTCGATGGTACGCGGAGGGGAGGGCCCGCTCGGGGAGGCGTCAGCCGATCAACTCGTCGTCGGGCAGCGGGCCCGGTTCGGCGGTCGAGACCGCGGCGCGGAAGAGCGCCCGCTCGATCGACTTGCTGTCGAGGCTCGCCCAGTAGGGGATGATGGTCAGATTCCGGATCTGGTCGGGGGTGCCGAGCCAGGCTTGGGGGTCTTTGCCGCCCGCCTGGTTGCCGACCGCGATCGCTTTTCGGCGCTTCCCCGGTTCCGGGTCGGATTCGGGGGGCTCGGGTTCTCCCGCGTCTGGCTGGCTCTCGTGCCACCCGCCGATGAGGAGTTCCTTGCGGCGCATGTCGAGGCGCACCGGGCGGTCCCGGAGGCTGTGGGTCTCGATCGTGGGTTGTGCGCCGAACCACCCGAACCGCACGATGTCGACGCGTCCCGGCGCGATCCGGAGGAACATCGGGCGCGCGAACCCCCAGGCGATGGGCAGGAGCAGGGCGACCCCGACGACACCCAGAACGGAGGCGAAGTCGATCATGCCGCGGGCGCCCAGTTGGGCGCCGACCTGGAGCACGACGACGAAGAGGCCTGTCATCACGCCGAACCGGACCTGCTGGGACCTGGTCTGGAAGCGCGCCGCGAGGCTGGTGCGGCGGGCGAGCCAGACGCGGGCGGCCTCGGGCTCGAACGCGCCCGAATCGTCCGCCTTCGGGATGAGCGACTCGAGCTCGGGCACCTGGTCGGGCCAGCAGATGACATTCAGATCCGCGTCGGTGTCCATCTCCATCGGCATCTTGAGCGCCGACATGACCCGGCGGTACCCCCGCGCCGCGGCGCGGAACAGCAGGATCATCACGAACAGAAAGAGCGCGCTGACGATCGCGGCGCGGACCGGGAGCGGGAGCCAGGGGAGGCGGCCCAGGGCGAGATAGCCGGAGAACGCGAGCGCGGACCCGCCCAGCAGAAGGACCGGGATCAACGCGGCGGTGGGGGAGGGCGAGGCACCGCCGGACCGGATGCCGCCCTGCGAGAAATGGACGGTGCGCCGCGCGGCGGGGGATTCCCCCGCAGCGGGTCTCGCAGGCGGCGTCGCGAAATCGGACGGTCGCTTTGAAGCGGGGGGATTGGGCGGCTCGGTGGGCATGGTTCGCGGGATTATCGCCTCGCCGCGGGTGGCGCGTCGGGGCAGGATTTGGATGGTTCTTTGGCGTCGTGCGGAGCGGTTTCGACCTACTATTTCCGTCCGGTTCCGGGGGCACCTTGTCGGTGTGTCCGGGCACCGGGCCGCGCCGGGCGACCGGCGCGCACGCGCGATCGATCCCCCCCTCTGCAGTCGAGTCCGGATGCGCCGCTCCCGAAGGCGGCGGGGCTTCTGAGGAACGCGGGGGTGCGTCGGGATCGGGCTCCTCGGGGCCCCGCGCCGCGGACCGACCAAGATTCCCGCCCGCGCCCGGCGCGGGCGCGAGAGGGCTGTGCCTCCATGTCAGACAGCGCTGCGACAAACGGACCGACCCCGGGCGGTGAGACCAAGCCCAAGAACGGTTACTCCGCGGACCAGATCAAGGTGCTCGAGGGGCTCGAGGCGGTCCGCAAGCGTCCCGGCATGTACATCGGCGGGACCGGGCTCAACGCGTTGCACCACCTCGTCTACGAGGTCGTCGACAACTCCATCGACGAGGCGATGGCGGGCTACGCGACGACGGTCACCGTCAGCATCGAGGCGGACGGGTCGTGCCGGGTCTCCGACGACGGGCGCGGCATCCCCGTCGATCCGGTGCGCAACGACGACCCCGCGCTGAACGGCAAGCCCGCGATCGAGGTCGTCATGACCAAGCTCCACGCGGGTGGCAAGTTCCAGCAGGAAGGCTCGGCGTACAAGGTGTCGGGCGGTCTGCACGGCGTGGGCGTCTCGTGCGTGAACGCGCTGAGCGCGTACCTCGAGGCGGAGGTCCACCGCGACGGGAAGATCCACAACATCCGCTTCGAGCGGGGCGTGGTCGTCGAGCCGCTGCGCGAGGTGGGCGACATCCCGACGGGCGGCAAGGCGACCGGCACGATCGTCGAGTTCAAGCCCGATCCCACGATCTTCGAGGACTGCGAGTTCCGCTACGAGACGCTCGAATCGCGCCTGCGCGAGCTCGCCTACCTCAACCCGGGCGTGAAGATCCGCCTGACCGACGAGCGGGTGGGCGCCGACGGGAAGCCCCGCAGCGCGACCTTCTTCGCGGAGACCGGGCTCACCGAGTACATCGACCACCTCATGAAGGGCAAGACCCCGGTCTCGAGCCCGATCTACATCAAGCGCGAGGTCGAGGAGGAGAGCCTGATCTGCGAGGTCGCGCTGCAGTACCACGACGGCTATTCGGAGAATGTCCTCGCGTTCGCGAACAACATCCACAACGCGGACGGCGGCACGCACGCGCAGGGATTCAAGAACAGCCTGACGCGGACGCTCAACGGGTACGCCCGCAAGGCGGGGATCATCAAGGACAAGGACCCGACCCCCACGGGCGACGACCTCCGCGAGGGGCTGATCGCGGTGGTCTCGGTGAAGCTGCCCGATCCGACCTTCAACAACCAGCCCAAAGAGAGGCTGCTCAATCCCGAGATCGAGGGGTTCGTGTCGTCCGCGGTCAACGATGCCCTGGGCGAATGGCTCGAGACCAACCCCGCGGAAGCGAAGAAGCTCTGCCAGCGCGGCGTCGTCGCGGCGCAGGCACGCGAGGCGGCACGCCGGGCGCGCGAGCTCACGCGTCGGAAGACGGCGCTCGAGTCGGGCTCGATGCCCGCGAAGCTCGCGGACTGCCGGACCAAGGACATCGACCGCGCCGAGCTGTTCATCGTCGAGGGTGACTCCGCGGGCGGGAGCGCCAAGGGCGGGCGCGACACCGAGACGCAGGCGATCCTCCCGGTGCGGGGCAAGCTGCTCAATGTCGAGCGCGCGCGGGTGGACCGGATGCTGTCGAGCGAGGAGATCCGGACGCTCATCACCGCGCTGCGGACCGGCATCGGGGCGGATTTCGACATCAGCAAGCTGCGTTACGGGCGGATCATCATCATGACCGACGCGGATGTGGACGGGAGCCATATCCGCACGCTGCTGCTGACCTTCTTCTTCCGCCAGATGCCCGAGCTGATCCGGCGCGGGCACATCTACTGCGCCCAGCCCCCGCTCTACCAGATCCTCTGGGGGAGCGGCAAAAAGAAGAAGTCGCGCTATGTGCTCAACGAGCGCGAACTCTCCACGACGCTGACCGAGATCGGGCTCGAGCGAGCGCGCCTCCTCGTCCGCGACATCGAGGGGTGGACCGCGGAGGGTGTGATCCCCGCGTCCGCGGTGAACGGCGAGCCCCGCGTGGAACTCGTCATCGAGGGCGAGGCGATCAAGAAGGCGGTCCGGGCGCTCGCGCGCCTCGCGGAACTTGTCGAGATCGCCGAACGACGGGGCGTGCCGTTCATCGACCTGCTCGCGGCGCGGCGGGACGGGGTGCTCCCGACCCACCAGGTCACCTGCCGGGCAACGACGCTGCACGCGTGGAGCGAGGAGGAGGCGAACGCCCTGGTCGAGCAAAGGGGCTGGGCGCTCGCGGACATCGAAGCGGCCGACGAGGCGGAAACGGGTGACGAGGGCGAGCCGAGCGTCGAGAACGCGAACGGGGACGCTGGCTCGGTGCGTCCGGATCCGGCCGCGCCCTCGGAGCACCGTCCCGAGGCGACGATCCGCGAACTGCACGAGAACAAGGAGCTCGCGATCGTCTTCGCCCAGCTCGATGAGCTGGGGCTCAGCATCGATGATTGGGCGCTGCGACAGGAAGAATCGGTGACCGGGGAGCGGCTCCCGGCTCGCTTCGCGTGGGAGATCACCTCGACAAAGGGTGATGAGGAGGCGGCCCCCGAGCCCGCGGCCGACAGCGACGGCGAGGTGTTGCCCGCGACGCACGGGAAGCTCGTCGAGGCGTCGAATCTCGAACGGATCCTCCCCGCGCTCCACGAGATCGGGCGCCGCGGCATGGAGATCAAGCGGTTCAAGGGGCTGGGCGAGATG
>DLBY01000002.1:8816-9214 GCA_002480345.1 Phycisphaerales bacterium UBA7812 | reverse complement strand
GGTGGTTGGTGGGCTCGTCGAGGAGAAGGAGGTCGGGCTCGCCGTCGGCGGACGCGAGCGCGGCGGCGAGGGAGAGGCGCTTGCGCCAACCGCCCGAGAGAGCGCCGGCGCGCGCGGTGAGCAGTTCGGGGGGGAAGCCGACCTTTCCGAGCACGATCTCCGCGGTGATCTCGGCGTGGTGGTGCTCGGGGTGTTCGTCCCGCGCGGCGGCGCCCCCGAGACAGGCGTCGGCGACGATCTGCGGGGGGGTGGAGTCGGGTTCGAACTCGTCGTGCTGAGAAACGAAGGCGGCGCGGATGGATTTCTCGTTGCGGATCTCTCCCGCGTCGGGGCCTTCGTCGAGGGGTGTCACACCCGCGAGGATCTTGAGCAGTGTGCTCTTGCCGGCGCCGTTGGGG
>DLBY01000002.1:8294-8514 GCA_002480345.1 Phycisphaerales bacterium UBA7812 | reverse complement strand
TGCCGGCGCCGTTGGGGCCGATGACGCCGAGACGGTCGCCGGCGTGCACGGACAGCGATACATCCTCGAAGAGCGTTCGGAAGGCGACGGACTTGGTGATCCCGCGGGCGTGGAGCATGGGCGGGGAGCGTATGCGGGCTTCGACGGGGTGCGGACGGGCAGGCGGAAGACACTTGCCCGCGAAGCGGATCGCCGCGGCCGGATCGCGAGATGGGGCGGG
>DLBY01000002.1:5889-7969 GCA_002480345.1 Phycisphaerales bacterium UBA7812 | reverse complement strand
TCGGACGGCACGCCTCCCCCAGCGCTCGGGGGAGACCGTTAGGGACCAGTCTCGACCGGCTCGACCCTGCACCGGATCGTCGTCGCGCCGGTGAGTTCCATCTGGATGGCGAGTTTGCGGATCGCGCGGCTCGGGTCGGGGTTGCCGTAGGCCGGGAGGACGCCTTTCTTGGTCATGCTCGCGCCCGGCGCGGCGTTGAGGAGGCGGCTCCCGTTGTTGGGGTTCTGCCCCGGCGGGTTCGGCGAGGTCGGCAGAGGCTCGGGTGCGACAATCTGGAAGCGGGCGGCGTCGGGCGATTCGAGAACGACGCGCACGCGTTTGCCCGCGTGCTCGAGCGTTGCGACGCGGGCGGTGTCGTCGAGCGCGATCGACGCGCGGGCGTGGGCGAACCATCGGATGTCCGCGGTGTATTGACCCGCGTCGAGTTCGTCGATGACGGTCAGCCTGTGCGTCCCGCGGTCGTAGACAAGCGTTCGCTCCGCATGGTCCAGCCCGGTGGCTTGCGTGAGATCAACGGTCGCGGTGGCGCCGCCCGGTGAGGACCGGAGCGTCGTGGGCGCCCGCGCATCGAGGGGCTGGTCCGGGCCTTCACCCGGATCGACGACAAGCGTGTTGTGTCCCTCGGCGCGGTGCCTGTAGTAGGTGTAGCGTCGATCGCCGAAGTAACCCGGGAGGTTGTAATCGTCGCGTCCCAGATCGGTGATCCAGCGGTGACCCGAGACCTCGTAGGTGAATGTGCCCAGGTCGAGCTGGCCGTGCGAGACACCGTTGCGTCCCCCCTTGAGGGAGACAAACGAAGCGTCGGGATCATCCCAGTCGCTGCGCATCATGACGATCCCCGCGTTGACGGGATAGTGCGCGTCGAGCGGGAGGGGATCCGGATCGGACCGGCGGACGGCGGGCTCGTACCAGAGGAGCCCGATCGCCTCGTCGGCGGGGTGCTCGATCGCGTAACGCAGCGCGGAGGCATCGCGGAAGCGACGGGCGAAATAGAGATGGGCGACATTGGGCATGCGCGTTTCGGTGCCGTCCCCGAAACTCAGGGCGGTGCCGCTCGGTCCGACGCAGTGCTGGACGAATCGGCTGGAGTCCTCGAACCCCGGGGTGGCGCCGAGCCCGAAGTCATGGCCGAGCGCCGACTCGAGCGCGGCGAGCATGTAGGTGTTGTAGCGGGTGCCGTATCCCCAGTAGCCCGGTCCCTCGGTGTACCCGCCGTCGGGCTCGTACAGCTTCATGACCCTCGGGAGCGCGTCGACGGTCCGGCGCACGATTTCCCCGGCGATCTCGGGCTCCTCGTCGGCGATCGCGAGCGCGGCGCACGCGAGTCCCCCGTTGCAGACCTGGTTCCAGTTGTTGGTCCCGCGCGCCCACCACGCGCCGTTCTCGTGGGCGTCGAGCCCCGGGCGGAGCGCGTGACGGAGCAGGGCCTCGCGGATCTGTTCGCGCTCCGCGGGGGTCCAGTCGTCGTGGAGCCAGTCGTAGGCGAGGGCGAGGGCGAGGGCCATCTCGCCGACATCGAGGAAGTGCCTGGGGTTCCAGTCCGGGAAGCGCGCGGCGGCGTCGACTTCCTTCCAGATCCGGTCGCGGTAGCGATCGTCGGGCTCGACAAGATGGAGCAGCCCGAGCGTCTGGACGAGTCCGACAGCGCGGCGACTGACCGCGAGCAGGCGCACCCCGTCGGCGATGTCGTAGGTCGCGGGCGGCGATTCGAGAAGCCGTTCGCCCAGGTCGCGCGTCCGCTGGTGCCACTCCTGCGCGACGGGGTCGTGCTCGAGGAGCGTTCGGATGCGCTTCACATCCTCGCTTGTCGCGATCACGCGCGGGTGCGCCTCGCGGAGACCGTCGAGCGGGTGCGTCGGCTGCTGCGATCGCGCGAGCGAACCGACAACGGCGAGCACCGTCAAAGCGAAGACGATACGAGATTTCACGACTGACCTCCGGCGCTTGAGTTGCTCGTGCGATGCCGGGACGAGGCGGTGCGGTCGCTCGCACGGTCCGGGTTGTGGTAAGACGACTGACCTGCCGAGCGTACCACGCCGAGATGCGGGGTCGCGTCACACGGTGCGATCCCGGCCCGCCT
>DLBY01000002.1:4748-5577 GCA_002480345.1 Phycisphaerales bacterium UBA7812 | reverse complement strand
CCCGGCCCGCCTGCCGCTCGCAGCGCGGATCTTGCGGGGCGGGCCCCTCGACGGTGCGCGAACTCGTCCGGGTCGGGATGGCGCCTTTGTAATTCCAGATATTTACCAAACAAATTGCCCGCATTCGTTTCATGGTGTTTCAGCAACTTCTCGCAAATCGCTTGCAACTGGCGGGCGGACTCGGTACCTTTCGAGGAGTGGAGTACTACAGCGTCCGCGCGATCGCCCGGGCAAGCAGGAGGAGTCTTGATATGAAGAACTCGCGATTCGTGGCCGTATCGTGCGTCTCGGCATGCACGATCGTCGCATCGGCCCAGTCCGCGTCGGTGGGCCTGGTGGCGTCGAACGACCAGCCCGCTCCCGGTGAGACGGTCACCCTGACCCTCAGCTCGGATTTCACGCTCAACGGCGCGGGGCCCGGGGTCTTCGGAGACGCGGGCCTGTACGGCTTCGGCGGCACCGTCGTCGCGTCTGGAAGCGCGACGGCGAGCGTGCCTGTCGTCAACGCCGACCTGGGCTTCGGGCTCACCTCGTCGGCGCCGAGCTCCGGGCCGCTGGTGCGTGCCGCCGCGGGGAGAGGGCTCGATGGTGGACTCGCGAGCAGCCCGGTTGATCTCATGACCTTTGATGTCACGATTGCTTCCGACGCGGCCGCGGGCTCCTCGGTGACGCTCACCTTTGACGGCGCGGTCGTGCTGGCGCTCGATTCAGCGCTGGTGACTTACGCGACGGATCCCGGTCCGAACCAGCAACCCCTGGCACCGGCGTCGGTCACGCTCACGATCACGGGGGGCGGGTGCAACGACGCGGACATCGCCGAGCCGTTCGG
>DLBY01000002.1:0-4439 GCA_002480345.1 Phycisphaerales bacterium UBA7812 | reverse complement strand
TCGCCGAGCCGTTCGGCGTGCTGGATCTCGCGGACATCTCCGCGTTCGTGGGCGGCTTCACCTCGATGGACCCGATCGCGGACATCGCTGAGCCGTTCGGGGTCTTCGACCTTTCGGACATCTCCGCGTTTGTCGGCAGTTTCACCGGCGGCTGCCCCTGAACGGCGCGTGAACCCACGGGCGATGCGCGGCTGCGCGTGCTCGCCTTTCGTCGAGTCTCTCCTGTGACGACGGACTCCGTCGCTGTGGAACGACCCCGTCCTCTGGGCGGGGTTTTTTCGGCGCGCCGTTGGGCGTCCGCCCGAAGGGCGCGGTACCCGCGAATCCTGCTGCGCGTGATCGGGCGAGCCAAGCTCACGGGGCGTTGCTCGATTCGCTTATTCCGCTGCACGCTCGCGATACGCGTAGGGCCCGATGAGCGCCCCGACAAATCCGCCCGCGGACTGCGTGCTCAGGATGCGACCGTCCACGCGGTCCGTGAGCACCGTCCAGCCGTCGTTTCCGAGTTCCGTCGAAAAGAGAAACCGGTAGTCCGCCCCGTCCGCCTCGACGCGTAGCCGTATTCCGCCGCCCTCGGGAACCCGAACCCGCCGCGAGGCGACGGTCGCGGCGTTCACCGGGTCGTCCGTGCCCGCCCGCTTGTCGAGTCTCACCACCGTCCGCCCCCCCTCGCGCGCGAGACCGAAGAACAGGTAATGCTCGTCGCTCTGCATCAGCGCGAGGCCCGCCCGGTCCCCGTCGCGCGTCGGGCGGTAGCGCACCGCCGTCGTCGCGGTCATCCGCTGGTGCCGCTGGGGCGTGCCGACGAACGAGGGCTGCGCGCGCGCGCCGATCGACTCGGGCCGGGCCTCGATCCGCAGCGACCCGTCGCGGACACCCCACCATTGCTCCTGCGGAACCCTGACGAATCGCCAGTGCTCTGCCAGTTCGTCACCTTCGAAGTCATCGCGGATCGTGAAGTTCCCGGCGGTCGGGATCCTTCCCCTAGCCGGCGGTTCGCTTTTCTCACGGCCGCCCGAAACCGCGGGCCGACGCCCGACATACGGGATCGTTTCACGCCCGTCCGTGAGGATCGGCCATCCATCTCGCCACTCGACGGGCATCAGGAAGGTCTCCCGCCCTGTGTTGTAGAAATTGCCCTCATAAGGTCGCACCGCGAGGAAGGTCGCCCACCACTCCGTCTCGCCCTCGTCATTCGTGATGGTCACAAAGTCCGCGTGCCCTGCCGAGGTGATCGGGTCGGGCCGACCCGTATCAAGATGCCGCTGCGTCAGGATCGGGTTCCCCTCGAAGGGCTCCCACGGACCCAGCACACTCTTCGCCCGCAGCACCACCTGCGAGTGCCAGGTGCTCGTTCCGCCCTCGGCTGCGATGAGGTAGTACCAGTCGCCCGGCTCGTCGGGGTTCTTGAAGATGTGCGGCCCCTCGATCCAGATCGGCTTGGTCGAAAAGTCCGCCCCCCCGTTCAGGATCATCGTCTGCTCGCCAACGACGCGCAGATTCTCCGCATCGAACTCGCGGATCCACAACGCCCGGTGCCCGTCGTACTCGGGCTCCCCGATCGGCCCGTCGTTGTTGATGATGTACGCCGTCCCGTCGTCGTCGAAGAACAGCGAGGGATCGATCCCGCCGACCTCGGGCAGCCACACCGGGTCGGACCAGGGCCCCGCGGGGTCCGTCGCGGTGCACACGAAGTTGCCCCCGCAATCGACGCAGGTGTTGAGCACATAGAACACGCCGTCGTGATACTCGATCGCCGGCGCGAACACGCCCCGCGAGAGACCGAGCCCGTCGAAGTCGAGCATCCCGGTCCGATCGATCACATGCCCGATCAGCGTCCAGTCGACCAGGTCCGCGCTCTCCCACACCGGGATCCCCGGGAAGTGACAGAACGACGAGTTCACCATGTAATACCGGTCGCCCGCCCGCGTGATCGACGGGTCGGGCGTGTACCCCGCGACGACCGGATTGACATACTCGTCCGCCCCGAGTTCGACCCCCTCGTACACCCGGTCGTTGCCGGAATACGCAAAGAACTCGAACTCCGCGACCGCCCCGTCGCCGCCACCACCGCCGATCCCGCTCCCGAACGCCATCGCCATATCCCCCGCCCGCGGCGTCTCCGGAGGACCGAGATAGCTCTCCTCAAGCCCACCCGCGTCGATCACCAGCTTCTGCAGCACCACGCCCGGATCGATCAGCCAGAACTTCAGCGTGTGCGCCCCCGCGCGATCGATCGTGTGCGTGCTCGTCCTGTGGTTGACCCGATCGCCGACCATCCGTTCCCACGCCTGCGTCGAGTCGTCGGGCAGCAGGTCGACCACGATCGGGTCGCCATCATCGAACGACACCGCGTACCGCAACCCCTCATCCAGATAATCCAGCGTCGGCGACACGAACGCGTGCACCGAAACCTCGCCCGGCTCATCGATCCACACGCGATACTCAAGACTCGGCCCCTCCCCCGCCTCGAACGAGCCAGAAGTCCGGGGGAACGCCGCCACCGCGTCACCCGTACGCCCCAGGTCCGGGATCACCCGCCACGACACCCCGTCGACCGTCGTCGCGTTCTGCGCGCTCGCTACCTCCATCGAGATCACGCCGCGCGTCTCGACGAACCCCGCGAAGTCCTCGGCGTGCGGCTCCTCGTTGCGCGCTCGAACCCGCACCGTGACCGACTCATCCGCGCCGTTTTCGCTGGCATGGCGCACACGCACCGCCGCCGAGATCGCCCCCGCCGGCGCCCGCTCCCAATCCACCGATACCCGGTACCGGCGGTCGGTCTGGACCGTCTCAGCCCGGCCGGTCGCACCCTCGCGCACACCCGCCTCCGCAGGCTCAACAACGACCCAGTCCGCGTCTGATTCAATCGACACCGACAGCGGCGCCCGCCCCCGGTTGTAGACCTCAAAGAATGTCTCGCCGAACACCGCATCGCCATCCGCAGACCGGCTCAGCACCGGCAGCACGGCCTCGCCCTCGGTGAACGGCCACGCCCGCGTATCCCCCTCCACCGACATACCCAACGCCGCCCCGGCCTGCACGCCGATCTCGCGCACCTCGGGCATCGCGTCCGCGTCCGGCTGCTGCCAGTAGGTGTACCCGATGTTCGACTGGTCCATCATGTGCCGCCACTTCCCGTCGGCGACATCCTCGTTGTAGATCCGCGCCAACTCCGCGTCCCGCGCAAACAACTCCCGGGCGCGCGCCGCGAGCCGGTTCGTCCCCGCCCGCCCCTGCTCGGCGTGCCACCGGTTCAGCGCCACCGTGTGGTACAACTCGTTGAGGTTCGCGCACGCCAGCACCGGGTACCGCACCAACTGCCAGAACGCGTCGGCGTAGTCGTCGGGCAACGCCCGCGCGACCGCCTCCGTGCGCGCAACCAAGGCCGACCACTCGTCGACCACGCGTTCCCACTCCCGGTACGCCGTGAGGCTGTAGATCTCGGGCGAGAGCATCTCGGGATTCCGCCGGCTGTTGAGGTTCGTGTACCCCGTCAGCAGATCCGCGATCTCGCCCGCGAACTCGCCCGGAAACTGCCCCGCCGCCCAGTCACGCGTCCACCGCGAGAGATCGTCCGCCGAGATCGATTCCGGGTCCCACGCGAGGTCGAGGAAGAAGCTGATCGGCAGCTCCATCGGCTTGATGTCGCCGACATTGACCACCCACAGGCGGTCCACGCCGTGTGCGTAGGCGAGCCGCATCTGCTCCCACACCCGGCTCACCTGCGTGACATTCAACCACTTGTAGTTCCGGGGCCCGCCCACATAATCGAAGTGGTAATAGACGCCATACCCGCCCGCGCGCGCATCAGCATCCGCCGGCGGCAGCCTGCGGATGTTCCCCCAGTTGTCGTCGCACAGCAGCAGCGTCACATCCTCGGGGACCCGCATCCCCCGGTCGTAATACTCCTGAACCTCTTTATAGAGTGCCCACACCTGCGGCGTGTGCTCCGCGGGTTCGCCCGTCACCTCCGCGATGATCTCGCGTTGGTCCGCGACGATCCGCTCGAGCAGCGCGATGTCCGCCTCCTCGCTCATCGCCTCGTCCCCGTCGCCCCGCATCCCGATGGTGACGAGTTTCTCCTGACCCGCGGACCGTTCCATCCCCTCGCGCCAGAACGCACGCAAAGTCTCGGCGTTCTTCGAATAGTCCCACGGACCATCGCCGTACAGCGACCACTCGACATGCGCGCGCACGAGCGGCTCGTGGTGCGAAGTCCCCAGCACAACGCCGTACTCGTCGGCCAGCGGCGCGCTCCGCGGATCGTCGTCCCACAGGCTCCGCCCCCACATCGCGGGCCAGAGGTAGTTGCCCCGCAGCCGAAGGATGAGCTGGTAGACGCGCTCATAGAAGTCCGCGTTCACCCCGCCGAACTTCTCGTATGCCCATCCCGACAGCGCCGGCGCCTCATCGTTGATGAAGATCCCGCGGTACTT
>DLBY01000123.1:3282-3416 GCA_002480345.1 Phycisphaerales bacterium UBA7812 | reverse complement strand
TCGCGTCGAGCGGGTTGGAGACGATGATCACGATCGAGTCCGGCGCGTGCTGCTTGATCTGCTCGCTCACGCTCTTGACGATCTTCACATTGGTCTCGATCAGGTCGTCCCGGCTCATGCCCGGCTTGCGGGGC
>DLBY01000123.1:563-2979 GCA_002480345.1 Phycisphaerales bacterium UBA7812 | reverse complement strand
CATGCCCGGCTTGCGGGGCAGGCCCGCCGTCACGACGACCACATCCGAGCCCGCGATGTCGGCATAGTCGCTCGTGCCCTTGATCGACGAGTCGAACCGCTCGATCGGCCCGCAGCACGCCAGGTCGAGCATCTTGCCGGTCGCGACGCCCTCCTTGTCGGGGATGTCGAGGACGACGATGTCGCCCAGTTCCTTCGCCGCCGCCCAGTGCGCACAGGTCGCGCCCACATTGCCGGCCCCGATGATGCTGATCTTCGCGCGTGCCATCAATCCGTCTCCAAGCCCGAGACTCGCCGCCCCGCAGGGCCGCTCGATCCGGTGAAAAAGGTGGGTTCCCCGCCGCGTGCGCGGCCTTCCGACGAGTTTAGGCCCGCTCCGCGCGCACGCCGAGACAGCGGCGCAACGGTTTCGCCGAAGCGATGTCACGCATCGTGCCGGGCGTCCTCATCCTCGTCAGGATCCTCTTCCGGGACCGCCTCGAAGACCTGGAGCGTCGGGATGGGCGCGGCTTTGCGAGGAGGCATCGGAACCGGTGCGATCTCCGCGTGCGAACCGTTCTCGTTTGGCACGACCCCCGGGACGAGCAGCGGCTGACCCGGGACCGCATCGTGCAGGGCCTCGGGCGCGAGCACATCGCGCACAGGCCCGCCCTTCAGGAAGTCCATCTGCCGGAAGACCTGGAACCGATCCGCGATCTCGACCGGGCCCTCGACTTCTTTGCCCAGGAATCCGGCGATCAGGCCCAGTGCCTCCTCCGGCAGCCCCGCGGGATCCTCCGCGTGGCACGCGACGGCGCCGTCGAAGAACGGGACCCCCGGGGAGGGGACCCAGACCGCGAGCGTGGGCGACAGGACGGACAGCGCGCCGAGCAGTTCCCCGGGGTGCCCCCATGACACGCCGTCCGCCGCGGCAAACCAGGCGACCCGGTCGAGCGCCCCGGTGTCGTCCGGCTCGAGGCCCTGGGCCTCTCCCAGCGCCGCGGCCGCGTTCTCGACAAACACCCACACCGCTTCTGGTGGGTCCTGCCCCTCCCAGATGCGATCGAGCGCGGTGATTTCTGCGCGGATCTGGACCTCGGCGCGGTCGAGCGCGAGCGCCCGCTCGTCGGGTTCGAGGCGGTCCAGATCGCCCAGCGCGTGCGTGATCGCGGCAAGCGTGATCAGTGACGCGACCGAACGGCGATGCCGACCGGCTTCTCCGTCGAGGGGAAGAGCGACTGATGAGCGCGCAAAGTCGGTCCATTGGGCGAGCAGCATCGCCCAAGTCAGGGGGTCATGGGTGTCGGTGGTGTCGGGCATCCCCGGATCGTGTCCCTTCCAGAGCCCTTGCATGGGCCGGAATCAAAGTGTCGTCTTTTTTTCCGATATTCGCGTGAGCAGATTATGCGCCGCTCGCTTTGCCGTCACGGGGAGAGAGTCCCCATCCCGGCGTTCTGACCCCAGCCCCGCCGGTGCCTTGTCGCGGGTTATCCCCCAGCAACGACCCGTGAGTGATGGGCACCGGCTCGTGAACGCCGGGAACCCCACGCCGAGCGACACCCCCCGTCGCTCGGCTTTTTTTCTGCGCCGCCGACACGAGATTCGCGGTGCCATTGAGACGAGACGACCCTCCCCACGATCAAATGGACATCCAAGCGTTGGCGTCGCGGAGAAACCGCTGCACAGCGTCTCCAGGGCAGCCGAATCGTGTTGCGCCGTGCAACGCTCTATCGTCTCGGCATGACCTCGCCTTCGATCCCCCCCACCACGATGCTCGACCCGGCCGAACTCAGTGTGGCCGAGCGGTACAAACTGCTGATCGGGTGCGTGACGCCCCGCCCGATCGCGTTCGTCTCGACGGTGTCGGCCGACGGGCGCCCCAACCTCGCGCCCTTCTCGTTCTTCAACGCGGTGGGGTCGAACCCGATGACCCTGCTGTTCTGCCCCGCGAACACGCCCGAGGGCGGGGAGAAGGACACGCTCCGGAACGCAAAGCCAGCCGATGATGAGAATGGGGACGGCGGGACGGGCGAGTTCGTGGTGAATGTCGCGACGCACGAGTTGCGACAGAAGGTCGCGGGCGCGGCGGAGGATCTGCCGTTCGGCGAAAGCGAGTTCGAGTTGGTGGGTCTGACGCCAACGCCCTGTGAAGTCGTGCGCGCGCCCCGGGTCGCGGAGTCGCCCGTCGCGTTCGAGTGTAAGACGACGCAGGTGATCCGCACCAATCCGGGGGAGCCGGGCGGGGGGAATGTCGTGATGGGCGAGGTCGTGCGCGTGCATGTGCGCGAGGGTCTGGTCAACGAGCGGATGCACACGGACCTGGACGCGCTCGACGCGATCGGGCGGATGGGCGGGAAGTCGTACTGCACGACGCGGGAGCGGTTTGATCTGCCGGTGGGAAGGGCGGCGCTTGAGTAACAGATCGAGCGCAGAAAAAG
>DLBY01000123.1:0-242 GCA_002480345.1 Phycisphaerales bacterium UBA7812 | reverse complement strand
CCCCCGAGCCGTGGTGGACTGCTCGGGGGCGGACTCGGCTGTCCGGAGCGGGGAGGGAGGAGGGAGGTGGGAGCCCCGGACGCCTGAGTGCTGGATGTCGAGCCCTCTCGGGCTCAGACGCGCTCGCTCACCTCGGCGAGCGCGTCGCGTGCTCCCGGCGAGCGGGCGGCGTCGCCCGGTCGCCGGTCGCGCGAAGTCAACTGCAGCCCATGCTCGCCCCACAGTTGAGGCACTTGTAGCAG
>DLBY01000028.1:27847-28257 GCA_002480345.1 Phycisphaerales bacterium UBA7812 | reverse complement strand
AGGGCTTGAAGAAGCCCGTGCCGATCACGATGAGCGCCAGACCGGTGATGAAGGTCACCAGCGCGCCGGGCCCGGTCTGCAGCGTGACCACCTCGCCCGCGGGGATCCCGAAGAACTCCGTGAACGCGAGGGTGATGTGCCCCAACGCGATGATCCACCCCCCGATCAGCATCGAGCGGTGCGTGCCCAGGAACTTGTCGGCGAGCCACCCGCCCACCAGCGGGGTCAGGTAGACCGACATCGTGTAGAAGCCGTAGAGCTTGTACGCGCTCTCCTCGGTCCAGCCGAACCCCGGGTTGTGGTTCGCCTCGCCGTCCGCGAGCGTCTCCGCCGTGGACGCGATCAGGTAGTACACCAGCAGCGCCCGCATGCCGTAGTAACTGAACCGCTCCCACATCTCGGTGATGAAC
>DLBY01000028.1:27323-27546 GCA_002480345.1 Phycisphaerales bacterium UBA7812 | reverse complement strand
CTCCCACATCTCGGTGATGAACAGCACCCACAATCCGGCGGGCTGTCCCTTCTTCACCGATCCCGCGGGCTCGTCGGCCAGACCCTCCATCGCCTTGTCGGCGATCACCGGATCCGCGGCCTCGAACCGATCCTGCTGCTGTTCGTCGCTCATGCCGTCCCTCGTGTATCGGGCCCACTCCCGAGTCGGAACAGCATAGTGGCTCGCGGGTTCCGACGCGAGC
>DLBY01000028.1:0-27000 GCA_002480345.1 Phycisphaerales bacterium UBA7812 | reverse complement strand
CCGGGACCCCATCCCGATCACCGCCCGGGCTCATCACCGGGGCTCAGTGGTTGGTCACGATCAGGTCCGCCGCCGCCCGATAGACCGGCGCGTGACGCGCATAGGTCGGGTCCGCGACCTCGTGGAAGAACGCGCGAGCCGCTTCGACGCCCATGCCCCGCTCGCCGCGTTGCTCGATCGCCTCCCAGCGGGCCCAGCGAACCTCCGCTGGCGCCTCGACGAACACCCGCAGATCGACCACATCACCCAGCCTCTCGTGCAGCGCGAACAGCCCCTCGACGACGATCAGCCCGGCGCCCGCCCCGCCCCCTGTCGATCCAACGCCCGGAGGCTGAACGAGCCGCACATCGACGCGCTTGTGCTCGTGGAACGACCAGACCGGAACCTCCGCCGCTTTGCCGGACCGCAGCGCATGCAGATGCTCGACGANNGACGACAACGACGACAACGACAACGATGCGGCCAAGGAGGCCAAGCGGCGGCGGAAGCTCAACGGCAAGATCAAGACGTACACCTACTGCCCCAACGAGCACTCGAGCGACGCCAACCTGCGGGGCCAGACGGCGATGATGTTCTGCTACGTGCACGTCGCGATGCACGACCGCGCGGGCAAGTACGTGGGCTTCAAGATCCTGATGCTCATCTTCGACAAGGGCTTCTCGACCGACCTGCTCGTGAGCAAGGTGATGGACGAGAACGCGAAGCTCAAGGCCAACGGGCAGGTCAACGGCATGCCCGAGGACCAGCGCAATCCCAAGCTCGAGCGGCAGAACAAGCTGCAGCGCATGCAGATGCTCGACGAGCAGGGGCAGGTCCGCGTGCTCCGGGAGATCGCGCTCGGCTTCGGGGACCCGCTCGTAGTCGGGCAGATAATCATCCGTGGAAACCACCACGCCGCCCGCGTGCCCAGCGACGAGACCCGCGAGCGTGGACTTTCCCGCCCCCGCCGGGCCCGTGATCCCGACGACCGGGAGCGCCCCCCGCGCCCCGCGCGCCCGCACCGCTTCCACGATCCGCGCCGCGGCGCCTTCCCACTCGAGCATGTTCTGCGCGTCGCCCATGCGTCGCAAACATAGCCGCGCGCGGCGCCTCCGGGTCGGCTAGTCTCCCCGAACCCCGAGCACGGCCCCGATCACGGAGACCCGACCTCATGAACCCGACCGGCCTGCTGGGCGTGGGCGTGCTCGTCGCGCTCGCCTGGCTCATCAGCGAGAACCGCCGCGCGTTCCCCGTCCGGGTCGTGCTGGGGGGTGTCGCGCTCCAGCTCGTGCTCGCGCTGGTGCTCATGAAGTTCCCGCCCGTCGTCGCGGTCTTCCAGTTCTTCGCAGAGGGCGTCGCGATGGTCATCAGCCTCGCCGACGAGGGCATCGCGTTCATCTTCGGGCGCGAGCTGCTCGACCCCGCGGGCCCCTGGGGCTTCGTGTTCGCGATCAAGGTCCTGCCCGTCATCATCTACTTCGCCTCGCTCATGGCGGTGCTCTACCACATCGGGCTCATGCCCCGCATCGTCGCCGCCCTCGCCTGGCTGCTCAGGCGCAGCCTGGGCGTCTCGGGCGCCGAGGCCCTCGCGATGGCCGCGAATGTCTTCGTGGGACAAACCGAGGCCCCGCTGTGCATCAAGCCCTATCTCGACAAGATGAGCCGCGCAGGCCTCATGACCCTGATGGTGGGCGGGTTCGCGACGATCGCGGGGAGCGTGCTCGCGGGGTATGTCAACTTCCTGACCCCGCTCCCGCCCGGGCCCGAAGCGGGCATGACCCCGGAGGGCTTCGACGCGGCCCGCGCCGCCCTCGACGCTGCGCGCGCCCAGCAGGCGCTCTGGATCCGCCACCTGCTGACCGCGAGCGTGATGTCCGCCCCCGCCGCGTTCGTGATGGCGCGGGTGCTCGTCCCCGAGACCGAGCCCCCCGACGAGACCCACGCCGTCGCCGCCGCGGAGATCGAGGATTCCGCCAACCTCCTCGACGCCGCCTCCGCGGGCGCGACCGACGGGCTGAAACTCGCGCTCAATGTCGGCGCGATGCTCATCGCCTTCGTCTCCCTGCTTGCGCTCGTCAACTGGCCCATCCGCGCCCTGGGCGACTGGGGCCCCGTCGCGTCCTTCCTCGCCGAGCGCGGCGTCGAGGGTCTCAGCCTCCAGACGCTCCTGGGCTGGCTCTTCGCCCCCCTCGCCTGGACCATGGGCATCGAGTGGGCCGACGCGGCGTTCATCGGACGCCTCATGGGCGAAAAGATCGTCGCCACCGAGTTCATCGCCTTCGGCACCCTCGCCCAAGGCATCAACGACCCCGCGGGCGCCGAGATCTCGGAACGATCGGGCGCGATCGCCGCCTTCGCGCTCTGCGGCTTCGCCAACTTCGGGTCCATCGGCATCCAGATCGGGGGCCTCAGCGCCATCGCCCCGAGCCGGCGGGATCAATTCGTCTCCCTCGCCTTCCGCGCCATGATCGGGGGCGCGTTCGCGAGCTGGATGACCGCCTCGATCGCCGGCATCTTCCTCTGAGCCCGGCGCCACCGCGACGGCGCGGACCGCCCCCGATTCCCCCTCTAGACTCCCCGCGATGAGCACACCCCACCCCTTCGAGATCGGCAACGCCCTCATCGGCATGGTCCATGTCGGCGCCCTCCCGGGCACGCCCGCGCACGACGGCGCCAGCGTCGAGCACCTCGCCGCGGCCGCCGCCGATGAGGCCCGCGTCCTCGAAGACGCCGGGTTCGACGCCATCATCATCGAGAACATGCACGACGCGCCGTATGTGCACGGCGACCGCCTGGGCCCCGAGATCGTCGCGTCCATGACCCGCGCCGGCGCCGAGGTCGCCTCCGCGGTGACCTGCCCCCTGGGGGTCCAGATCCTCTCGGGAGGCAACCGGCACGCGCTCGCGGTCGCCCAAGCGATCGGCGGCACCTTCATCCGCTGCGAGAACTTCGTCTATGCCCATGTCGCCGACGAGGGCCTGCTCCCAGACGCCGAAGCGGGGCCTCTGCTGCGCTACCGCGCCGCGATCGGCGCCGCGTCCGATCCGCACCGGGTCTCGGTCTTCGCCGACATCAAGAAGAAGCACGCATCGCACGCGATCAGCGCCGACATCACCGTCGCCGACGCCGCCCACGCCGCGGCCTTCTTCGGGGCCGATGGGCTCATCATCACCGGGGCCTGGACGGGCCGCGCCGCCGACCCCAGCGACGCGCGGGCCGCAAAGGACGCCTCGGGGCTCCCCGTTCTGATCGGGAGCGGGGTCACCGAACGGAACGCCTTAGAGATGCTCGCCGTCGCGGACGGCGTCATCGTCGGGTCCTCGATCAAGGAAGGCGGCACCTGGTCGAACCCCGTGAGCGCAAAGAAAGCCGCGGCCTTTGTCGCCGCGGCTCGGGGATAGATCGCATCATCCGCGGGTCAGACGGATCCAGTCCATCCGGGATTCAGGCCGGCACGGGCTCGTCCGCGGGTGCGCCCGTCTCGATCCCGACGCTCAGGGCATAAGAGACCCCGTGCTTGCGGGCGAACAGCTCCGCTCGCTTGGGCAGCGCGTAGCCCGTATCGATCTCGCGAGACGAGACGACCAGGCTGACCGGCAGCCCCAGCCGCTGCGCGATGAACAACCCGCTCAGTTCGGCACCACCCGTGCCGAGGCTTGTCGTGTCGCCCTCCGGTGTGCGTCCAACGCCCCCCGCGATCACGAGCACACGGTGCCGCAGGGCCGCCTGCTCGTACCGTTTCGCGTGCAGCAGCCGGGGCTCCGCCTCCAGCGCGTGCCCCCGCGTGATCGGCGCGAACAGCACCGGGTCGAGCAGCAACGCGTCGACGCCCAGCATCCCGAGCAGGCCCGCGAACCGCTGCGCGTTCTCCCGCGCGGGGAGCGTCACCAGATTCGAACGGCACAACAGATCCCCCGTGGCGCACAGCGCATTGGATCGCTGTTCCATCACCTGCTGCGCGTGCGGCGATGAGCCGATGACGACGATCATGGTCCCCGCGTCGGTCGCGGTCGAAGCCGCAACCGCTCCGGCCATCGCGCTGAGGGCGTTGCCGCCCTCGAGCGCCGCGTCGGTCAGGGTGATCAGCGAAGTCGTGTCGAGCGTCATCGGAATGCCTCCGGTCTCGGTTCATCCCGGGACGCACGACGCGTCCCGGATCAAGGCCCCCCGGCCCATGCCGGGAGGGAGAGAAGCAACGAAAAAAGGCCACCGATCTGCCGGTGGCCTCTTCGAGGGTCGTTCGGAACTGAGTCGTTCTCAGCCACTCCCCAAAGAGACCACCGCGCACGCCCAACGCTGGACTTTGACGCAGGTCATAAGGGAAATGTGGCAAGAGGTTCGGGTCACAGGTCGTATCCTTCAGTCTCTTCTACGCGGGTTTCACGCCGCGGTTCGTCAAGACAATACATCTTTCGGTCCACTGGTCAAGCACGATTCACCCGAATCGCGCACTTCTTGTTCCGATCTTCACGCGATCGGTTGCGGCCTCGATCGCTCTGCCGCGAATGAAACCGGTTTCCGGGGACGCGCCCGCGCCACCAACCGTCGGCCCGCCTTTGATATTCCGCAAGACTCACGCGCGACGACGCGATTTTCTGCCCCCCGCCCTCCATCGCCCCCTCGCTCCCCCGATGCCCGATCCGAACCAACGCATCAACTTCACAGGCGTGCTCGGCGCAGACAAACCGCGTCTCAAGGCCCGCCTCGCGGGTCTCAGCCGCAACCGCCGGATGCCGGCCCAGAAAAAACGCCAGATCCTCGACCGCATCGCCGCGGACGCCGAACGCTCCCGCCAGCGACGCCTCGACCGCCTCGCCGCCCGCCCCGAGCGGATCGCGTACCCCGAGGACCTCCCCGTCTCCGCGATGCGCGAGGAGATCGCCTCGACGATCCGCGAGCACCAGGTCGTCGTCCTCTGCGGCGAGACCGGATCGGGCAAGACCACCCAGCTCCCCAAGATCTGCATGGACGCCGCCCTCGGGCTCGGGCGCGGCGTGGACGGGCTGATCGGGCACACCCAGCCCCGACGCATCGCCGCACGCACCGTCGCCGCACGCATCGCGGAGGAACTGGGCACGAACCTGGGTGACCTCGTGGGCAGCAAGGTCCGCTTCGGCGATCAGACCTCCGACCGCACCATGGTCAAACTGATGACCGACGGCATCCTGCTCGCGGAGACCCAATCCGACCGACTCTTCCAGCAGTACGACACGATCATCATCGACGAGGCCCACGAACGCAGCCTCAACATCGATTTCCTGCTGGGCTACCTCCACCAGATCCTCCCCCGCCGCCCCGATCTCAAGCTCATCATCACCAGCGCGACGATCGACCCGCAGCGCTTCGCCGACCACTTCGCGACCACGCAGGGCCCCGCGCCCATCATCGAGGTTCCCGGACGCACCCACCCCGTCGAGACGGTCTACCGCCCCCTCCCCGGTGCCGAGTCGGGTCGCGCCGAGATCCCCCCGGGCTCGTTCATGCGCGACCCCGAGGACCTCACCGGCGCCGTCCTCGACTGCGTCCGCGAGATCGACGCCCAGACGCGAGGGGACATCCTGATCTTCATGCCGGGCGAGCGCGAGATCCGCGAGACCGCCAACGCCCTCCGCCGGCATTTCGGAGAGAACGCTCATGGGCGGGGCGACGAGATCCTCCCGCTCTACGCCCGCCTCTCCATCGAAGAGCAACGCAAGGCCTTCAAGCCCCACCCGGGCCGTCGGATCGTCATCGCGACCAATGTTGCCGAGACCTCGATCACCGTCCCCGGCATCCGCTATGTCATCGACCCCGGGACCGCCCGCATCAGCCGCTACAGCGCGCGCACAAAGGTGCAGGGCCTCGACATCGAGCCGATCAGCCAGGCGTCGGCCAACCAGCGAAAGGGCCGGTGCGGGCGGGTCGGGCCCGGCGTCTGCTACCGCCTCTATTCCGAGGATGACTTCGAGAGCCGCGACGAGTTCACACCCCCCGAGATCCTGCGGACCAACCTCGCGAGCGTCGTCCTCCAGATGTCAGCCCTCAAGCTCGGACGCCCTGACCGCTTCCCCTTCGTCGAGCCCCCCGATTCCCGCCTCATCCGCGACGGCTACGACACGCTCACCGAGCTCGGCGCGATCGACGACGAGGGCGAGCTCACCGAGATCGGCCGCGACCTCGCCCGCCTGCCCATCGACCCACGCGTCGGGCGGATGGTCCTCGCGGGGCGCGACGAGGGCTGTTTGCACGATGTCCTCATCCTCGCCGCGGGCTTGAGCGTCCAGGACCCCCGCGACCGCCCCGCGGAACTCCAGAACGAGGCCGACCAGGCGCACGAGAAGTTCGCCCACGAGACCTCCGACTTCATGAGCCTGCTGAATGTCTGGCACTTCTACCACGACTCGATCCGCCCGCTGAGCCGATCGAAACGCACCAAGGCGTGCCGGCAGAACTTCCTCTCCGAACGCCGCCTCATCGAGTGGAGCGAGGTGCTCAGCCAGCTCCGCCAGATCGCCCGCGAGCTCGGGTTCGACACCGCCGTGCGCGCCCACAACGACGATGCGCTGCACCGCGCCCTGCTCACAGGCCTGCTCAACAATGTCGGTGTCCTCGACGAAAAGCACGAGTACAAGGGCACCCGCGGCACGCGCTTCTACCTCCACCCCTCCTCGTCCCTGTTCGGCGAGAAACCCAAGTGGGTCATGGCGGCCGAGCTCGTCCGCACCACCCGCCTCTACGCCCGAACGATCGCGACCATCGACCCCAAGTGGATCGAGGACCTCGGCACCCACCTCATCCGCAAGACCTATTCCGAGCCCCAGTGGGACGCGAAGTCTGCCCGCGTGATGGCCTACGAAAAAGTCACGATGCTCGGGCTCGAGATCGTCCCCAAACGCCGCGCCCATTTCGGCCCCGTCGATCCCGTCAAATCCCGCGAGATCTTCATCCACAGCGCTTTGGTCGAAGGCGAATACGACACGAGCGCGAAGGCCCTGCTGCACAACCGCGAACTCGAGGCCTCGATCGCGAACCTCGAAGACAAGGCCCGCCGACGCGACCTGATGGCGGAAGCCGAGGCCCGATACGCGTTCTACGACCGCAGGCTCCCCCCCGATGTCTTCAGCGGGCGCTCGTTCGAACGCTGGCGCAAGCAGGCCGAGCGCGCCGACCCGCGCGTGCTCTACATGTCGATCGACGACATCCTGATCGGGGACGCAACCGCCGCCGACGAGCGGCAGTACCCCGACCGCTTCGCGACCGCGGGGGGCGACCTCGACCTCCGCTACCGCTACGACCCCGCGAGCCCCGAGGACGGCGTGACGCTCGAGGTCCCCGTCGAGCAGCTCGGGCAGGTCGACGCCGACCGCGCCGACCGACTTGTCCCGGGCCTGCTTACCGAGAAGGTCGAAGCGCTCATCCGCACGCTCCCCAAGCAGACGCGCCGCTCCATCGACATCGTCCCCGTCGCCCAGCAGGCCGCCGCCGACCTCCTGCAACGCGAGGGCTCGCTGATCGGCGAGCTCGCGAAACTCCTCAGCGCCCGCGCCGGCGTCGCCATCCGCCCCGAAGACTTCCGCCCCGACCAGCTCCCCGCCCACCTTTCGATGCGCTACCGCGTCGTCGACGCGTCGGGCGAGGAGCTCACCACCAGCCGCGACCTCGCGACGCTCCGCCGCGAGTTCGCCGACCGCATCAAGGCGGGCTTCGCGGGACGCACCCGGGGCGAGTGGCACCGCGACGGGATCACCGAATGGGACTTCGGCGACCTCCCCCGCTCGATCGAGATCGCCCGCGACCCGACGCCGATCCTGGGCTATCCAGCGATCGTCGACGAGGGGGCGCCGTCCGCGAAGCAGGGCAAGGGCTCGACCACGCACACCGTCGCGCTCCGCGTCTTCGACACGCCCGAAGCCGCCGACGACGCGACCCGCCTGGGCCTCGCACGCCTGGGCATCCGCCGCCTGAAGACAGACCTGAAGTTCGATGACCGGGCGATCCCCAACTTCCAGACCACCGCCCTCTGGTACGCCCCGCTGGGCGACGCGGGTCAACTCCGCGACGAGATCATGATGCTCATCGCCGACCGCCTGTTCGTGGGCGACCGCGAGCACCCCCGCACATACGGGGAATTCACCGCCCGCATCGACGAAGCGTGGAACCGCCTCTCACCGGTCGTGCACGAGGTCGCGCCCCTCGCCGAGCAGATCTTCACCCGCTTCAGCGCCGTCTCCTCGCGCCTCGAGGACAAGCACCCCCCCGCGTGGGAGCGGGCGGTGCGCGACATGCGCGCCCAGCTGTCCTCCATGGTCCACGCCCACACCCTCACCCGCACCCCCTACCGCTGGCTCCGCTGCGTCCCGCGGTTCCTCCGCGGGATGGAAGTCCGCCTCGACCGCCTGCGCGGCGGCGGCGTTGAGCGCGACACGCAGTCGATGATCGAGGTCCACCGCTGGCAGCGGATGCTCGCGGAGCGCGCGACCAAGCACCATCACGAGGGCATCGTCGATCCCGAGCTCGTCGAGTTCCGCTGGCTCCACGAGGAGTTCCGCGTCTCCGTCTTCGCCCAGGAACTCAAGACCTCGGTCCCCGTCAGCCCCAAGCGCCTGGAGAAGGCGTGGGAGAAAGTCCGCCCCTGAGCGGCACGCCGACGCGAGCCCTCATCGCACCCGGCGCACCCGCTTGGATTCGATCCGCGCACGGGGCGGCACCCGGACATGGCTCGCCAGCCCGACCTTCGACATCGCGAGGATCAGCAGGTAGCTCATATCGAACTCCCACCACCGCAGCCCGTGGCGGGCCGAGGCGGGGAACGCGTGGTGGTTGTTGTGCCACCCCTCGCCGAGCGCCAGCACGCCGAAAATCGCGTTGTTCCGGCTCTCGTCGTGGCTGTCGAAGGGCTGCGTGCCCCAGATGTGGCACACCGAGTTGATGCTCCAGGTCACATGGTGCAGCAGGAACACCCGCACCAGCCCACCCCAGATGAACCCGAGCAGCACGCCCGTCCACGACATCGTCAGCACACCGCCCAACGCCGCAGGGAGCAGGAGGCCCACGACGACCCACAGCGGGAAGGTCTTGCTCATGAAGCGGCAGAGCCGATCGTTCTCGAAGTCCTTCACATAACGCGACATCCCGCGGGGGACCGTCGAGAACCCGTCTCGAACGGACCGGAACGATTTGCACGCGATGATCCATCCGACATGGGCGTGGAACATCCCCCGCAGCGTGCCCACCACGCCTTCCCCGTGCGTGTGGGGGGAGTGCGGGTCCTCCTCCCGGTCGCTGTGATGGTGATGCTTGCGGTGGGTCGCGACCCACTGCAGCACGGGGCCCTCCACCGCCATCGAGCCGAGAGCCGCGAACATCGCCTCGATCACCTTCGGGCACTTGAAACTCCGGTGCGTGAACAGCCGGTGGTAACCGATGGTGATCCCGGCCGCGGAGATCAGGTACATCACGCCCATGATCGCCAGGTACACCCAGTCGAACGCGACCCCCCACAGCAGGCCGATCCCGGCTGCCAGGCCGAGAATCGGGATCACGACCGCGAGCAGGTTGATCACGCGCAGCAACAGCACCGAACCGTGCGACGACCCGGGGTCGCACATCGCTACGCCGCCTTCCGGACGGCTGCGGGCCCCGCGGGCCGCTTGATTGTTCATGCAAGAACGCCTTGAGAAAGAAAACGGACGCACCGCGGCACGACACGCCGCGCGCGAAGAGACGGGGACACCGTCGGGGGTCCCCGTCCGGATCATTCAGATGTGATCGTCGCGGATTTCACCGCGGCGGGAGATTCACCAGCGGTTGCCGCCGCTGCGACCGCCGCCGCCGCCCCGGCTCTCGCGCGGCTTGGCCTCGTTGACGGTCAGCGGGCGACCGCCGATTTCACGCCCGTTCAGGTCGGCGATCGCCTTGCGCGCATCGTCGTCCGCCATCTCAACGAACCCGAACCCGCGGGGACGGCCGGTGTCCCGGTCCATCACCAGGCTCGCCGACTGGACGCTCCCGAACTCCGAGAAAGTCTCATTCAGTTCGGCTTCGGAGGTCTGAAACGAAAGGTTCCCAACATAAATCTTCATCGTGATACTCGTGTCCCGAGGGTGTAGCCAACTGAAATCCCCGGGGTGATCTAGGTCGGGCTCCCCGCGCGCCCGGTCCCTGACCGCCGACGCCGGAGGATCAATATGTGCACTTGACCGTACGCTCGGACCGCGGTCCCCAATCGAATATACCTGAAAATTTCCCCAATTATCCGTTTTATCTGCCTCCGTTCCCGAATCAGGGCCTCTCAAAATCAGCACAAACAGGGTGCCGCTGCCGAGAATCCGCAACCCCGGCCGATCCCTCACGGATAAACAACCGAGCCGTTTCGGCTCCGCGGTGTTCTACACCTCGGTGCAACCACGCACCATCATCGCGGCTGCGATGCCGATGCCGCGGTTGACACCAGGTCGCTCTGAGCGAGAGGGGGAAAAGCAATGGGGAGGAAACGAACAACCGGCCTGTGCGTCCTGATGATCGGCGGGTGCGCAGCGGCGCAGCCGGTCCCGCTCGAGCCCCGCCCCATCCCCGCCACCCCCCGCTATGTCTACGCCAACCTCGCCACGGGCGAACGCATGCTCGTTTCCTCGCTCGACGGCACTCACCACAACCGCGGCACCGCGTGGTCCTGGTCCAATCGCACCGTTGACCCCTGCGCGCCCGACGGCTCGGGCGAGGGCGGCACAACCTATGTCTCCGCGGGCGTGCACGACGCGACGCTCGGGGATGAGCAGGATCCCCGCGCGATCAACTACTGGCACGACTGGTTCGAGCACCCGGGCGACTCCGTCGTCAATTCACTGCTCGTCTCCTACTTCACCCAGGTCCCTGACCCGGGCCTCGACGGGGTCGAGGGCTGCGAACTCATCCTCGTCTTCACCGAGAACGACGACCACACCGCCCCGCAGAACGCCGTCGCGCACTCCCCGATCCTGCTCGCCGATCTCCCCGGCGCCGAGGACCAGGACGGGGACGGCGTGATCCGTTTCGATGAGGGCGAACTCTGGGTCTTCTATCTTGATCTCTGGCACCTCGACACCGATATCGAGGTGGGCGACACCAACGGCGTCTCCGACGGCGCGTTCGGCACCGGCAGCGTCTTCTCGGGCATCCCGGGTGTCGACACCGACGGGGACGGGCTGATCAACTCCGGGTTCGTCGTCGGCTTCCGCCAGCCCGGCGTCGCGGAGGGCGACAGCCTGCTCGTCCGCTTCCCAGAACTCATCGGCATGGGCCTCGAGAACCCGGAAGGCGACGACCCCGCGACCTACCCCAACATCCACAACCTGGGCACGCCTCTGCTCGCGCCGTCCGCCAACATCGATTCTTACATCCAGTCGCCTGGCCTCATCACGACATGGCCCTCGAATCCCGCGTACAACCCGCTGCCGGGCGAGGCGATCGGCGCCGTGGACGGCTTCGGGATCATCGACGGAACGGGCGCCGAGACCGTCTACTCATTCGGGGGCTTTTCCTGCTTCGACCCCCCCGCACAGAGCGCCCCCTACACCCAGACCCCGTGGTCGGGCTGGGGCATCGCCTTCAACCCGTTCAACAACCCACACGGGCACCCCTGCTGGGGCGGCGCGGTGCCGTGCAGCAACGCGGACATCGCCGAACCGTTCGCGGTGCTTGATCTCGCCGACATCAACCGCTTCATCAGTGATTTCATCACCGGACGCACGGCGTGCACCGACTTCGCGCCGCCGATCGGCGTGCTCGACCTCGCCGACATCAACCTGTTCCTCGTGAGTTTCCAGGCGGGCTGCCCGTAGCAGGCTCCGGGGTCAGTAGCGCGCCACCCCGGGGTCCACCGCGACCGACCACAGGTCGATCCCGCCCGCCATCGACCGCGCCCCGCGCAGGCCCTTCGCCTGCAGCACCGCCGTCGCGGTCAGCGACCGCACCCCGTGATGGCAATACACCACCACGGGCGTGTCCCCGTCGATCCCGTGCTCGTCGAGCAGCTCCTCCGCCCGCTCCTCGACCTCACCCAGCGGGACGAGCACCGCGCCCTCGATCCGGCAGATCCTCCACTCGTCGGGCTCGCGGACATCCACCACCAGCACCCCGGGTGTACCGCCGTCGGACGCTCCCAGCCCCGTCGCGATGAGATCCCGCGCCTCCACCGGCCCGATCTCCATCCCCGCGCGCAGCCGCTTCCCGCGGGGCACCCCCCGCTCGTCCAGACCGAGCGCCGACAGATCAGCCCCCCCGCTCACGAATCACTCTCGCCCGCGGAGGGCTCAGGCCGCGGCCCCGCGAGCCACTCCCCGGAATGCCACCGCTTGTACATCGAGGGCCCCTGCGTCTTCGTCCACGCGGGCTCGAGCACCATCCGCACCGGCATCGCGACGAGATCGACGAGCGCCCGCGCGGGCTCGACGAACCCCCGCGCCGCCTCTCCCCCCGCGCCGTTGCCCAGTTCCAGTGCCGAGTCCTTCGTCGGATAGAGCCCGTGCGCGCGCCGGTGATCGTCGCCGAACGAGGGGCCGCTCTTCCAGAGCGGCGCGTGCACCGTCCCGTCCACCGGCACGCGGAACTCCACCGCCGCCCAGTCCCCGCGATCCAGCCGCCCCGTCGTGCCGTCGCCCATCGCCAAGGCGGCGTCCCTAGCCTCGAAGACAGGCAACCCGCGCTCCGCGCCGATCGTCGCCCGGCTGTTCACATCCGTCGAGCACCCGCCCAGCAGCACGCCGCACGCCAGCAGCCCGACAACTCCGGCCCCGATACCCGCGTTCTTCCGGTTCGATTGGTTCATGCCCGCATCCTAACCGCCCGATCGCACGCCCGGGCTGATCCCACGAGGAACACCCGATCAGGGCGTGATCACCAGCGAGAGCAGCGCATCGCCCCCGACCAGCCTCGCTCCGGGAACGCACGCCGCCGGAACGAGCGCCGTCGTGCCCGCCGCGACCGGGACCGCTTCTCCCGCGCCGACGATCTCGCCCTCACCGCGGGTCACCATCACGACCGCGAAGGCGCCCGCCTCGACCATCGCGCCGAGGTCACACGCGCCGTGCACCGCGTCGATCGTGTAGTACGCCGTCCACGCCGCTCGCCCGCCCTGCCCGGCCCGCACGACCGGCGCCCCATCGCCGCGCCCCGCGCTCCCGAAGTCGATGCACGCGACCGCCTCGTCGATGTGCAGCGCTCGATCAGGCCGACCGTACTCGCGCTGCCAGTCGTACACCCGGAAGGTCGTGTCGCTGGGCGTCTGCACCTCCGCGACCAGCACCCCGCCCCCCAGCGCGTGCACCGTCCCGCTCGGGAGCGTGTGGCAATCCCCGGCGAGCGCCGCGAGCGCCCGGAGATCGCGCGCAACGGTCCCGTCCGCGATGTGCGCGCGGAACGCCGCCTCGTCCACGCCCTCGTTGAGCCCCACGAACACGCTGGGTTCGACCCGCGCCCCATCGGGCAACGCCGTCTCCTCCGCCTCGACGACGAACCAGCTCTCCGTCTTGAGGTGCGCCCCCTCGTGCGCGCGCGCATAGTCGGGGCTCGGGTGCACCTGCACGCTCAGGTGCTCGCCCGCGTCGAGGTACTTGATCAGCAGCGGGAACACCACGCGCCCGGCGCCCGTCTGCTCGCCCACTTCGCGCCCGCGCGCCAGCCCGCGTTCGCCCAGCAGATCCGCGCCCCACGCCCCGATCGCATCGCCGATCGGGCGCCCGCGCAGCGCGCCGTTCGCGATCACCGACACCGCTGCGCCGCCCCCGCCGCCCGACGCGCTCGTGCTCGCCAGGTCCGCGATCTCCCAGCTCTCCCCGACCCGCGCCTCCACAGGCAGCGCCTTGCCGTACCGCGACAGACGACGCCCCCCCCACACCTTCTCCTTGAGGATCGGCTCGAACACCATCGCGTACGCCTCGGTCATCACCCAGTCCTTCCAAGCGAGACACCCTCACCCCGCGTCGATGTCGGCCTCCACGCCGCCCGCGCGACGCACCGCCCGGACAAGATCGGCACGATCCACCCCCGGATCCAGCCCCCGATCCAGCCCCAAACGCAACCCGGTGCCCTGCCCCTCGCCCGCGCGCCACGCGATCGGCACGATCCGACCCCGAGTTTTTCGGCTCGACCGAGCGTGCGCGAACACCAACGCCACGCCGTCCGACGCCGAGGCGCCGAAGCAACGCTCAGCGCCGCGTCGCAACCCGCAGCGCGACAGCATGTCCAGGATCACGCCCGCGGGGTCGTCCGCCCCGGCGCGCACATCCCCGAGCACAACGCTCCGCCCCGATCGGTGCGCCACGATCCGCGCCCAGCCCTTCTTCCCCGCGGGGAGCACCGCCAGCGCACCGAACCGGTCCATCGTGCAGACCCACGACGCACCCGACGCGGGCGACAGAACATCGACGCTCGCCTTCAAATCCGAGGCACGCTCGAAGTCCATCCCGCCGACCGCCGCGTCGAGTTCACGCCGCACAGCGTCCAGCGCCGAAGCGGCGAGCGATCCGTCAAATACCCGCGCCGACTCGGCACGGGCGCGGTAGATCTCCATCGGCTCGCTCCCGTCGCACGGCGCCGGGCACGCCCCCATGTCCTTGTAAGGGCACGCCTGCGCGTCGGGCCGCTTCGCGAGCGTCGCGGGCTCGCGGCACAACTCGAACCGGGTATCGAGCATCCCCGCCCAGGCCTCGGCATGCGACCGGCGCGCAAACGGGCCGATCAGCGTCGCCGGGTCACGCTCAGCGTCGCACGCGTCCACGACGCGGCACGCCGGCACCTCGCCCGAAGGGTCGAGGTGCACGAACCACACCGCCCGCGACGCCGCCGCGCGCGCCGCGGCCTCGGGCGTGCGCGCGCGCATCACCGCGTCGCACGCGAGATCCGCCTCGAACCCCGAACCGCACTCGCACGCCTCGACGCGCACCGCGACCTCGGAGAGATCCGCGCGGGGTCCCTCGCCGCGCAACCGCCCCGCGACGAACGCCCGGAGGTCCCCGCACGCCGACACCGAAATCGTCTCGTCGTTGCCACCAACTGAACCGACGAAGACCGCGACACCGGGCCGAGCGCGCAGGCCGCGCTCCGCCGCCTCCGCCCGCTCGACGGGCGCGGTCCCGCTCAATTCGATCCGAATCGGCAGCGGCCAGGGACCGGGCGTCGAGCGATCGCCCGCACCCCCGCCCATCTCACTCCGCCTTGTGATCGTCGAGCGCCATGCCGATGATCCGGGCCTCGAAGGCGATCTGGTCACCCACGACACCCTGAACATCGCTGATAAAGCGACGGCGCCCCATCTTCACCTCGCGGCACAGCACGAACAGGTCGTTCCCGGGAAGGACCGAACGACGGAACGCCGCGTTCTCGATCCGGAGGAACGCCGCGAGCTTCGGAACGGGCTGCTGCCGATTCCAGAGATAGCACGCGAGCTGCGCGCCCGCCTCCACCTGGAGCACCCCGGGCATGAGCGGGCGACCCGGGAAGTGTCCCGACACCCAGAACGCGTCGTCGCGGCAATGGTGCCGCGCAACGGCCGCGCTCATGTCGTCGCTCACCCAGACGACACCATCCAACAACGCCATCTCATGGCGGTGCGGGTTCAGCCGCCCGATCTCGTCACGGTCCGCGACCGTGGCGCCCAGATCGATCGACTCCAGGTCCACGAGCATCGCGTGCTCCGGACGACCCTGCTCGACCATCGTGCTCGTCCGGCTCACGACCCCTCGCTATCCCGGCTCTCCAGCATCTCCTGACGGATCTCCTGCGCCAGCTTCTTCACATCCTGCATGGTCTTCCGCACACGCGTGCCCGCCGCCTTGTTGCCGCCCTTCGCCTTGCCGTAGTCCTCGCGAACGGATTCAACCATCTGAGCCATCTGATCGAGCAGGTCCACGCGTCACCTCTTTCTTCGCGAGTGCTTCACGGACCGGCCACAACGCCGGCCCGCGTCTGGTGCTGAAGATACACACGGGAGGCCCGTCAGGTCCCCCCGGAGAAAACGATTCCGCATTGTGGCGGCATCAGCCCCGTTTTCAAGACGCCGCCCAACAGATCACAAAGATCCGCCAAATTGGGGGATAAGGCCATTCGCCTTATCAAGGGCGGCCCCAAGATACACCGGATCGTTCTCGTGATGCAGGAACGCCGGGCTCGTCACGCCCATCAGCAGGCGGCGAATATCCGCGAGTTCATCGTCGACGCCGTCCGCATGCAGGCCGAGCAGCAGGCGATGCTCCGCGAGGCATCGCAAAGGCTCGATCCCGCACAGCAGATGCTCGTGCCCCCAGTACATCCGCTCGAGATACAGCGCATCCTCCACCCAGTGCCCCGGGTGAACGAGCGAGAAATCGATCAGCACCCCGCAGCGACGATCACCCGGCTGCCCCGCCGACGCGTCCATGCACCCCTCGCGGATCATCGCGTTCCCGGGATGCAGGTCTCCGTGGCACCAGGTATCCATCGGGCGCCGGTGCCACCGATCGAGCAGCGCCGGGAGGATCCGGTCCGCCGCGTCGATCGCGTTCACCCAGGCGTCCGTCTGGTCGATTCTGTTATCGATGCACCGCGTCCTCGCGCGCCGCAGCACCGCCCGCCAGTCGGGCTCGCCCGCCGGCGCGGACCGCTCCGCGGGCTTGACCTCTCTCGCGCGCGCATGGAACCGTGCCGCCGCGAAGAACAGTTGCTCGATCGAGTCCCTGTCCATCCGCTTGGAGACGGGCTTGCCCGCGACCTTCTCCTCGACGAGCCACGCGATGTCGTACCCGCCCAGTTCAACCCCGCTCGCGAGCATCCGCGGGACCGGCAAACGCTGGCACTCCCCGCTCTCCCACCACATCGGATCGACCTCGCCCAGCCGAGTCGACCAGTAGAACTCGCGGTACCCCACCGGAACCTTCACGATCGCGTCGATCACCCGCCCGTTCGGAAGCCGCCAGTAGGTCCGCCCCGTCGCCGCGCCGCTTTTCTGCCACGCGCTCTGGAACCACTCGATGTCGCCGAGCCGATCACCGCACGCGTCGTGCAGCGCCGGGCCCAGCGACACCCCGAGCGATTCGACCTCGCGACGCGTCGTGTACACCGGGCCGCCCGCACGCCCGTTCCGTTCGCTCACCGGAGGCTCCTCGCCTCCCGTCAGCTGGATCGTGCGCTCGTCGGTCTCGGAAGGGCCACCGGGCCCGGAGGCGGCGGCATCGGCGGTGCGTATGGGGTCTTCACGCTCAGCCTGCACGGCCCCTCCTTTGGGCCTCTCTCCCGACCCGTGACAGCCTACAGCGCCCCGCACGCGGATGCCAGAGCGACGACCAACTCGGGCGACAACGCCTCGATCCGGTCCGTGGGCTCGATATTCTCGGGCCATCCCGTAGGCGGCATCCCGAGGTTCTTGAGCAGACCCGCCAGTTGCTTGCGCCGCCCCGCGAAGGTCCGCTGGCAGAACTCCGCGAGACCCCGCAGATTCCCCGTCAGCGGATCATCCCGACGCGCGATCCGGATCATCGCGCTGGTGACATTGGGCTTGGGCCAGAAGCACTCGTTGGGCAGATTCGCGATCCGCGACACCCGCGCCCCCGCCTGCGCGACCACCGCGATCGAGCCGTACGCCTTCGAACCGGGCGTCGCCATCAACCGGTCCGCGACCTCTTTCTGGATCGTCACCGCCATCACCGAACAGGCCGGGTGGTCCGCGAGCAGCGTCAGCATCAGGGGCGTCGCCGCCTGGTAGGGCAGATTCGCGACCAGCGCGAACGGCCGACCACCGATCGCCTCCACGATCTCGGGCGCGAGCGAACGCTTCCGCGCCAGGCAATCACCGTGGATCAGCGAGAACCCAGCCTGCCCGCCGAAGCGTTCCCGGTTCGCACGCGCGAGCCCATCGTCGAGTTCGCAGGCGATGACCTCGCACCCGCGCCCGAGCAGTTCGCCCGTCAGCGTGCCCGTCCCGGGGCCGACCTCAAGCACGAGATCACCCTCGCCGACCCCCGCCTCGTCCACGAGCTTCGACACCAGGTTCCGGTCGATCAGGAAGTTCTGCCCAAGGCTCTTCTTCGGCGCACACCCGTGCGCCTCCAGCGTCGCGCGGATCTCCTCGAGCGTCTGGGGTCGGAGCGCGGGCGCCGGCATCTACCACACCCCGCTCAGGATCTTCTCGATCGCGTCACCCGCGCCCCCCGCGTCGTGGTGCCCCGTCTCCCGGTTCGCCGCCGCCTTCACCGACGGCGCCGCGTTCCCCATCGCGACCCCCAGCCCCGCGCCCTCGATCATCGTCAGGTCGTTGATCTCGTCACCGATCGCCGCGATCTCGCGCGGCTCGATCCCGTGCGCCCCCGCCTGCCTCAGGATCGCGGGCCACTTGCCCGCCCCCGCGTCGAACGCCTCGAGGATGTGCACCGTCCGCTCCGCGCCGCCCGTGATGTCGGAGCCGACCACCGCCTTGAACGCGTGCATCAGAGCCTGCGCGCCCACGCGCTGCGCGACCACCCCCGCGACGCGCCCCGCCTCGTGCGCATCGGCGCACATCCCCACGCGGATCGTGTGCTCGGGATGCCCGTCCTCGTCGATCGACGAGGCGTACCGCACGCGTACCGCGTTGGTCTCGAACCACCAGCGCGTCACCGGGTCGACCAGCTCGATCGACGCGGGAACGAGGTAGTCGAACCCCGCGGCGCTGGGGTCCTTGAGCACCAGCGGCGCGTGCCCCTCGCTGAGCAGCGTCTCACAGACCAGCCGCGTGAGACTGTCCGCCATCGCGACGCGGTGCACCGTCTCGCCGCTCACCGGGTCCGCCGTGATCGCGCCCCCCGCGACCGCGACCGGATCGGTGATCCCCAGCTCTTCCATGAATGCGCGAGATTCGACCAGCCCGCGCCCCGTGCAGATCATCACGCGCAGCCCCGCGTCCCGCGCCAGCCTGACGCCCTCGATGCTCGCGGGGTGCAGCCGACCCCGCCGGTCCAGCAGCGTCCCGTCCAGATCCAGCGCGAGCATGCGGTAGCGGCAAGCCATCGCGTGAGGGTAGTCCGCCGAACGCGACGCCTCAGTCGAGCAGGTCGTCGCCGTCGTGCTTGCACACCCGCTCCGCGCCGGGCCCGAGCATGATCGCGTTCTTCCCCTGCTTCTTGGACGCCAGCGCGAGCTGGTCCGCCCGATCCAGCAGCGTCTCCGCGTCGTGCCCGTCCCACGGGAAGGCCGCGAGACCGCCCGAGATCGTCAGCGACCCCGGCGCATCCGCGCCGAGTTTGGGGAACTTCTTCTCCCCGATCTGCCGCTGCACACGCTTCGCGAGCACATACACCGACTCCGGCGGACGGCTCCCCCGCTCCCGCGGGCCCTCCGGATCGTCGAACACCACCGCGAACTCGTCCCCGCCGATCCGGCACACCCGGTCCGAGGGCCGCACCGAGCTCTTCAACGCCCGCACGACCTCGATCAGGATCTCGTCGCCCGCAGGGTGCCCGTAATCGTCGTTGTACCGCTTGAACTCGTCGATATCGAACACGAGCACCGTGATCGTGCGCCGGTTCTCGCGCGCCCGGTCGATCGCCGCCTCGAGGAACCCGTCGAAGTACCGTCTGTTCCACGCGCCCGTCAGCGGGTCGGTGAACGCCGCCCGCCGCAGCGCCTGCTGCCGGTCGTGCAACGCCAGCCACCCGCCCAACCAGGACGCGTGCGGCACGAGCGTCTCCGCGGAGACCGACGCCGCGCGGATCACCCCGAGCCGTGCGCCGCCCCAGGAGACGGGCACCGACGGGACGGGCTCGGTCTCCGTGTCCGCCTCGTCACGATCGACAAAGCGGACTTCTTCGACGCCAACGCGTTGCGCGATCATCCCGAGCGCGACGCGCAGCAGCTTGCCACGCGACGCGTCGAGGAGCGCGAGCAGCGCCCCGTCTCCGACCAGCCCCTCCGCCGCGGGAAGACCGTCTGTTCCAGACACACTGGGCGCATCCCGCAACGGAAGCGTGACCGCGTGCTCGGGCCCCGCGGGTGCCGCCTCTTCCGTGTCCGGGAGTGACTTGGGCTCCACCTCGCCCCGCGCCGCGTGCTCGCGAGCGGGATCCGGCGCGACGGGCTTGAGTTCCGCGTCCCCCGACACCCGCGCCGCGACTCCCGCGAGCCCGCGGAGTTCCACGAGCGCCGACGCCGAGTGGATCACCCCGTCGTACCCACCCCGGTCCGCGTCCCCGCCCGCGCGCACGACCCGCACCGCGGGGTCCGCCCGACGGACCGCATCGAGGAACGCGGGGAGCGAGCCGTTGGGCTCCGCGTCCGCCCCGACAACCAGCACCGTGCGCGCCGCGGGCTGCGCCGGGGAAGCGACCTCGCCCACCGCCTCGAGGGCGGTCCGCGTGCGCACCGTTTCGAACCCGTCCTCGCGCCGGAGGACCCCGTCGAGACCGGTCTCGCCCACGAGGACCACGCGCACACCGACGCCCCCGCCAAGAGGCGTTTCCGCTGTGCCGGGATGGGTCGACGCCGTGTCACTCATGTCGAAATTCAATAATCCATCCGGAGCGAGCCGCTCCGACTCGCAGACCGCGTCGGTCACCGCTCGTCCGGATCCGGAGGATCGTCTGCGAGCAGCATCTCCAGTTCCTCATCGGTCAGAATCGAATCCGACTCCGACCCTCGCCTCGGCGTGCTCTCCTCCCCGGTACGCGACCCGCCGCGGTTCTGTTCGCCGCCGCCCGCGCCCTCGGCCCCGTCGCCGCCCGGAGAATCCGCTTCATGCCCCATCCGGGTGCCCGGGTTCTCGGACCCGCGCCCCCAGGCCGCCAGGTCCTGCTCCCGCACTTCGCGGATCTGCTCGTGCGGCGAGGACGCGTACACCCAGAACACCGCGCGGCCCGCGTACACCGACGCCGCCTCGAACAGCGCCGCCGCGTGCGCGACCGACTCGGGCTCGACGATCGCGAGAATGGGCAGCGCCACCGCCTCGTCCTTGCAGAGCGCGCACAGATCCACGAGGGCGCCGTACACATCGCTCGTGGGCGCAACTTCGACGCGTTTCGCCTCAAGAGCCCTGTTCAGGCGGGTGGGCGGCACGACATCCGGCGCGTGCACGAGAATGCAGCACAGCCGCTCCGCCTGTTTTGGGGATTCTGCCTCAGCCACACCCCCCATGTTAGAGGGGAAAGCCGCCGCCGCATACGCCGATCCGCCGAAGTTCCACATGACCGTCCGGATAACGCTCTCTCTACCCCACCAGCCCCGAGATCGCCCGCGCCGCCTGATCGGCGCCGTCTGCGGGCCCCAGCTCTTGAAGCATATCTCGAAGCGAGGCCCGGCGCGTTTCGTCACGCAGCAGCCCCGCGAGGAGCGGTCCGTTGTGGACAAGATTCGCCTCGGTGTCGATCCGGTCGTCCCCCAGCACCCCCGCGCCCCGGTCGGTGAGCCAGGCCGCGTTCGCGCGCTGGTGCGCATCTTTGTGGAACGGGTAGGGCAGGAACAGGGAGGGCGTCCGCGTCGCCCAGGCCTCCGCGACGGTGCCCGCGCCGGCGCGGCAGACCGAGACCGTCGCCGCGCCCCACGCCGACGCGATGTCATCGATGAACGGCAGCACGCGGGCGCGCACGCCGGCACCCCTGTAGATCGCGTCGACCGCTTCCGCGTCCTCCGCGCCCGACTGGTGCAGCACCTGCCAGCCGTGCTCGTTGAGCAGCGCCGCGTGCGCATCGGCGAACCGGGTGAGAAACGCGTTGACGGTGCGCGCGCCCTGGCTCCCCCCGGTCACCAGCAAGGTGCGCGCGACCGGGTCGAGCCCCAGCGCGAGGCGCGCCGATTCGGGCTCGGGGCACGCCCGGATCTCGGGTCGCACGATCGGGTGGATCGCACGCGCCTCCATGGGCTCGAAAAGATCCCCGCTCGCGCCGACCGTCAACCGCTCGTCGGCGCGGTGCGCGATCCACCGGTTCGCCTTCCCCGGGACGCTGTCGAGATTGACCAGCAGGACGGGGCACCGCTCCGTGATCGCCGCGCGCACCGGCGCGGCGCTCACGAAGCCCCCCATCGCGACGAGCACCGGGCTCGCGCCCCCCCGCTCCCGCTCGTCGCGGATCAGCAGGCGCGTCTCGCGCACGCACGCGCCCCAGGTCTTCAGCAGGCCCCACGCGGCCCTCGGGCGCACCCCGAACGGGCGCGCCCGGATGATCGCGAACGCATCGAGTTCGCCGCGCTCGACCGCACCCCCGAGCAGCACGGCATCCAGCGGGCGGTCGGATCCGATCATCACCGTGCGCGCGTCCGCGGTCTCGCGCTGCCGGCGCAGCGCCTCCGCGATCGCGAGCGCCGGGAAGATGTGCCCCCCCGTGCCGCCTCCCGCGAAGATGACCGACGGCGCGCTCATGCCGCGAGCGGCTCACCCGGGCCCCGCTGGGCGGGAGCGGGCTCCGCGATCGGTTTCGACTCGATCTCGGCGCTGATCCCGACTCCGTCGTCACGCGTCCGAGCGTCGCGCCCCGCGCGATCGATCGCGCAGACCAGCCCCAGCGAGGCCGCGGTGAGCACCCAGCCCGTCCCCCCCGAACTGAGCAGTGGCAGCGCGATGCCCTTGGTGGGCCCGAGCCCCGTGACGACGACGAGATTGATGATCGCCTGGGTCATCACCGTCGCGAGCACCCCGACGACGAAGTAGCGGAGCACCGGGATGGGCTGGCGACGGACAACGCCCACCAGTGCCCAGGCGAGCACGAGGTATACCGCGATCACGGCGCTCGCGCCCGCGAGCCCGGTCTCCTCGCAGATCACCGCGAACAGGAAGTCGGTGGTGTCCTCGGGGAGGTACCCGAACTTCTGGATGCCGTGCCCCAGCCCGCGCCCCGCGAGCCCACCCCCCGCGACGGTCGACATCGACTGGATCATGTGGTACCCCGACCCGCGCGGGTCGGCGAACGGGTCCAGGAAACTCAGGATCCGCTGCACGCGGTACGGGCTCCCGCTGATCGCGATGAACACGCCCAGCGCCGCGGGGGGCACGAAGAGCAGAAAGTGCCAGATCCGCGCCCCGCCCGCGATGAGCAGGATGCACAGCGCCGTCGCGACGAGCACCCCCGTCCCCAGGTCCTCGAGCACGATGAACCCCGCGACGCCGCCGACCGCCGCGACCGCTGGCAGCAACCCCCAGAAAAAGGACCGGAGGCGAGGGCCCATCGCCGCGGCGTACCACGCGATAAGCGGGATCATCCCCCACTTCGCGAACTCGCTGGGCTGGAACGAGCCCACCACCGGCAGCGCCACCCAGCGCGCCGAGAAGTTCCGCTCGCGCTGGATGCTCGGCACATACACCAGCGCCAGCACCGCGATCGTCAGCAGCGTGCCCCCGATCAGCACGGCATAGAGGTACCCCGCAGGTGCGTGCCGGGGGGGAGACGCGATCCCGGCGAGGCGCCGCATCGGCATCGCGGCGCAGACGCCGAACGCGAGGATCGCGAGCGCGAGATACGCGCCCGATCGGCTCGTCACGATCGACATCGTGTCCAGCGGCGCCGCGGGGGAGACCGCGCCCAGACCCGCGACCCCCTCGGGAACGGGCGTCACCGTCATCCCCGCGGAGTTCACCATGACCACACCCACCACCAGGAGGGCGAGAGTGCACAGGAACACCATGCTGCCACGCGTCGGCATACCCGGAGTATCGGCACGCTCATCGTCTCGGCTGCAAGGTCCCCCGCCCGACCCGATCCGGGCGGGAGCGGCGCACCGGAGACCGCGACCCCGGCTCCGCTACGAAACCGGCGCCAACGCCTCGCTGAACGGGATCTCGAGCAGGTACTCGCCCTCGTTGAGCTCGCTCTCCACCCGGTAGCCGCACTTGTGGAAGACGCGGAGCATGCCGCTGTTCTCCGCGAGCACGACCGCGGTGAACCCCGCGATCCCGTTTGTCTGGGCCGAAGCGACGAGCGTCTCCATCAGGGCGGTCCCGATGCCCTTGTTCTGCCACTTGTCCTGGACGAGGAACGCCGCTTCCGCGAGGTTCGTCCGCGCGTCGCGGAGGTAGTGGGCGATCCCGAGCATCTCCGAGTCCTCACCGCGATCCCGGAGCACGACCAGGCCCATGTCCGACTCGTAGTCGATCCGGAGGAGGTTCTGGATCTTCTCGTGGGGCAGCGTCTTGAGCATCTGGAAGAACCGGTGGTGGACCGATTTGGGCGAGAGCTTGTAGAACAGATCGCGGACGCGGGCCTCGTCGGTGATGCGCAGGGGCCGCATGAACACCTCCGTCCCGTCGCGAAGCTCGACCGTCCGCTCGAGTTCCTCGGGGTACACCGGCATGCGGACCGGCATCTCGATCTGGTCCGCGTAGACCAGGTTGCGGGCCTTCGCCTCGGACAGCAGCCAGGGGCGGAAACGCGGGTGCGCGATCTCGATCAGCGCCATCGCGCGCTCACGCATGGTCCGCCCGTGCAGGTAGGCCACGCCGAACTCGGTCACCACATAGTGCACATCGCCCCGGCTCGTCACAACCCCCGCGCCGGGCTTGAGATGGGGAACGATGCGCGAGAAAGTCTCGCCCTGCGCCGTCGAAGGAAGGGCGATGATCGGCTTGCCGCCCTTCGATCGAGCCGCGCCGCGGGTGAAATCGACCTGCCCGCCGATGCCGCTGTAGAACAGCTCGCCCAGCGAATCCGAGCAGACCTGCCCGGTCAGGTCCACCTCGATCGCGGAGTTGATCGCGACCATCTTGTCGTTCTTGGCGATGACGAAGGGGTCGTTGGTGTACTCCGTGGGTCGGAACTCCACGAGCGGGTTGTCGTGGACGAAGTCGTAGAGCTTCCGCGAGCCCATCACGAAGCTCGCGACGATCTTCCCGCGGTGGAGCGTCTTGGCGCGGTTGTTGATGACGCCGCGCTCGACAAGCGGGATGATCCCGTCGCTGAACATCTCCGTGTGGACCCCCAGGTCCTTGAGGCCGTCCAGGTAGCCGAGCACCGCGTCGGGGATCGACCCGATCCCGAGTTGGAGCGTGGACCCGTCCTCGATGAGGCCCGCGATGTGCTTGGCGATCCGCCGCGCGAGCTCGCTGGGGGCGCCCTGGGGCGCCTCGATGACGGCGCGATCGCTCGGGACGAGCATGTCGATGTCGCGGACATTGATAAAGCAATCACCCAGCGATCTGGGCATGTGCTCGCAGACCTCCGCGACAACGAACCGAGCGCTCTCCGCGGCGGATTTGACGATGTCGGTCGAGACCCCGTAGCTGCAGTAGCCGTGCGCATCGGGTGGGCTCACGCAGATGAAGGCGACATCGATCACGACACGCTTGCTGCGGAACAACGCGGGGATCTCCGAGAGGAAGACGGGCGTGTAATCCGCCCGCCCCTGCGCGACCGCGTCCCGGACATTGGGCCCGATGAAGTACGCGTTGTGCCGGAACTTCTGCTGGAAGGTCGCCTCCGCGTAGGGCGCGATGCCCAAGGTGAGGATGTGGACGATCTCCGTGTCCCCGATGTCCTCCCGCGCGCTCAGCGACTCCACGAGCCGCTGAGGCTCCGCGGCCCCCGACCCCACGAAGACCCGCTGCCCGGGTTTGACCCGCGCGACAGCCTCCTCGGGCGTGCAGAGCTTCGCGCTGTACCGATCCTGCCAGGCCTCTGTTCCGAGTTCAACCACGACGCACTCCTTGATCGCGGGTTCTCTACCATTCCGGGTCCGGCGTCCATGCGATCGCCGGCGCACTCACACGGGCGGACACCCGATCGTGTTCGATCCAGACGGGACGACCATGAAGGCCCCGACGCTGCTTGTTTCCGATGACGCGATGCTCGAGCACGACACGGGGCCCGGACACCCCGAGTGCGCCGACCGCCTGCGCGTCGCGAAGCGGGCGATCGACGCGCGCGGATTCGAGCATGTCCGCTGGGAAGCGCCCGACCCCGCGACCGACGACGACATCCTCGCGGTGCACACCCCGGGTCATCTCGCGCACATCGCCGGGCTGCGAGGCCGCGCCTGCGCCGTGGACGCCGACACGACCCTCTCGCCCGGAAGCGTTGACGCGGCGTACCTCGCCGCGGGCGCGGCGCTGCACGCCGCCCGCAGCGTCACCGACGGCGCCGCGGCGAACGCTTTCGCGCTGGTTCGCCCCCCGGGTCACCACGCCGAACCGGACGAGGCGATGGGATTCTGCCTGTTCAACAACATCGCGATCGCGGCGGAGGACGCACGCCGCCGACGCGTGTGCGACCGGGTCATGATCATCGACTGGGATGTCCATCACGCAAATAGTACCCAAGAGGTCTTTTATTCTCGCGATGATGTCCTCCTCATTTCGCTCCACCAGTCCCCCCTCTTCCCCGGGTCGGGCCGCCTCACCGACACCGGGACCGGCACGGGACGGGGGTTCACCGTGAATCTCCCCCTGCCCGCGGGACAGAACGACACGGCCTATCGCTGGCTCTTCGAACAGGTCGTGGTCCCGATCGGGGATGCCTACCGCCCCGACCTCGTGCTCGTCTCAGCGGGGTTCGACGCCCACGCCCGGGACCCGCTCGCGGATATGGAGGTCACGACCGAGGGGTTCGCCGAGATGCTCGCGATGAGCAGGGGGATCGCGGCGCGGCACGCCAACGACCGGATCGTGCTGGTGCTCGAGGGCGGGTACCACCTCGGCGCGCTCGCCGAGAGCGTCGCCGCGTGCGTCGCGGGCCTCGCGCCCAAGGCGCGGAGCGACCAAGGCCGTCCATCCCGGGATGAACCGCCACAGGATGAACCGGCGGACGCACCACAGACGCCGTCCGCCGCGCCCGCCGCGTTTCTCGAGAAGTTCAGGCGTGCCCACGCCGCCCACTGGCCCTGCCTTGAGAACCAACGCTGACCGCGCGGCGATCGCCCGCTTACCGATGCGAACCCTCCGATCAGATCGGAGGGGCCGAACAGGCATGCATTTGATGTGATGAGGAAAGGGGTCCCGCGGGACCAAACGCCGCGACTTCTGGTCCGCGTCGGTCCGCGTCCCGGACGCGGGAGGCGGGAATGGGCGAGGAGGGATTCGAACCCCCGAAGGCGTACGCCAGCAGATTTACAGTCTGCCCCCTTTGGCCACTTGGGTACTCGCCC
>DLBY01000071.1:16222-28177 GCA_002480345.1 Phycisphaerales bacterium UBA7812 | reverse complement strand
CCCGCAGCGCCGTCAGGGGGCGCAGCGTCAGGCGGACGCGACCCGGCGCGCGCACCTCGTAGACCACCGCGATCGCGTTCCGCTTGTCGAACAGGTGGACGGTCTTGGTCACGAAGCCCTCGCCCGCGGGGGTCTCGATGCGGTAGACCCAGCTCGCCTCGACGCCGCGGGTGAAGGTGCAAGGCGCGGGCGCCGTGCCGGGGCGGTCCGCGGCACCCTTGAAGTGGAAGGGAGTCAGCGTGACCGCGTGCTCCCGTTCGCCCCCCGGATCGAAGACCACGGTGTCCGCGATCGCGTTGAGGGCGACGACCCGGTTCACAGGCGGGGTGAGGGCCGCGACCAGCAGGCCGTGGTAGCGGCGGGTGTTGATCCCCGGCGCGGTCCCCATGCTGTATCCCCCCAGCCCGTTGGTCAGGATCCACTCCTTGCCGAGCGGGTCGGGGAGGTCGCGGGACCCGCCTGTCGCGAGATGGACCGTGTTGTGGGGGAGGGTCATCGGGTCGTTCGCGGAGGATGTCGCAGGATCTGGAGTGGGGGTGGTCATGGTCTGGGATCTCGGAGTGGGCGGTCGTGTGCGCACTCTTCGCGCGCTTCCGTGTCAAGTATCGGCGCGCCGGCTTGACGGGCTCGTGCCGGGATGCGAAACTGTCTCATGGCGACCCTCTCCAAATCAAACGACACCCCCCAGACCGCCCCCGCACCGGGTTCCGGCACGGCCGATCAGGCCCCGCGGAGCGGCTTTGATCGCATCGTGGCGGACGGCATCACCTTCGACGATGTCCTGCTGATCCCCCAGCGGAGCGAGGTGCTGCCCTCCGATGCGGACACCTCGACGCGTCTGACAACCGGCATCCGCCTGAACATCCCGCTCGTCAGCGCCCCGATGGACACCGTCACGGAGTCGTACCTCGCGATCGCGCTGGCGCTCGAGGGCGGGCTGGGCATCATCCACAAAAACCTCCCCGTCGAGGTGCAGGCCCGCGAGGTCGCGAAGGTGAAGCGGTCCGCGAACGGGGTGATCTCCGACCCCGTCACCCTGGGGCCCGACGACACCGTGGGCACCGCCCGCGAGCTGATGCGCGAGCACCATGTGTCGGGCTTCCCGGTCACAAAGGACGGCTCCCGCGATCATCGCAACACCGGTGGCGAGGTGCTGGGCATCCTGACGCGGCGGGACCTCAAGTTCGTGGTCGACCCGAACACCCTCGTCGGGGAGGTGATGACCAGCGAAAACCTGATCACCGCGCCCGCCGGCACCACGCTCGCCGACGCGGAGCACATCCTCAACCGCAACAAGATCGAGAAACTGCTGCTCGTCGACGACCACGGCGGTCTCGTGGGCCTGATCACGATGCGCGACATCGAGCGCCTCGCGAGCTACCCCAACGCGTGCACCGACGAGCGGGGGCGTCTCCGCTGCGGCGCCGCGGTCGGGCCCCACCAGTACGACCGGGTCGAGGCGCTGATCGCGGCGGACGCGGATGTCATCGTCGTCGATACCGCGCACGGGCACAGCCGGAATGTGATCGACACCGTCCGCGCGATCAAGGAGAAGCACGACATCCAGGTGATCGCGGGCAATGTCGCGACCGCCCGGGGCGCGATCGATCTCGCGGAGGCGGGCGCCGACGCGGTCAAGGTCGGCATCGGGCCCGGGTCGATCTGCACGACGCGCGTCGTGACGGGCGTGGGCGTCCCCCAGATCACCGCGGTGATCAACGCCGTGGACGGGATCAACGATTACGCGAGCCGGGGCGGGCGCCGGGTGCCGGTCATCGCGGACGGGGGCATCCGCCAGTCGGGCGACATCGCCAAGGCGCTCGCGGCGGGCGCGGAGTGCGTGATGATGGGCGGTCTCTTCGCGGGCCTCGACGAGAGCCCGGGCGAACTCGTGATCTCCGCGGGTCGCCGCTACAAGTCCTACCGCGGGATGGGCAGCGAGGGCGCGATGATGCAGGGCTCCGCGGACCGGTACAGCCAGGCGGACAAGCTGGGCGGGGGCGGCAGGCCCCAGATGAAGTTCGTCCCCGAGGGCGTCGAGGGCCTCGTGCCCTACCGGGGCCCCCTCGCAGAGTTTGTCTACCAGCTCGTGGGCGGGCTGCGGTCGTCGATGGGCTACTGCGGCTGCCCGACGATCGAGGACTTCCGGACGCGTGCGATGTTCACACGCGTCAGCGGCGCCACGGTCGTCGAGAACCACCCCCACGATATCCGGATCACCAAGGAGAGCCCCAACTACTCGGTCGAGAGCGGGCCGGGCGGGCGGGGCTGATCGGCCCCCCGCCGCGCAGGCTCTGCTCGACCAACCGAACACGGCCCGCATCTTCCGCGTACGCTCCCTTCGAATCGACACGCGCACGCCCCCGAGCCGGAACCGCCCGCGGGCGTGCGTCACAGGAGGATTCGACGCATGTTCGTGCAGCGCAGCGGCAACCCGACCCTCAACGCGTTCCAGGCCCCCAGCTACGCGGATCTGTCCGATTCGTCCGTCGCGGGCGCCGCGGCGGCGCAGACCCGCGCCGGGACGATGACCCTCCAGGGCACGGTGATCAAGACCGCGACCCTCCTCGCGGTGTGCGCGATCACCGCGGTGCTCGTGTGGAAGGCGATGACGGGCGGCGTGTTCGGCGTGACGCTCTCCCCCTTCCCGACCCTGCTGGTGGGTGTGCTGGGCGGTCTGGTTTTCGCTCTCGCGATCACCTTCAAGCCCAAGCTCGCGCCCTATCTCTCCACGGTCTATGCGCTGCTCGAGGGCGCCGCGCTCAGCGCGTTCAGCCTGATCGTCGCGGAACGCTGGCTCGGCGGCGCCGACAACACCAACGCGACAGGGACCATCTTCCAAGCGGTCGTCCTCACCTTCGCGATCGCGGCCGCGATGCTCCTCGCGTATGGGACCGGGGTGATCAAGGGCGGGAAGGTCTTCACCGCGGTCGCCGTGACCGGCGCCGGCGGGCTCATGCTCTACTGGGTGGTGCTGCTCGTCGCCAACGGCCTGTTCGGCGCGGGGCTTCCGAACCTGTACTCGAGCGCGTCGCCCATCGGCATCGGGTTCACCGCGATCTGCCTCCTGCTCGCCTCGATGTTCCTCGTGCTGGATTTCCGCATGATCGACCAGGGCGTGAAGCGCGGGGCGCCGCAGTACATGGAGTGGTTCGGCGCGTTCTCGCTGCTGGTGACGCTGGTGTGGATCTACATCGAGGTGCTCCGCCTGCTCGCGAAGCTGCAGAGCCGGGAGTGATCCGGCATCGCAGGTTTACTCGCCGAGCCCATCGGGCAGGGTGAACACGAGCATCCGGGTGCTGCCCGCCTTGCCGTGCTCGTTGTCCTCGACGAAGAAGAGTTTCCCGTCCACCGCGTCCATGCCCTCGAAGTTTCCGAGTCCCGTCTTGCCGGGCAGGCTTGAGAAGTCGAGCAGCCGTTTCTTCTCGATGAAACGAGGGGATGCGCCGTCGAGGTCCTTGAGCGATTCGACGCCGCTCAGGTCGCTCGCGCCGTCGGTGCTGATCCAGAACAGGCTCGCGACGGTCTCGCCGTCCGGAAGTTCCGCGTTCTCGAGCGCGAGGAAACGCCGGGGGCCCACGCAGAGCAACTCCGCGACCGCGAGGGTGTCGGGGTCGGTGCCGTCCGGTGCGGGGCCGAGGGGGTAGCCGTACTGGTACACCCGGCTGCCGTCGATGCTCCGAGCGAGGACCCGGCAGACGCCCGTGCCCTCGTCCTGAATCAGCGGTCGCTCGACCGCGGCGTAGGCGACAGGGGTTTCGCCCCAGGTGTCGATCGCGAGCGATTCGAACCCGTTGTTGTGGAAGATGCCGCGCGAGGGGGCCGACGCGTCATCGTGAACGAATGCGTCGGGCAGTGACCACTTTTGTGCGCGATCCTGATTCATGGTCCATGTGTAGATCGCGGGCTGCACGCCCCCCTTCGCGTAGCCCTCGCTCGTCCAGACGACGGTCTGCGATTCTCCCGCTGCGCCGGAGACATAGTTGAGGAACCGGACCGCCTCGGGATCGACGGTGTTCTTCTCGAAGGTGCGCCCCCGGTCGTCGCGGAGCGCGACCCAGCGGATGCCCGACATCGCGCCCCCTCCCCGCGCGGGCGATTCGATCATGCCGAGGCGCGCGGGCGCCTGCTCCGACCGGTCGTCGGGCAGCACGAGCAGGATCGCGAGGTTGTTGAGTTCCGGATAGCGGTCGGGCAGCACCTCGATCGCGCTGATCTCGTCGCTGGGCCAGTCGTGGAACCCCTCCGAATGGGTCGGGAGATGGACCGTTTCGAGATAACGCGGAGCGGCGGGCTGGCCCGCGGAGGCGGGGATGACCGAGCAGGCGAGCACCCCGAGCGCGCCGATCATGGTTCCCGGGGCGGCAGAGATGCGATGAGCGATTCGCGGCGTCATGGGACAACTCCGGATCAGGGGTCAAATCTCACACATTGAACAGGAAGTGGCACACATCCGCGTCGTGCATCGTGTAGTCCTTGCCCTCGATGCGCATGCGCCCCGCCTCCTTGATCGCCTTCTCCGTTTTGAGCTCGACCAGGTCGTCGACGGAATAGATCTCGGCGCGGATGAACCCCCGCTCGAAGTCGGTGTGGATCACCCCCGCCGCCTGGGGTGCCTTCGAGCCCGCGCGGACGGGCCAGGCCCGGATCTCCTTGGGCCCCGCGGTATAGAACGATTGGAGGCCCAGCAGGTTGTAGATCGCGCGCGCCAGGCTGTTCAGGGCGGGCTCCGTGAGCCCGTAGTCCGCGAGCATCTCCGCCTTGTCGGTCGCGTCGAGCTCGGCGAGTTCGCTCTCCACCTTCGCGCAGATCGGCACGACCTCCGCCCCGGTCTCCTGCGCGTGGGCCCGGACCTTCTGCGCGAGGGCGCCCTCGCCCAGCACATCGCTCTCGTCGACATTCGCGATGAACATCTGGGGCTTGACGGTGATCAGCCCCACCCCCCGCAGCGCCTTGCGTTGGTCGGGGTTCGTGATCGAGTCGAGGGCGACCCGGACGGGCCTGCCCTCCTCGAGCACGGGCTGGATCTTCGCGAGCACATCGCGCCTCGCGACCGCCTCGGGGTCCTTGCTCTTTGCCGCTCGCTCCGCCTTGGGCAGGGCGCTCTCCACGGTCTGCAGGTCGCTGAGCACCAGCTCGGAGTCGATCGTGTCGATGTCACGGAGCGGGTCGACCGTCCCGTCGACATGCAGGATCTCCTCGCCCCCCGGTGCCTTCTCAAAGCAGCGGACGACCTGCACGATCGCGTCCACATCCCGGATGTTGCTCAGGAACGCGTTGCCCTTGCCCGCGCCCTCGCTCGCGCCGCGGACCAGGCCCGCGATGTCGACGAGCTCGAGCACCGCCGGGACGATCTTCTGCGTCTCGATCAGCCCGGACAGGGTGTCCAGGCGGGGGTCGGGGATGGGCACGATGCCCACATTGGGCTCGATCGTCGCGAACGGATAATTCGCGGCGAGCGCCCCCGCGTTGGTGAGCGCGTTGAACAGCGTGCTTTTACCGACATTGGGAAGACCGACGATCCCGGCTTTCATGGGCGAAACCTCCGAACGGGGGCGATCCTAGACCGGGCACCCTCGCCGGATCCCGGCTAGGCTAACCCTCCCGGAACAACCGATCCGGATCGGTGTCTCGCCCGAGGGCGAGCATGCCGCCGAAACGCCCACTTCGATTTGGAGACAACCCGATGCGACCTTTCCCACACGCCGCCGCGCGCACCGCCGCGCTGCTCACTTCCCTCGCCGCCACCGCCCTCGCGGGCCCCGCGTTGGGCCAAGACGAGGCGGACGACGAGGAGGAGGACCAGCCCGTCATGAGCAAGGGGTCGTTCAGCGGCCTGAAGTTCCGCGCCGTGGGCCCCGCTCTCATGTCGGGTCGGATCGGCGATTTCGCGATGAACCCAGACCGCCCTGCGGAGTACTTCGTCGCGGTCTGCTCGGGCGGTCTCTGGAAGACCGTCAACAACGGCACGACCTACGAGCCCGTGTTCGACAGCCAGGGGTCCTACTCGATCGGCTGCGTCACCATCGACCCCAACGACACGAATGTCGTCTGGGTCGGCACGGGCGAGAACAACTCCCAGCGGTCCGTCTCCTTCGGGGACGGCGTCTACAAGTCCGTGGACGGCGGCAAGTCTTGGAAGAACATGGGCCTCAAGGACTCCGAGCACATCGGCATGATCGCGATCGACCCGCGCGATTACGACCGCGTCTTCGTCGCCGCGCAGGGCCCGCTGTGGCGCTCCGGGGACGAGCGGGGGCTCTACCTCACCGAGGACGGAGGCGAGACCTGGGAGAAGGTCCTCGACATCTCCGAGCACACGGGTGTCAACGAGGTCCACATCGACCCCGAGGATCCCGATGTGATGTACGCGAGCGCCTACCAGCGCCAACGCAAGGTCTGGACCCTCATCAACGGCGGGCCCGAGTCGGGCGTCTGGAAGTCCACCGACGGCGGGCACACCTGGCGCGAGATCAACAAGGGCCTGCCCGGCGTCGACAAGGGGCGCATCGGGCTCGACATCTCCCCCGTTGATCACCATGTGCTCTACGCGGTCGTGGAGGCCGCCGACGGCAAGGACGGGTTCTACCGCTCGACGAATCGAGGCGAGCGCTGGGAGAAGATGTCGGGCTATGTCTCGGGCAGCCCCCAGTATTACAACGAGATCATCGCGAGCCCCCACGATGTGGACACCGTCTACGCGATGGACACCTACATGCATGTCACCCGCGACGGGGGCAAGACCTTCAGCCGCGTGCCCAAGAAGGACAAGCATGTCGATAACCACGCGCTCTGGATCGATCCGGAGGACCCCCAGCACATGATCGTGGGCTGCGACGGCGGCATCTACGAAACATGGGACGACGCGGAGAACTGGCACTTCAAGGTCAACCTCCCCGTCACCCAGTTCTACCGCGTCTCCGTCGACATGGACGAGCCCTTCTACAACATCTACGGAGGCACCCAGGACAACAACAGCCAGGGCGGGCCGAGCCGGACCACGCGACTCGACGGCATCGCCAACGAGGACTGGTACATCACGGTGGGGGGGGACGGCTACGAAACCGTCGTCGACCCGACCAACCCGGACATCGTCTACAGCCAGTGGCAGTACGGCGGGCTCGTCCGCTACGACCGCAAGAGCGGCGAGATCACGGATATCCGCCCCGTCGAGAAGCCGGGCGATGACCCCTATGTCTTCAACTGGGACACCCCGCTCATCATGAGCCCGCACAGCAACGAGCGCCTCTACTTCGCGGGGAATTTCCTGTTCCGCTCCGACAACGGCGGGTCGTCCTGGGACATCGTCAGCCCCGACCTCACCCGCGGCATCGACCGCAACGAGCTCGAGGTGATGGGCGAGATCCAGCGCCCCGATGCGGTCGCGAAGCATGTCTCGACCTCGATCTGGGGCAACGCGGTCGCGCTCGATGAATCGCCCCTCGTCGAGGGCCTGCTCTATGTGGGCACCGACGACGGACTGATCCACATCTCCGAAGACGGCGGCGAGAGCTGGCGCAAAGTCGAGAGCGAGGATGTCGGGGATGTCCCCGAGTTGACCTATGTCTCGTGCCTGCACGCCTCACCCCTCGATGCCGATGTCGTCTTCGCGACCTTCGACAACCACAAGCAGGGCGACTTTGCGCCCTATGTCTTCCGTTCCGACAACCGGGGACGCACCTGGACCGACATCTCGGGTGATCTGCCCGAGCGCGACATCGCCTACGCGATCCGCCAGGACCACGAGGACGAGGACCTGCTGTTCGTCGGCACCGAGTTCGGCGCCTACTTCACCATCGACGGCGGAGAGCACTGGATCAGAATGTCCGGCGTGCCGACCATCGCGGTCAAGGACCTCGAGATCCAGCGTCGCGAAAACGATGTCGTGCTCGGCACCTTCGGACGCGGGTTCTATGTCTTCGACGACTACACACCGCTCCGCGAGGTCGACGAGGATGTGATGGAAGACAACGCGACGCTCTTCGGGGTCAAGGACGCCGATCTCTATGTCCAGTGGTCGCGACTCGGATCCAACAACGGCCGCGGCTCGCAGGGCTCGTCCTACTACACCGCGGACAACCCGCCCTTCGGCGCCGTCTTCACCTACCACCTGGGCGAGAAGATCCAGACGCTGGAGGAGGCACGCAAGAAGGCCGAGTCCGAGGCGATCAAGGAAGGCGAGGACTGGGAATACCCGAGCGTGGAGGACAGCCGCGCCGAGGACCTGGAGATCGACCCGCAGGTCGTGCTCACGGTCCGCGACGACGAGGGCAATGTTGTCAGCCGGGTCGAGGGCCCGCGTTCCAAGGGCTTCCACAGGGTCGCGTGGAACCTGCGTTACCCGTACGAGGGCCCCGTGAGCCTGCGGGGCAATAGCGTGCCCTATTGGGCGATGCCGCCCCGGGGCCCGCTCGTCGCGCCGGGGACCTACTCGGTCACCCTCGACCTCAAGAAGGAGGGGCAGTTCGACCGTCTCGCGGGCCCCGAATCGTTCGAGGTCGTCGCGCTGGATCACGCAACATTCGCCTCCGATGATCCCGGCGCGGACCTCGCCTTCCACCAGGAAGCCGCCGCGTTGCACCGCGCCGTCGCTGGCGCGAGCCGCGCGATCAGCGAAGCGGACGACCGCGTCAGGCACCTGCGCCAGGCGATCCTGGACACGCCCGCCGCGGGCGAGTCGCATCTCTCGCGTCTCGACGCGATCCGCCTCGAACTCGCCGAGCTGCGCGCCGCGATCTCGGGCGATCGGACCATCTCGCGCCGCCAGGAGGCGCAGACCCCGGGCATCAGCGAGCGCATCGGCGGCGTCATCGAGGGCATGACCGATATCACCAGCCCGCCGACCGAGACCTTCCGCCAGCAGTTCCGCTACGCCCGCGAGGCGTACACCGAGTTGCAGAAGGACCTGCACCGCGTGATCGGGAAGGACCTCGCCAAGCTCGAGGCCGACCTCGAGAAACTCGGCGCACCCTGGACGCCGGGACGCCTGCCCAACTACCAGCCCTGACCGCTGGAGTCGGGCCGAGCCCTGAACCCAACCAAGCCCGGGCGCGAGCCCGGGCTTTTTCGTGCGCGCATACACTGATTGGACAACCCGCCCGCGTAGCTCAGTTGGATAGAGCACCGCTTTCCTAAAGCAGAGGTCGCAGGTTCGAGCCCTGCCGCGGGTGTTCGGAAAGCCCCTGAAAATAAGGCACTTACGGGATTGCTTGCGAGTGCACCGAGCTCTGGCAAGGGGTCAAATCACGATCAAAACCCGCCAAACATAGGCCAATCCGGGGGTATTTTACCCCCGGCGGGGAGTGTACCATCGAGGCGGGGTCACGCGATCGCCGATGATGGCAGAGGTCATCGGGGCGCACGCCGGCCACCGAACGATGGGAAGGGGCCTGAGGTGGACAAAAAAAGCACGACCATTCACGCGTCGACGGATGCCGCGAACCGGAGCCTCCAACTCCGTGCGGCGATCGCGTTGCTCGAGGCCCACGGGTCAGAGACAGCGGCGGCCGCCCGATCGCTCGCGGGTGCCGCCGATGCCGACATCGAAGGCATCATCCAGACCGCGACGGTGCGTCATCCGTGGCTCAGCGCGTGCCGCTTGCGGTCCGGCTCGCTGATCTGGTTCCGGGTTGCCCTCGAGGCGTATGCGGGCGAGCTTGACGATGCAGCGGCGGACAGCGCCGACACCGTCCGGCGGCTGCTCGCGGGGATCGATGACTCGGCCAGGCACGGCACCCTGATCGGTCTCGGGCGGTTCCTCACGGAGCAGGCGCCGCCCCGCCAGGGGGACCCTTCTGGCGAGCGAGAGCTCGCGATCACCATCGCCGACGATGAGCAGCGGCTCCGCGACGCCATCGCGAAGGCCAGGTCGACCCCCGCGCCCCCCGCGTGGGACTGGATCGAGCCCTGGTCTGTCCTGCTCCGCCAGGACCTGCCGGTCGCATTCGCCCGCGGCGCCGTGCGTCGATGGGCGGAACTCCACGACTGAGCGGACGCATGCGCGTTGTGCGCGTTGATGCGCGTTGGATCCGCACAACGCGCATGCGAACCGATGCCCCAAAATCCCCCCGCATGGACGATGAAGGGCGATTTCACGGCGAACGCCGCGCGCGTCTGCGCGTTGCGCGCGTTGGTCGGCCACCCTCAGATCCGGAGAAGAAGTGAAAGGCAAAGGCGGGCACCCGATGCCGCCCCAGTCATCGCGGAGCGATCAGGGCGGGTTGCGGCCAGGAACGGCGCCACAGGCCCGACACCGCCCGAGGCGGGCCAACCCCCAACCGACGGGCCCTCGCGGCCCACAAACGCCCCCCAGCAGCCACAGAACCGCGGACAATCAAGATCAGCGGGCCAACCGGACCCAAAAAACGCGATGAGAACAACCTGCGAGATTTCGGCCAAAGGAGGACCCAAAGACCGGGGGGGGTGGGTCATCCACCCACGCCGCTACTTAGGAGGGGGACTGGGGGAGGAAGCCGGGTAAAGAGATCGGCAGGAACGCGCACAACGCGCGCAACGCGCATACACGCAGAATCATCGCCGCTCACGGGCCGTCAGGCCGGTTTTTCGGGGCCGGAGCGTCTGCGCGTTGAGCAAGACCAATGCGCATCAATGCGCATCGTCGCGATGCCCACCCATCGGACGGGATCCGGTTCATCGTGTCTTGAGTGTCATTGAGACGCCCAGTCGCCGTCAGAGCGGGCGGCGTGCGTCCGCCGGTCTTCCCCGATCCGGCACCGTGGGCAGCATGTGCTCGTGACGACGCAGCCACTCGGTCGCCCGCTGCTCCTCGGCGGCTTCCGTCGGCGGCAGGCGGACCCAGGTCTGCGGCTGCGCGATCCGGCGGAGCGAGTCCCGGTCCATCCCGAGGCGCTCGAGATCTCGCACGCACATCGGCACACGCCCGGGCGGCGCATTCCGCTTCGAAGCTCCGATGACCGGCCAACCGAGCGGTATGCCCTGGGCCTGAAGTCGGCCGGCTGCCGCGGCTGGCCCATCGAACATCGAATCGATCGAAACGGTGCGGTCGCCGATTCTGACCAGTTGGCTCGGCGGGTAGCGGCGGGGCTTCCCCGGAAGATCGCCCCGATTACCGACGGGCAATTCAAACGCGGAGAGAAGCCGCTCAGCTCCGCTGGTGATGGTGCGGCCCGCGCCGTCCACCTCGGGCCGGTGGATCGCGTGAGCCCGATCGCACGGGTCATCGGTCGCGATCAGGGACGCTTCGAACGCGGGCCACGCCGCGGTGCCGCGGAGCGATTCGCCCGCGAGCACCTCGCGAGCGTTGAATCGCCAGCCGCTGCGGGTCTGGGGCAGCGTGCCGCCGTCGCCGCCCTTTCTCGGTTTCGATCGGGTCGCGGGGGGATTCCACCGGCTCCGGGCGACCCTCGTCTTTGTCTTGCCCACCGCCGGCTCCGTCATCGGACCTTGAGAACGACGGCGCCGCGGGTGTTGCGGGCGATCTCCTCGAGGATGCGGGTTTCGGGGTTGACGCCGAGGCGGGCGGTAATGCCGGAAAACCCGCCGAGGCGCGGGTCCGCGACGCCGAGCGTGCGGCCCATCCGGGCGCCGATCATCGCGAGCGTTCGCTCGAGTTCAAGCTCGAGCTTCCGGATGATCGGGGCCGCGGCCTGCGCCCCCAGGCTCCGCTCGATGCTGCGTCGGTTGTCCTCGAACTGCCGGCGAGCCCGGATCCGATCGGCCGCGTTCGATCGCCCGAACTGGTCCATTTTCGCGAGCTCGGCATCCTGAACGAGCCGATTCGCGTTGCGCTCGCGGCCGTTGAAATCGCGGTTGATCTCGAACGCCTCGCCCGCATAAGCCGCGAGGGCTCGCCGTCTGGCGAGCCGCCGTTCCTCGGGGTCGAGGATCGTGCCGGCTTCCGCGATCGCCGCATCGAGACCGAGACGCGCCGCCCTGAGCGAGGTTGCCCGCGTCGGGACGCCCCGCTCCCTCGCG
>DLBY01000071.1:0-15908 GCA_002480345.1 Phycisphaerales bacterium UBA7812 | reverse complement strand
CGCCCCGCTCCCTCGCGAGCAACGCGACCCGCTCGCGTTCGATGCGGAGCAGCCGCCGTGTCTTCGTTTCCTCGAGCTCAAGCTGCTCAAGCCGCCGCTCGGTCTGGATGCCGAGGACACGCTGGGCCTCGGCCCGCTCCGCCTCGCCGAGGTCGGCTCCGAACAGCGAGGCCATCGACCGCTGATCCTGAGACATCACGCGGAACCGCTGCGCCGCGAATCGGCCCGAGATCGTGCCGTCGTCCAGGCGGTCGGCGTCGAGGAGCAGCGACCGTGCGATCTTGTTCGCCCGATCGACCCCCGCCGACCGGCTTTTCATTCGATCGAATCCCTCCACGAGCCGCGCGCGCTGAAGCTTGCGCTCGTGGTAGGTCAGCGTCGCGTCCGCGTCGATCGCGCGGAGCCTCGCATTGGTCTCGACCGCGGCGCGGCGCAGCTGGGCGTCCGCGGTGTTGCCTGTCGCGGCGAGGCGGTCCGCCTCGAGCAGAGACCTCGCGTCTGCGCCGCGGCGTGCTCGCTCCTCGAGCTCGCGCACCTGGAGGTCGCGGAACGCATCACCACCGATCATCGTCTCGACAAACCGGTCGCCAAACGCGGTGAGGGCCCGCGTGCCCTCGCGTGCGAAATTCGACTGAGTGAAGCCGGCCCCGAGCCGATCGAATGAGTTCGCGAGCAGGTCGACCTCGCGGCGGTGCTCGCGGAGGCGACGCGACGCGAAGTCCCACCGGTCCGCGTACGCGGCGCTCCGCTGCTCGAGCTTGCGGACCGCGACGGCGGACCCCACGGCCGCGGCGGTGATGCCCGCGACCGCGGCACCGGCGACGCCCGCCCCCCGAGCAATCGATCCGAATGCCTTCGCCCCGGTCCGACCCATGCCGCGCATCCGCCCGGTCAGGCCTCGCTGGTCCCGGTCGAGCATCTTGTGTTTGCGGGCGATGCGGTCGAACTCGCGCGCCGCGTCGTCCCCGAGGGTCCGGTTGATCCGTTTGAGCTCGCGGGCGTACCGCTCTTCCTTGCGGATGGCGGCTCGCAGGCCCTTGTCGAACCCGTCGTCATCGAGCGTGAGGGTGGTCTTGAAATCCGACATCGGAGCGGGCCTCCGTGGTCACTCGTGGGCGAGGGCTGAAAGCCACCCGCGGCGGGCTGCCGCGGATGGCAAGGGGACGGCCGTGGAAAGCGGCCGACGCATCGAAAGGCCGGAACCGCCGGCACAAGGAAACCGGGCCATGAGCACCCGAAAACCGCATCACCCCGCCCTCGCGAAGCGTGCGGCGCGAACTGAAAATCAGGTCCAGACCTGGGCGGCGTGGGCGTTTGCGGCCGCGCGGTGCGACCGACCGACCCGGGCCCGCGCGTCATCGAGCGAAGCGCCCGCGGCGATCAGGTCCACCACACGCTGAGTGGCCTCAAGCTTGGCCTCCGCGCGTGCGTCGATGCGAGTCCGCCGGCTGAGGCCGGACCGCTGCTCCTCCCGGAACGCATCGAACAGGTCGGGGTGATTCTCCCGGGCTTCGCGGAACCCGACTGCGAAGCCGTCGGGGTGCCGGCTGGCGAGCGCCCAAAACGCAGCCGATGCGGTGACGAAGGCGACCGCGCCTGTACGAGGCTTCGGCTTCGATTTCCGTTTGGGCGGCTTCGGAGCGCCGGCCGCTTTCGACCGGGCCGCGGCGCTTCTGACCCGCGAGGTTGGGTTTGATCCCGCCGATCGCACACGAGCTTGTTCGGCCGCGCGTTTGACGAGGGCGATTGTTGTTGTCATGGCGTCGTACTCCGAAGCCCGTCGTCCGGTTGCCCCGAGCGACGGGGGGGTGCAATCAGCTTTGAACGAAGAGAGGCGGGTACTGCTCGACGATCTTCCGAAGCTGCTCCGCCCGATTCCTGAACGCAGACCGATCGTTTTCCCGGCTCCCAAGGCGACGGTGTGCCTCCTCAGCAGCCTTTTCCGCGGCTTTCATCGCCTCGCAGGCTTCACGCCAGGCCGCGCGAAGCTCGAGCACATCGTCGGAGATTTGCTGCTCCGAATCGCCGAGCGCGTCGCGTCGCTCTTGGATCTGATCAAACCGACGGAGAACATCTTTCGCATCGTCGAGGGCGAGGAGATCCTCCCCCTCGGCACGATCCGCGAAGTAGCTCGCGAGCTTCAGTGTCCGCGCCGCGTCGGCCAGGTCTCGCGCCTCGGCGTCGCTGAGATGCCCCGTCGGCACCCGGAGCAATCGGCTGAGTGTCCGGGCCGCCTCGCGTTCGACATCCAGGGCCTCGGTCGTCTCGCGGGCATGAAGCGCCCGCCCGAGCGACATCCGCGCAGTGGGATCCGTCGTGGTGGTGGGGGGGGGCGTCTTGGTCTTCGTCATCGGAGAGTCTCCCTGGCGACGCGCGAGCCCGCCGAGCGGCGGGGATGCATGAGACCCTCGGCGAGCGGGTTCGACCGTCGCTCGGCAGGCTCACGAATCGTCGGGGGGTTGGGTCTCATGCGAGGGCATTGTGCGTGACGGCCGAGGCTGCCGGATGGCGAAAGCGGGCAAATGAACGCCTTTGAACAGGCCGCTTGTCAAAATCGCCACATCAGCCGGTTTCTGCACCGTGTACACTGAATAAGTCTGAACAGCACGATGGCCCTTAATAGGGTGGTCTTGGCGCCATAGGACGGCGTCTTCCGAGTCGCTGCGGCAGCATCAGCGGAGCCATGGGAGAGGACGCACGGAGCTACGGACCCATGCAAATCACTAAAAGCGCGTTGTCCGATCTGATCCTGGGCGCGATCTCGCAGTACGGGGCGAGCGAGGAGCACGCGAGCCAGGTCGCGTCTCACATCAACGAGTCGATCGCCACGGCCGCGGCCGAAGCCGATCGGGTCCGGTGGCAAGCGGCCCAGAAGGGCGGCGATCCCGTCGCGGCGTGCATGGATCTCGTCAGCATCGCCGTCCCGGCGGCGTGGCGGGCCGGAGAGTCGATCGGTCTTCTTAGCTATGGGCTTGTGCAAAGGAAACCAGATATTGCCTGCGAAACCATCACGCAGGGTGGCGGCGTGCAGTGTGCGATCTGGTCCGTTGTATGGGCGAGAGAGGCCATCGCGACATACAAGACCTTGGATGGTCGGTTGTGGGGAGAATATCGAGTCGCAGAAAGAAGCTGTGCAGGCGTTCGGCAAGGCCCCGGCGACGGCGAGGGCGGGCTCCTGGGCGAACTGAGGCATCTGAAGCAGTGGTTCGCCGACCTGATCGAGAGCGCGTCGCACCTGAGGGAGCCGTGTCGGTGCCCCGGGCTGGCCGAGATCGCCAACCACTGGCGATGCCCGATGAACGACTCGATTCGTCTCACGATCGAGCCGGCCGCGATCGTGACGCTGCTCCTTTTCGCGGACCCTTCGGCGATAGTCGGCGAGGTGCGACGCTTCAGCGAGGCCGCCCTGATGGACAGGGACCCTGCGAACGGCCGGCAGCCGCCCAACCTGGACTTCGAGGCGTTCTGGGATCGCATGGAGACGGTGAAGGCGGCGTGGCGACTCAGTCGCGGGTCCGCTGGTCCGGAGGATGAGACCGAAGCAAGGGTGGCCGAGGTACGAAGTGGGTTTCAGCGAGACAGAAAATCTCTTAAGAATCTCTCGAATGCGCTAAATAAAATTGTTAGTTTGTCCGCGAGGGACGGGAACAAACAAAATCAAGCGGGCTTCTTTTCAGAAGGGACAGTTTTTGGTTTTTTGAAGGATGCAGGGGTCAAGGGATTTTCGCTCGAGGCGCTTGCCGCCGCCGTGCGGTGGTGGCGAGCCGTTGATCCCAAGACGGGTGAGCCCCGGTACCAGAGCTCCAAAGCGACCCAAAAACTTTCGGTCTACCGCGCGGCCGAGAGGCTTCTCCAGCAGCCCCGGGCCTTGAGTTCTATTCAGGTGTGTTTAGGGGACCGCGTCTAGGCATCGCCGACGCCCTCCCGCCATTCAAAGTCATTCATCGCCCCAAAAACCCTCCGGGACACCTCGCCTCGGGTGGTACTGATGTGTCTGTGGCGGCATCGCCGCACAGGTCAGCCGACCCAGACACGGAGGTACCCATGCACCGGCCCCCCCCGCACCGACCCGACCCGTTCGGCGCCGAGCCCGAGACGCTCCTCGACGCCCACGCCGCCGCGATTCTGCTCCGTCTCACCGCCGCGGAGGTCCTCCGCCTCGCCCGGGCCGGCGAGCTGCGATTCGTGCGGGTCGGTCGGGCCTACCGGTTCCGCCCGTCGGACCTCGAACGGTTCACGCGCCGGCCGGAGGTGCTCGCGTGATGACCAGGGACCTCCCGCCCACCGAGCGTTACCTCAACTCGATCGCCGAGACCGCGCAGCTGCTCGCGGTGTCCGAGCGAACGGTCCGGCGGCTGATCAGCCGTGACGAGCTGTCGCCTGTCCGCGCGAACGGCCGCGTGCTGATCACCCGCGAGTCGATCGAGCGGTTCATCGCGAGAGGCGGTTCGCGGGGATGACCGATCCGCTCCGCCGCATCCTCGACGCGCTCACGGAGGCCGGCTGCCGGCCCCGGGGCGACGGCGCGAAGTGGTCGGCCATGTGCCCGGCGCACGAGGATTCGACCCCGTCGCTCTCGATCTCGCGAGGCGAGGACGGCCGCGTGCTCGTCCACTGCCACGCCGGCTGCCCGTACGGGCAGGTCATGCGGGCACTCGGGCTGAGCAGCCGCGACGGGTTCGCGTCGACGCGGTCGGACGGCACGCCCCGGCAGCGGGGCCCGCGTCGTTCCAGGTGGCGGCAATCGCCGCCCGTGCCGAGCGAGACCTGGGCCCGGATGCACGACCGATTCCGCTCGCGGATCACCGGCGAGCAGATCGAACGCCTCGCCGAAGAGCTCGGCGTCGCGGCCGACGCGCTTCGGGCCCTGGGGATCGGCTACGCAACGCAGGACGACATCGATGAGCACATCGGGCGGCCCGTCGCGAGGTGCGACGCGTACGCGTTCCCGATGCGCGACGCGTCCGGAGCGATCACGGGGATCAACACCCGCCCCGTCGACGGCGGCCGCAAAATGACCATGAAAGGCGGGCGACTGGGGCTCTTTGTGCCCGGCGACCTCGCGTCGCGGGACGGCACCGTGCTCCTCGTGGAGGGGGCGAGCGACTGCGCCGCCGCGCTGACCGCGGGGTACGCGGCGGTCGGGCGACCGAGCGCGAAACCGAGCCGGCCGGTGATCGAGCAGCACGCCGCGTTGCTCGAGGGCCGCGAGGTGGTCTGCGTCGGCGAGAACGACCGGAAGAAAAACGGGGCCTGGCCGGGCCGGGAGGGCGCCGAGGCGCTCGCCCGCGCGCTCGGCAAGGCATGGAACACCGAACCGCCGCGGCTGGCGATGCCGCCCGCGGACTGCAAGGACCTGCGCGAGTGGCTCGCGCGGCACCGACACAAGGACACGACCGATGGACGGCGACACGACGATCGATTGGCGGGCGACACGGAAGAAGCTCGCGGGCTCACTCGGGGACCTGCATGAGATCCACGACCTGCACCGCACCACGGAGGGCCGCGGCAAACTCCGGCACTCGCAGGTGCTCCGCGACGATGAGCACTACGCCCGATTCTGCCGGTCCCCGGGCGAGATCCAGGCGAGGGCGCGGCGGGCGCTGCTCAGCGACCCCGAGCGGATCGCCGAGGCGAACCGGATCTGCCCGGGCCCGGGCTTCGGGGTCGAGTTGCACGATTTCCTGGGCATCGGCTGGATCGACGCGAGCGTGGTCGAAGACGAGGACGGCACGCTCGCGCCGGGCGGGGTTGTCGAGGGCTTCACAATCCCGATCTTCTCGGGCACGGGGCTCCCGGTCGGCATCGACATCGTCGGCCCGGACGGAGGGACGGTCGCCGGGTACGAGCCGCCCGACGGGCTCTATCTCCCGAATCACGAGGAGTGGCCGAGGCCCCTGCTCGATGCCGTGCGTGACCGAGACACACAGGCCCCGGTGGCCTCGTACTTCGTCGCCGGGCTGGCGCCGATGGTCGCGGCGGCCCGGCTGGGCGGCGGCTCGGTGGTGGGGTACCAGGGACGCCGGACGGTGCACTTCGACATCGCCGAGGCGGTGATCGCGCGGCCCGTGCTCGTGTGCGGCTTCGACTACGCGTTCACCGGTCACGCGGACCCCGCGACGGTCGCGATCGTGGACCTGCTCCGCCGGTTCGGTCTCCAGGTCCCGCCCGTGCGATCGTGGGAAGAGGTGTTCGGCGGGGAGACGCAGGCCGAGGTTCTCGCGGCGTACTTGGACATCGACGAGACCGATCTCGTCGGATTCGCGGGCAGTGAGGAATCGGGAGAGGGGGACGGGGACGGTGATGCATGACCGATGCTCCGCGACTGCGACTCCCCGAGGGGTTCACCTCGGAGCCCGTCTCCCCCGAGCCGCCGGCGGGAAAGCGGAACGGCGGTCCCCGCGCGAGCGCCGCGACGCAGCTCATCGAGCTCGCGAACAAGCGGTTCCGGTTCGCGCGGGCCCAGGAGGGCGGGGACCCTTTCGCGATCCCGCTCGAGGGCCCGGCGCTCGCGTGGGATGTGCTCTACGGGGACTTCGGCGATGAGCTCGCCCGGATCTTTTTCGATGAGACCGGGGACGCCGCGTCGGGCGAGGCGATCATCGCGGCGATCCGCGTGATCGCCGCGAACGCCCGCAGGTCCCCGATCGAACCGATCGGGCTGCGGGTCGCCGACCTGCCCGGCGAGAGGTCGGCGGCGGTGATCGACCTCGGGGACGCGAGGGGCCGCGCGATCGTCGTGCGCGAGGGCGCATGGGAGGTCGTCGACCGCTCACCGGTCGTCTTCCGCCGCACGCCCCTGACCGGCGCGATGCCGGAACCCGAGCGGGGCGGAGACCCGGCCGACCTCGGCCGGTTCGTGAACTTCGATGAGCAGGTCCTCCCGGTCGTCCTGGGGTGGATGCTCGCGGTCTGGCGCCCGGGCGTGCCGTGCCCGTTCCTCGTGCTGCTCGGCGGGCAGGGCACCGGGAAGTCGTCCGCGACACGCATGATCGCCCGCCTGGTCGACCCGAGCCCCGTCGAAGACCGCCAGCCGCCGCGTGACAACGACGCCATGATCATGGCGGCCGCGTCCTCGAGGCTGATCACGCTGGACAATGTGAGCTCGATCAGCAACGAGCTCAGCGATTCACTCTGCCGGGTGTGCACGGGCGGGGGCATCGTGAAGCGCACGCTCTACAAGGACAAGACACCGACCGTGGTGTCGTTCAAGCGGGCGGCGATCCTCAACTCGATCGAGCTGTCGGCGATCCGCGGCGACTTCGCCGAGCGGGCGGTCTTCGGCGACCTCAAGCGCATCGACGCGTCGGCGCGCCGGTGCGAGGACGAGCTCGCCCGCGAGTTCGCGGCCGCGCACCCCCGGTTGCTCGGCGGGCTGCTCGACCTGTTCGCGGCGACGCTCGCGGAGCTGCCCCGTGTGGTGCTGACCGAGAAGCCCCGGATGGCAGACTTCGCTCTTCTGCTCGGCGCGATGGACGCCGCAACGGGCGCGGACGCGTTGCCGACCTACCTCGGCCAGGAAGACCGGGTGGCGCGCGATGTCACCGAGGGCTCGCCGGTGTGCCAGCTGCTCCTCGAGACCGTCGACGCGTCCGGTGTGGTCCGCGGGACCGCCGGGGAGATCAAGAAGGCGATCACGCCGGCGGGCGGGTCGCCCAAGTGCCTCTCGATCACAGACAAGCGGTTCGGCGGGGAGCTGCGGCGGCTCTCGCCGTCGCTCGAGACGATGGGCTACACCGTGCACCTCCCCTCGGGCAACGGCACCGACCGCCGCGTCTTCGAGATCATCGCCCCGGGCCACTCGGGGGTCGTTGATGAATACCAGGTCGTCAGCGAAAACGAGATCGAGGAGGGGCAGGCATGAGGAGCGAGGTTGTCCGCTACATCGCCGACGCCGACCCCGAGGAGCTCGCCGCGGGGCTGATGATGTCCCGACTGAAGATGAAGCGTTCGCGGTTGGCCGACGGGCAGGTGCGCGTGCTGTTCTACCTGCCGCCCGCCGAACCTCCCCCGGTCCGCACCGATGACCGGCCCGAGGAGCTCCACGGCCTGAAGCGCACGCCGGCGAAGAGCCGCGCCGAGCGGCGGGGTGACGGGTGACACGGGCGGGTCACGACGCGGGCGGGCACGGGCACGACGGCGCCTCGGCGTGCACGCGGCACCCCGAGCCCGCCGCTTCGCTGATCGCGTCTTTCATGCTGTTTTTGTTCAGCTTCACGGTCCGGGCCTCTCTCGCGTGGAGCACGCGGATCAACGCCCGGACCCGCTCGGGGTCGTATTCGATGTCGAAGTGGCGATCTTTCGCGTAGCCGCACCCGGCGAGGCCGGGCGACCGGCGGATGCGGGCGCCGGCCGAATCGAGATCCGCCTCGGTCAGGCAGAGGACGACCTGCTCGTTGTGCATGGGATCGCGGCGATCGTTCATCCCGGCGACCACGCGGGCGGTGTCGGCGTCGGTTTCGATCCGCCACACGCTGATCCCCTGGTTGTCTTTGAAGCAGGCCGTGCAGTGCTCGACCGCGCCCGGATCGTTCCCGGTGTCGGGGAGGCGCCAGCTGCCGCTCTTCGGCACGCGGCGAAGGTAGACCGGGGCATGCGCCGTGAGCTGCTCTTTGGTCGCGTCCCAGCCCGCCACGCGTTACGCCCCGAGGTCTTCGATCGCCGCACGCGCGGCCTCCCGGACCCGGCGGTGCGGGGAGCGGGCCGCGGTCTTTCGGAGCATGTCCAACGCGAGAGCACGATCGTCCCGAGCTTCCGCGAGATTGGCGAGCGCATCGACCCGGGAGATGTGCAGGGATTCCTCCCCCGGTCGGATCAACCACTCCGCGAGCGGGTAGAACGAGCCGTCGCCGCGGAACCCCGCCGCGCGGATCAGGATGTGGCGGGCGTCCTCGGACCACGCCGCCCAGTCGAACACCGCGTCGGCGATGGGCTGATCGCCCGCCATCCGACGCGCGAGCTCGGCGAGCTCGGCGAACGGGATCGCGGGGTCGGCGAGCACATCGATCGCGTCATCGAGCGCGTACTCGGAGCCGGACGCCGCCGCGGTATCGCAGAGCGACCGGATCCGCCCGCACATGCCGCGGGAGGACGAAGAGGAGAGGATCACCGAGGCAACGCGGCGGCGCTCGGTCGCCGCGCGAGGCGCCGCCGCCGCCAGGAGCCTCTCGACCAGCTCGGCAAACCCATCGCCGGCCGGCGCGGGCGATAGACGCCACACGCGGAGGCCGCCGGCCGGGTCATCGAGTTGAAAACGACCGAGATCACCGCCCGCGGACTCCCTGATGTGCTCGGAGATGACGCTCAATACCGTGTTCTCGATCTCGGGGACGGCCCTCCGGTCGCGGAGCAGTTCGGTCGCGTAGATGTCGTGCACCCAGCCGCTCCCGTGCGTGTCCGGCGGGACCTCGGCGAGCGGGTCGAAGAGCGTGGACGCCGCGGTCGAGAACGATGCCGGGCCCGATGCGAGCGTGGTCATGCGGCCCCCTCTCCGCCCAGGAGATCCGCGACGGTTTCCTCGGCGGTCCGCCTGTCGGCGATGAACTCCGCGGCGGCGGCCTTCGCGGACTCGATCACCGCCCGGCGGTCGGAAGCCTGCATGGGGCGGTGATAGTTCGCGTTCGCGAGGATCTCGTTGTCCCGCGCGGCGACGGCGATCGTGCAGGCCGTTCCGCCCCCGGTCACGCCCGCGAGGGTCGCTCTCGACTCGGTGATCTCGGCGAGACCCGGGGTCGGCTGCCGTCCCAGGCGGAGCCCCAGGGGCAGCTTGTCTCCGTCGCCCCGCTCGACGCGGAAGTCGAAGTTCGAGCCGACGGCGACGATCGGCGTGTGCGGCAGCGCGTCGAGGAGGCGGGCCACGAGGTCGGCCGGGCTGTCGGGGCCGTCGGAGCCGATGAACACGCGGGACGCGGAGACTTCCCATCGGAAGCCGGCGATCTCGAATCGCATCTTGGTGTCCGCGGGGTTCGAGGCGGGGAAGGTGAGCTCGCCCTCGACCCCGTCGCCCGGCGAATCGAGCGAGACGATCCCCTCCCCGACGAGCCACGACGGGGTGATGATCCGGGCGTTGAACGCGCCGGCGGTCACGATGCTGGATCCGGTCATCTGCACGGGCATTCTCTTCTACGGCGCGGGCGGGCACCGTGTTCATCGGGGCCCTCGGGCACGAGAGTTTACACGCTTCCGATCGGCACGGTTCCGACGCGGATTCAGGGGGGCGGGGGCGTTCGACCGCGGGGCGGCGTGGCTCGGGCACGGATGGGGCGTCGGTCGCGGGCTTATCGGTCCCGATCAGGGGGGCAGCCGGGCGGCTCGAGCCGGGCGAGCGACCCCGGACCGAACCGGATCGCCGCTACCATCGCGGCATGGGAACAGGAGATCGCGGCGGCGGGTCGCCCGGGCGGAAGCTGAGCGAGTGGGTCTCGATCGCGGCGGGGCTGTCGGGGATGATCTTCGGTGCCGCGGCGCTGGGGGTCTCCTGGCTCAGCTACCGGCACGCGGCGGCGCAGGACGAGATCCGGTTCGGCTCGTACCTGTACCTGGACGCCGAGCGGCACGCCCCCGCGCTGGGCGTGCCCGGGCCGGTGATTTCCCGGATCAACGAGGAGACGGCGGCCGACGGTGCGCCGATGTGGGGTGATCTGTTCGCGGTCACGCTCAGCAACGAGGGCCGCCCGGTCGAGATCCGCGAGATCACCCTGTACGCCCTGCCGTCGCCGGACCGGGTCGAGGACGGAGCGGATGGCTGGGCGTCCGCGGCCCCGCACAACGAGGCCGAGATCGGCTACCCGGCCCGGGTCGGCAAAGGGGAGACGATCGTGTGCCTCTTCGACCGCGGCACCGTGCTCCGCGCGATGGGGGAAGGCGGGGGGCTGCGGCTCCAGGTCGACCTGGTGTCCGGCGAGGCGGCGACGGTGTATGTCAACGGATTCTCGCCCTGAGGGCCCTCATGCCCCGTAGAGCCACGCGCGGACATGCCCGACGATCTGGATCATCGCCCGGTCGGGGACCTCCTGGTTGTACGCCTCGTGGACATCCTCGGTGGCGTGCCCCGCGATGAGCCGGCGGGCGGTGGGGGCCATGTCGGGCGGGTCGACGCGGGCCTTCTTGGCGACGGTGACCCAGGTCCGCCGGAAGCGGTCGAGGGTGACGGCCCGGTGCGGGCTGTCGGGGTTGGGCCAGGCCCGGGCCCGCAGCCGGGCGAACCGCTTCGCGATCAGGTCGGTGTTCTCGTAGATCAGCGGGGAGCCGTCCCGGCTCGTGAGCAGCCGCCCGGGGTCGGGCCGCTCGGCCCGCACGCGTTCGATCGCGTCGGCCGTCTCGGGCCAGAGGGGCACGCGGCGGGGGCTTTCGGTCTTGGCCCGCGGCTCGTTGATCCATCCGCGGATGCCGTCGCGGGGGGCCCGGAAGACGCGGTAGTAGTGGGGCGTGAGCTGGGCGATGTCGGCCTGCCGCATCCCCGCGTTGATCGCCAGGAGCAGGCACGCCTCGGTCAGCGCGTTGTCGGCGTTGCCGAGGTCCTCGGTCGACCGGCAGACCTTGAGCAGCCGGCGGACCTGGGCGGGGGTGACCAGCTGCGGGCCCTTGAGCCGCTCGTGGCGGCGCATGAGCCGGCGGGGCACGGGGCGGAGCGCGTCGCCGGTGGTCGCCGCGGCGCCGAGGTTCCGCTCGATCCAGGCGAGCGCCGTGCGGATTTCCTGGATGGTGACATTCCGGTTGGTGGGGGCCCGCTTGCCGAAGCAGTCGTGGACGGCCTCGGCCCATTCGACGGTGGAGATCTCCCCGAGGGGGCGTTCGGAGCCGAAGTAGTCGGCGATCGCCCGGAGCGTGCCCAGGTACCGCTGCCGCCTGGAGTGGGACATGTCGCCGCGTTCGACGCGGCGGTCGCACTCGCCGAGGTAGGCCCCGAAGGCGTCGAAGAGGGTGGTGGTCGCGGGGGCGGCGGGCCTCGGGTTGATGATGGCGGGCCAGCGTTTCACATACTCATCGATGGCGGCGCGGGGGTTGTCGAGGGTGCCGAAGTAGTAGTCGCGGCCCTTGTGGCGTTTGCGCCAGCGTCCGGTGCCGCGGTGGGCGGTGAGTTTGATCAGGCCGGGCCCGAAGGGGTCGGGGACGGGGGGCAGCTCGGGGTGCTCCGGGGCCGTTCCGGGGCGTCGGCCGGGGCGTCGGGCGGGGCGCGTTTCGGGGGTACTGTCGGGGGTAGGGGTCACTTCGTTGATCGTAACAGATTTATTTTTCGGGTGGTTGCGCATGGCGGGCGGCATCTTCCTAAAGCAGAGGTCGCAGGTTCGAGCCCTGCCGCGGGTGTTGCCGACGCGTGATCCGCAGCGCGGGGCCGTGCGTATCCTTGCGCATGCCCACCTATGTCTACGCCTATCTCGACGACGACGGGAACCCCACCGACGAGTGCTTCGAGGTCGTCCAGTCCATCAAGGACGAGCCGCTTAAAAAGCACGAGGGCCGCAAGGTCCGGCGTGTCCCCCAGGCGCCCAACATCGCGGGCAAATGGTCGGACATGAAGGCCAAGAGCATGCTCAGCGACAAAAACCTCGATCGGCTGGGCTTCACCAAGTACGAAAAACGGGGCGACGGCTACATGGAACGCACCGCCGGCAAGATGGGCCCGCGGTCCATCAGCGCCGACGATTGATGATCTCTGATTATATTTTGTTCGGGTCTCTCCGCGTGAATTCCAGCACCGGGTGAACCCGAAGGCTCGCGATTCCGAACAATTCCCTGAATGAAACCCCGGTCGGCTCGGTTCGTAGAACCAAGGGCGGGTGGTACACTCGTCCAGCGAAGCACCCGAATCGAGCACCGGAACCGGACGACGCGACAGGGAGCCCCGATGCAGGACATCCAGCGAGCACTCGCACACGCCGCCCGCCGACTCTCCGTGAACCTGTTCCTGTGCGCGCTGGTGGTCATGGCGACCGCCTCCGCGTCGGTGCTGCTCGTGCTCATCGCGACCGAGAAGCTCAGCCCGCTCGCATTCGATTGGCCGCTCATCGCGGGCGCCGCCGCGGGGGTCACGCTGCTCACCGCTATGGTCGTCGCGTGGGTCCGTCGCCCGCGAGGGATCGCGCTCGCCGATGAGCTCGACAGACGGGCCGGGTTGCGGGAGACGCTCTCCACCGCGGTGAGCCTGCGGGGCAACGACTCCGCGTGGGCGGTCGCGGTTCGGGAATCCGCCGCGGACCGCGCCCGCCGCATCGTGATGCGCGACGCGGTCCCGCTCACCGCCCCTCGCGGCTGGCAGGCACCGCTCGTCATCATGCTTCTCGCGGGGGGCGTGTTCTGGCTCGCACCGCGTTACGACCTCTCGGGTGTGCTCGATCGCCAGGCCGCGGAGGAAGAGCAGCAGGCCGAGATCCGAACGACGGCACTCGAGATCACCTCCCGGGAGAACGAACTCAAGGAAATCCTCGACCGCGCGGGCGTGGAGTTCGAGGAAGAGGACGCACCCCTCGACGCGGCCGAGCCCGAGAAGCCCCGCAGCGCCGAGGAACTGAACCGGGCGGCCCTCAAAAAGCTCACGAAGCTCAGCGAGACCCTTGATGAGAATATGAAAGGCGAGCAGGCCCAGCAGGCACAGGCTCTGCAGGAGAACATCCAGCGCCTCAAAACGCCCGGGCCGGGCCCGATGGTCGAGTTCGCCCGCTCGCTCTCGCGCGGGCAGTTCAAGAACGCTCAGAAGGCGCTCGAGGACCTCAACAAGTCCATCCAGCAGGGGTCGATGTCCGACGAGGACAAAATGAAGGCCGCGGAGCAGCTCCGCTCGCTCGCCGAGCAGATGGAAAAGATGGCGCAGCAGGCCGAAGCGCTGAAGCAGGAGCTCGAGAAGCAGGGCATGGACGCGGAGCAGGCCGAGAGGCTCGCCCGCGATCCCGACGCGCTCCGGGAGGCCCTCCAGCAGATGCAGGGGCTGTCCGAGCAGCAGAAGCAGGATTTGCTGAACCAGGCGATGGGCCAGGCGAAGGCGAACGAGGCGATGCAGTCCATGGCCCAGGCGATGAGCCAGCTCGCCGACCAGATGCAGGCCCAGTGCGAGAACCCGGGTCAGGGCGGGCAGAACGCCAACAGCCAGCAAGCGGGCCAGCAGATGGCGAACAGCCAGGCGATGCAGAACGCGATGCAGCAGATGAGCGATCAGCTCTCCGCCAGCGAGATGGCAAGCGCCGAGATGCAGGCGCTCCAGCAGGCGATGGGCGAGTGCCGGGCCCAGATGTCAGGCTACGGCGAGTCGCTCTGCGAGAACCCCAACAGCAGCGGGAAGGGCGGGCAACGCGCGGGATCCGCGGATGTCGCCAACGATCTCGACGAACCGCTCGCCGCCCGCGATGACTACATGCTCAAGGCCGAGAAGACCAGCGTCGCGAACAACGGGGGGCCCATCATCGGGTCCACGATGGTCTACGGCTCGCAGATCCGCGGCGAGGCGACCGCCCAGTTCGGAGAAGCGGTCAACGCCTCCGCCGTCCAGGCGGCCGAAGCGATCGAGTCGATGCAGGTCCCTCGCGAGTATCACGACGCGGTCCGGCACTACTTCGGGCGTCTCGAGCGTGCCGCGAAACAGGAAAGCGAGAAATCGGGAGGCGAGTGAGACGCGGGGTAATCCCCTCTAGTCCAGCACGCCGCCCACCGCATATCCGTTCGATTCGAGTGCCGCGCGCACAGCCGACGCGATCGCGACCGCGTCCGGCGAATCCCCGTGCACGCACAGCATCGCGCACGACGGCGCGAGCCGGAGCGCCTGCGCCGCCGCGATCTCCGGATCACCGATCAGCGCACCGGGAAGCGATCGGCGCCGAAGCGAGCCGTCGGACTCGTACATCCGGTCCGCGAACCCCTCGCAGAGGGTTGCCGTCCCCGTGTTCTCCCAGGCATCCATCGCCGGTGCGCCGATCGGGCCCACCATCGCGGCTCCCGGTGCGATCTCCGCGAACCGTCTTGCAATCGAGAGAGCGAGGCCGGGATCCCGAGAAATATCGTGATACAGCGCGCCGTGCGGCTTCACGAACGCGATCCGCGTCCCAAGCTCAGCGCACACCGCCGCGAGCGAGGCGACCTGACCCGCGACCGCATCGAGGAGATCGACTTCTTCCATCGCCATCGAGGTGCGCCCGAACCCCGCCCGGTCCGGATACGACGGGTGCGCCCCGATCGCGCAGCCGCGCTCGCGAGCATCGCGCACAACCGCGCGCATCGAGTCGGCATCACCTGCGTGCCCGCCGCACGCGATGCTGACCGCGGAGACATGCTCGAGCAGCGCCCGCTCCTGTGCGCGCGCCGCGTCGGTCGAGGCCTCGCCCGTATCGCATCCCAGTTCGATCCGTCCGTGTGTCACCGACTTGCTCCCGGGTCCCGGTCCTCGACATAGTGCGCCGAGCGACCGGGCAGGGCAACCCGCTCAATCAATGCCTCGAGTTCGCGCAAGGCCGAGTGCGCATTCTCAAGATCCGTCCACGCGAAACGCACGCGAGCGCCGGGCGCGAGCTGCGCCAACGCGGGGAGGTCAGCGCCGATCACCGACGCGATCACGGGGTATCCGCCCACCGTGGGCCCGTCCGCGCCCAGCACGATCGGCTCGCCCGACGGCGGGACCTGCACCGACCCCGGGACGACACCCTCGGATTCTTCGAGCGAGACCGCGTCCGGGTCCAGCGCCGCGCCGCGCAGCCGGACACCGGTCCGATCGCTCGCCGGGTCGATCCCGAATTCGACTGCTGCCAGCCTCGCCCGGGCGCTGTCGCCGAACATCCCGCTGTGAGCGCCCGGAACAACCCGCAGCGTCGATCGCGTGAGAGCACGCTCCAGGTCTCGCACGAGACCGGCATCGAGGGGACCGACCCGCAGGCCGCGGGGCACACGACCGATCGGCACGCAGTCGCCCTCGCGGAGCGGGCGCC
>DLBY01000160.1 GCA_002480345.1 Phycisphaerales bacterium UBA7812 | reverse complement strand
CTCGAGTTCATCCCCCGCCCCGCCCCCTCGGCGACCCCCGGTGCGGCGAACATCCCCGCCCCCGCCGCCCTCGCGGTGCTGGGCCTGGGCGGCATCGCCGCCGGCCGTCGCCGCCGCTGATCGCGGACGCGACTCGCTGATCATCACGGACTGAAGAGAGAGGGCCCGTCGCGCGAGCGGCGGGCCTTTCTTGTGCGCCCGTCCCGGTACACTCCCCGCTGGGAGGAACCGCGATGCGTCAGAGCGTTCGAACAGTGATTGCGGGCCTTCTGCTCGGCGGGCTCGGGGCGGGCGCCGGCGCGGAGGTCCGCCTCAACGAGGTGCTGGGCTCGACCGCGGCGGAGGACTGCGAGTTCATCGAGTTGCACAACACGGGAATGACGGAGGTCGATCTCTCGGGGTGGTCGATCGAACTGTGGGATTCCGACGCGGACAAGGCGTTCGGCACCGCGGACGCGGACTCGCCCATCAAACTGGGCGGGCGCATCGACGGGGGCGGCTACTTCCTGCTCGCGAACCCCGAGTTCACCGAGCACTACGAGATCGAGCCCGACCAGCCGCTGCGCGCCAACGCGATCGAGAACTCGTCCTACACGATCGTGCTGCGCGACGACCTGGGCGAGATCGTCGACTCGGTGTTCGTCTGCGACGGGGGAGAGGGCGACAAACCCAACATCAACGGGCGCGTCATCCGGCCCGATGCGGAGATCCGGTCCGCGGACGGGCGGTTCGTGCCCCCGGGTTTCGCCCGCCTGGCGGACAGCGACGACGGGACGAGGCGGTACCGGGTGCTGAAGTTCAGCCCGGTCCCGCCGCCCGGCGCGACGCCCGGCAAGCCCAACGCACCGGCAACCGGCGAGAACCCCGCGGGCGAGGGCGAGCCCACCTCGCCCTGAGTCGGGTTCCCGGGATCGGCCCCTCTCCGGTGCGGCGCTATGGTGGTTGAACGGGGCGCGTCCGCGTCGCCCCGGGTTGGTTCGCACTCGCACAGAAAGGCAGACGCATGTCCGTGGACGGCGCCCTCGCGTGGCTCGATTCGCACGACCAGGTTTCCATCGACCGCTGGATGGAATGGCTCCGCATCCCCAGCGTCGGGACGGATCCGAAGTTTGACCCCGACACCCGGAAAGCGGCGGAGTGGTGCCGCGACCACCTGCGTGAATCGGGTTTCGAGGTCGATCTCGTCGAGACCGCGGTGCCCGAGAAGGGGCACCGGGGGCAGCCCGTCGTGTTCGGTCATTCGCCCGCGGACCCGGGGTATACCGGCCCGCGGATCCTGTTCTACGGGCATTACGATGTGCAGCCCCCGGACCCGCTGGAGCTGTGGGACAGCCCGCCCTTCGAGCCCGTGGTCAAGCCCGCGGAGGGCAAGGTGGGCGAGCGCGTGGTGGCGCGCGGCGCGCAGGACGACAAGGGGCAGGTCACGATGTTCCTCGAGGCGATGCGCGCCTGGAAGGAGACCTCGGGCAAGGCCGCGGGGGGCGTGCCGTTCACGGTGCTGATCGAGGGCGAGGAAGAATCGGGCTCGGTGAACCTCGAGCGGTTTGTCGAGGCGCACAGAGATGAACTTGCGAAGTGCGATGTCGTACTCATCAGCGACACGACGATGCTGGGGCGGGGACGCCCCGCGATCACCTACGGCGTGCGCGGGCTGGTGTACACCGAGTTCACGCTGCACGCGTCCGACCAGGACCTGCACTCCGGCGCGTGGGGGGGCAAGTGTCCCAACCCGCTGAACGAGCTCGCCAAGACGCTCGCGAAGCTGTGGGACGAGGACTACCGGGTGACGATCCCGGGTTTCTACGACGATGTCGCGCCGCTCACCGAGGAGGAGCGCGCGGAATGGAAGAAGCTGGGCATCGACGAGGTGGAACAACTCGCCGACATCGGGCTGGGGCCCGATGGCGATGTGGGCGAGAAGGGCTTCACCATGACCGAACGAGAGTGGGCGCGCCCGACATGCGACATCAACGGGATGTGGGGCGGCTATATCGGGGACGGCGCAAAGACCGTGATCCCGAGCCACGCGAGTGCGAAAGTCTCCTTTCGCCTCGTCGCGAACCAGGATCCCAAGAAGATCCTCGCGTCGTTCAAACAGTGGCTCGCGGAGCACACGCCCAAGGGCTGCCGCTGGAGCGAGGTGGCGGACCACGGGACGGGCCTGGGCGTGACGCTTCCGCTGGATTCGGACTATCTGCAGGCGGCCCGTCGGGCGCTCAAGCGGGTGTCGGACACGGATGTCGCGATGATCAAGTCGGGCGGCTCGATCCCGGTCGCGGGGATGCTGAAGAACACGCTCGGGCTGGACACGATCTTCATGGGCTTCGGGCTCGAGGACGACAGGATCCACTCGCCCAACGAGAAGTTCGAGCTGAGCAGTTTCCGGCTGGGTGCACGCGCGCATGTCGCGTTCATCCAGGAACTGCTCGAGATGGGATGATCGTGAGCGTGCGTCGGGTCAGGCCGCCCGGCGAGTCGGTTCCTCGGCCTCTGGGCTTTCGTCGCGGCCTTCCGGAGCGACCGGACCATTCGCGCTGGATGGATCGTCGGCGGTGACGGATCCGTCGTCATCCAGGATCTCGACCCCCGCGTCACGGGGGGTCATGCCGTGACGGAGCATCTGGGCGTGGAACTGCTGGACCTGGAGTTCGGAGACCCCGACGCGGAGATCGTGGATCATCGTCTGGTTGCGGACGGTGATCGCGAGGGCGCGGAGGATCTGGAGGATCCCGAGCCCCGAAATCAGGGCGAGGATCATCCAAGTGACATCGGTGAACCCGCGCATCGAACCAAGCATCGGTCCGGCGCGGGACCGGCTTGAGCGAGGTTCGGGCGGCGCCGCTGCAGCCCGGAACGGGTCCCGACCTTACAATGGACGGAACCCGGAAACGAGGGGCAACGCCGCGTGAGATCTGTGGAAGAACGACCCAACGCCCGCCCCCGGCTCCGCGAGCGATCCCGCGTCGTTCGGGCGCCGGGTTGGCTGCTGGTCGTGATGGCGCTGGTGCTGGCAACGGTTTCGGGTCCCGGGCTGGCGTTCACGGCTCAGGATGATCCCGCGGAATCGGAAGAAGAGGCGTCATCACCCGTCGTCCGCGACGAGGTCGAACTGCGGATCGCGAAGCTCGGGCCCGGCGGGCGGACGCGTGCGGGGTCGTGGGGAGGGGTGCTGGTCGAGTACCGCGATTCGGCGCTCTCGCAGCGCGAGATCGTGCTGCGGCTGGGGGGGCTCGATCGCGACGGGGACCCGCCCTCCTATGAGCGCACGGTGGTGGGTGACCCCGAGCGGGCTCGCTCGGTCTGGCTGTATGCGCCCATGCCCTATCCGTCACAGATCGGGCGGCTCTCGGTCAGCGCGCACGAGGCGATCGAGACGGAGGGCGGCTTCCGCGCCGGGCGGGTGTTGGGGCGGGCGGTCATCGATACAACGGCGCTGGTGCAGGGCGAGAGCGCGATGATCGGGGTGATCGGGACGCGTGACGCGGGATTGCGTCAGTACGGGGTCGCGATCGTGGGGCCGATCCGCCACACGCCGCTGGGGAACGCGGCGACGGAGGTGGTGACGGGTCTGAACCTCCGGGATATCCCGGATCGCTGGCAGGGGCTCGCGCCGTACAGCGTGCTGGTCTGGAGCCGGGGGGGCGCGGACACGGACCCGAACGCGTTGGACGCGGATCGTGCGCGCGCGATCCGCGAGTGGGTCACGCGGGGGGGGCACCTCGTCGTGCTGTTGCCCCCGGTCGGGCAGACCTGGACCGCGGGCGCGGGGCGCAACCCGCTCTCTGATCTGCTGCCCGCGGTGCGTGTCGAGCGTCGCGAGGGGGTGTCGCTGGAGCCGTACCGGCCGCTGCTGACGCTGCGTGTCGAGTCAAGGCTCCCGGACGCCGCGGTGGTGCACACGCTTGAACCTGCGCCGGATGCGACGCGGTTGGACGCGAGCCCGATCCTCGCGGGCCCCGATGGAGCGCCGGTCGTGACGCGGCGAATCTTCGGGCAGGGGATGGTCACGCTGGTTGGGCTCGACATTGCGTCGGATGCCCTCGCGGCGCTCGACACGCTCGACGCGGAGACGATCTGGCATCGCGTGCTCGGCAAGCGCGTGAATCTGGACACCTTCGAGCAGATCAAGGCGACGAGCGTCGATCTATCCGCGGCGGTGCAGCAACGCGAGGTCTATGACCTCGACGACGGCATCGAGCGTGCGATCGACTTCACGGGCGACGCGGGCAAGGGCGTGCTGCTCGGTCTCGGCGTGTTCGCGTTGTACTGGCTCGTCGCGGGCCCGCTCGGGTTTCTGCTGCTGACGCGGTCGGGGCAGCGCAGCCGGGCCTGGATCGCGTTCATCGGTGCGAGCGCGGTGTTCACCGCGATCGCGTGGGCGGGGGCGACGGCGCTGCGTCCGAACTCCGTGCGCGCGACGCACCTGACCTTCGTGGACGGGGTGCACGGGACGGCGACCCAAACCGCGACCTCCTGGCTCAGTGTGCTCGTTCCCAGCTACGGGGAGTCCACGATCGAGATCGGCGAGGCGGGGTCGGCTGATCTGCTCAACCCGTGGACGCCCCCGCCTCCGGCGGTCGGCGTGGGTGGGTTCCCGGATAATCGGGGGTACGCGATTTCGGCGCGCAGTCCCTCGTCGATGACGGTCCCGGTTCGTTCCACCATCAAGCAGGTGCGCGCGCAGTGGTCCGGGGCGCCTGCGCTGAATCTCCCGCGTCCGGCGCGGCAACCCGGCGCGGCGGACGAGGCGCGGCTGATCCTCGCGGACCCGGATGCGGCGCTCGTGACGGGCGAACTGGTGCACGATCTCCCGGGGGATCTTGAGAATGTGCACATCGTGGTCGTCGCGGGGCAGCGGAGGCTGCAGGCGCCGCAGTCGATCGCGTCGATCTGGATGCCCTCGCGGGTCTTCTCGAACACGCTCGCGGCGCCCTGGGCGCCGGGGGACCGGCTGGACCTGGGCGTGATCACGGCGGGCACGACGGGCGATCGCAGCGCGGTGGGCTGGTTGGACAGCATGCGCGCGCTGGGCGCGCCCCGCGGGTTCGGCGCGGGCTCCCCGACGATCCAGGACCCGATCGCGCGTCGGCTCGCGGCGATCTCGCTTCTGGACATGATCGGGCGGGCGGACTTTCTGACCAGCCTGGCGCAGGGGCGTTCCTCGGCGCTGCCCGCGGTACGGGACGCGCAGGGGCTGGACCTGAGCCGGTGGTTCACGCAGCCCTGCGTGATCGTGATCGGGCAGCTCGTGCAGGACGAGGAGGGGGCGCTCCCGATCCCGCTGACGGTGGACGGTGCATCGGTCCCGGCGCGGGGCCGGACGGTGGTTCGCTGGGTGTATCCGCTCGAGCCCACTCCCCCCGGGTATGTTCCGGACGCGGATGGCAGCGGGATCTGAGTCTCGAGTGAGGAGTGCGTCGCCGTGCCGATGATCGAAACGATCAACCTGACGAAGCGTTACGGGGATCTCGTGGCGTTGGACAATCTGAACCTGACGATCGAGGAGGGGGACTGCTTCGGGTTCATCGGCCCGAACGGCGCCGGGAAGACGACGACGATCAAGATCCTCGCGACGCTGCTGAAGCCCTCGAGCGGGCAGGCGCAGATCGACGGGTTAACGGTGGGGTATCAGAACCGGCAGATCAGGCCAGTCATCGGCTATGTGCCCGATTTCATGGGCGCCTACGAGGACATGGTGGTGATGGAGTATCTCCAGTTCTTCGCGAGCGCGTACGGCATCCACGGCCGTGAGCGGATGAAGGTGGTGGGGGATGTGCTGGAGCTGACGGACCTTGCGTACAAGAGCGCCGCGGAGGTGAACTCGCTGAGCCGGGGCATGCAGCAGCGGCTGAGCATCGCGCGCGTGCTGTTGCACGACCCGAAGGTGCTGCTGATGGACGAGCCCGCGTCGGGGCTCGACCCGCGGGCCCGGATCGAGATCCGGGAGTTGCTCAAAGAACTCAAGCGGATGGGCAAGACGATCCTGATTTCGAGCCACATTCTTCACGAGCTGGCGGAGTTGTGCAATGTGGTGGGGATCATCGAGAAAGGCAAGCTGCTGTATTCGGGTTCGGTGCGGGAGATCCTCAAGAAGGCCCGGGTGGGGCATGTGATCCACATCGGCGTCGCGGAGGGCACCGAGCGGGCGGCGGAGCTGCTGGGGGGGCTGGAGGGTGTCCGGCGCGTCGGTGTGATCGATGGCGAGGACACAACGGAGACGGGGGCGCCGGTCCGCGTCATCCATGTAGAATACGAGGAAGCACCCGGGCGGTCGTACACCGACCTGCCCAATGTGCTGGTCAACAACGGTTTCCGCATCGCGCAGTTCTCCGAAGAGGCCGTGAACCTCGAGACCGCGTTCATGCGACTGACGAAGGGGCTCGTCCAGTGAAGATCCGCACTCATGCCGCACTCGCCGCGATCGTGCTCACCCCGCTCGCGTTCGCCCAGAACGGCGCGAACGGGGACGCGGAGGCGGGGCCACCCCCGACCGAGACGCGACCGGTCACGAACAACTATCACGGCGAGACCTTCGTGGATCCCTACCAGTGGCTGGAGGGGGACAACACGGATGCAAACCGGATGGGTGTGCTCACCGAGGAGGTGGTGGAGTGGACCGATGCGCAGAACGCGTACACCCGCGCGGTGCTCGAGGGTCGCGCGCCGGGGTTCGAGTTCCTGCGGGCGCCGCGTGAGAAGCTGAAGCGGCAGATGCAGGACCTGATGGAACTGGATTCGATCGGCTCTCCGACGATGGCGGGAAACCGATATTTCTATTCCAAGCGCGAGGGCGCGAAAGATCAGGCGGTCGTGTATGTGCGCGAGGGCGCGCGGGGCGAGCCTCGCGAGCTGATCGATCCGTTCAAGCTCGATGAGGATGGTCTGGTGACGGTGTCGTGGTATGTCCCGAACCATGACGGGTCACTGCTCGCGTTCGGGACCTATCGCGCGGGTGATGAGAACTCGATCCTGCGGATCCTGGATGTGGACACCGGGGCCTGGCTCGCCGACGAGATCCCGGGCAAGACGAATCTCAGCGGGTGGATGCCGGACGGCGAATCGTTCTTCTACCAGCGGCTGGAAGACCTGGACGACCCGTATTCCGCGGAGATCCGGTTCCACGAGATCGGGCGGCACTGGACGCAGGACCCGGTGCTCATCCGGCAGCGCGAGGCGGAGAAGCTCTACGAGGGGCTGGGCGTCTCCGACGAGCGGATGAAGGCGCTCAAGACGACCTGGGGCCCTGATCTGACGCCCGGCCGAGACGGGCACTGGGCCGTGGTGTCGTACTACACCTCGACCTCGGCGAACGACATCTGGGCGCTCAACCTGGACCATTGGTTCCGGACGGGGGAGATGGACCTGATCCCGGTGCTGATCGGGGAGGACGGCCGGAACAGCGGCACGATCGTCGGGAACCACATCTTCCTGCAGACCTACATCAACGCGCCCAACGGGCGTGTCGTGCGTGTCGATCCGTACAACCCGGATCGTTCGAAGTGGACGGACATCGTTCCGCACCGCAGCGAGGCGATCCTGCGTGGGTTCTCGGTCGCGGACGGTGTGCTCGCGGCGTCGTACCTGGAGGACGCGTCGACGAAGATCAATCTCTTCGGGCTCGACGGGGCGGCGAAGGGCGCGCTCACGCTCCCGGGGTTCGGGTCCGCGGGTCTCTCGACGGCGCGGGACCGGACCGAGGCGTTCCTGTCCTACGCGTCGTTCAACGAGCCCAGCACGATCTACCAGGTCGATCTTTCCACGCCGGACGCGGAGCCTGTCGTGTGGGAGAAGATCGACATCCCCGTGGATACCGACTCGGTCGAGGTGCGGCGGGTCAAGTATTCGTCCAAAGACGGGACCGAGGTCGGGATGTTCATCGTCCACAAGAAGGGCCTCGAACTCGACGGGAACAACCCGACGATCCTCTACGGATACGGCGGCTTCAACATCCCGATGACCCCCCGATTCAGCGCGACGCTCTATCCGTTCTTCGAAGCGGGCGGCGTGTACGCCGTCGCGAACCTGCGGGGGGGCGGCGAGAAGGGCCTGGAGTGGCACCGTGCGGGCATGCTCGATCGCAAGCAGAATGTCTTCGATGACTTCATCGCCGCGGGTGAGTACCTCATCGACAACGGGTACACCAGCCCGGAGCGGCTGGGGGTTTTCGGCGGTTCGAACGGAGGGCTCCTGACCGGCGCGATGGTCACGCAGCGGCCCGATCTTTTCAGCGCGGCGATCGTCGCGGTGCCGTTGCTCGACATGCTGCGGTTCGAGAAGTTCCTGATGGCGCGGTACTGGGTCCCCGAGTACGGGAGCGCCGAGAACGCGGACCAGTACAAGTTCATCCGCGCCTATTCGCCTTACCAGAACATCAAGCCCGGGACGAAGTATCCCGCGGTGCTGCTGACCGCGGGGGAGAACGACACCCGGGTGCACCCGATGCATGCCCGCAAGATGGCGGCGTATCTGCAGGCCGCGACGACGAGCGACCAGACAGAGGACCCGATCCTGCTGTGGGTCGATCGCGACGCGGGGCACGGGGCCGGCAAGCCGCTGCACTTGCGGATCCGCGATGTGGTGGATCAGCGTCTGTTCATGATGTGGCAACTCGGCATGCTCGACGAGGGCTGATCCACCGCTCGCTTTCGGCATTTCGCTTTTCCAGAGACTGACCGGAGGCTGGGGTCGTGGGGAGAATCTCCGTAGGATCCCGCTGGTGGTCGCACGCATATTGTGAGGAAAATCCGGAACCGGGTGGTTCTTGGGCCGATTCTGATTATGATCGGGGCTTGCACGCCGGCGGGTTCCCGCCGCGCGGGGGGAGGCCGATCATGAAGACGATTTGGAGTGGTTCGATTCTGACAGCCTTGGTGTGCGGCTCAGCGATTGCTGGTCCGGACTGGACGGAGGTTGGGGACGCGGGGAGTTTCGTCGCGACGGCGCAGACGCCGCTCGGGGTGGGCGCGATCTCGTCGATCTCCGGGACGCTGGGTGGCGAGGGGTCGGCGGGCGACTTCGAGGACATGTACATCATCCAGGTCGACGCGCCGACCTCGTTCCGCCTGGAGCTGCTCAACCCGAACTTCGACGCGCAGCTGTTCGTCTTCAATATCACGCTGGCGGGGGGCGGGCTCGGTTTGCTCGCGAACGACAACGCGGACGCGAACACGGATGCGCCGCTGCTCACGAATCTCTCGACGGACGGCTCGAACGCGGTGCTCGATCTGCCCGGCGTGTACGCGGTCGCGGTCGCGGGCGCGGGTCGGAACCCCGTCTCGAACTCCGGGCTGATCTTCGATTTCGCGAGCCCGACGGAGATCTCCGGGGCGGATGGGCCGGGCGGTCTGCTTCGTCACACGGGGTGGGTCGGTGAGGGCGCGGTCGGCGCCTACGCGATCGATCTCCAGGGCGTGGACTTCGCGAAGATCCCGAGCCCCGCGGGGTTCGTGATGCTCGGCGCCGGTGTGCTCGCGTGCCGGGCGCGGCGTCGCTGACTGATCGCGGAACAGAGCGGTGTTCAATCCAAGCGGAGCTCGGCGCAGCGGGCGGCGTCGCCCGTCCGGTTGGCTTGTTTCAACTCGGACACCAGCCGGTTGAGCGAAGCGGTGAAGCTCTCGCGCGCCGGGCCCGCGGTGCTCGCGGCGATCGGATGCGCCTGCCTCAGCAGAGACTCCGCGGCGTCGGGCTCGCCCATCTCGACGGCGCACCGCGCCCGCAGCGCGAGATACGCGGCTCGTTCGCCCTCGTGCCCGTGGCCTTCGAGGACGAGTGTCGCGCCTTCGAGGAGCATCGCGGCGTCGTCCCACCGCTGCGCGGGCATCAAGCGCCGCGCCACATCCGCGAGCGCGAGCGCTTGCTCCGCGGGGGTGCCCTCCTCGATGCGCGCGTGCGCGGCGCTCGAATCCGG
>DLBY01000081.1:15849-18557 GCA_002480345.1 Phycisphaerales bacterium UBA7812 | reverse complement strand
CCGCCGCCCCAGGCTCTTGATCGTCGCCGCCTGCTTGGTCGCGCCCTGCAGGCTGAAGAAGCTCGTCTCGACGGGGATGATGATCTCGTCCGCCGCGGTGATCGCGTTGAAAGTCAGCAGCCCGATACTGGGGGGGCAGTCCACGATCGCGTACGCGAACCCGCTCTCGCTCGCCCATCCCTCGATCCGCGTGAGGACCTGCTTGAGCTTGTGCTCCCGCTCCGACGCCGATGCGAGCCCGCCCCGCGTCGCCTCCAGCGCCGCGAGCTTCGTCCTGCTCGGGGCAAGATCGAGCCCGCGCGAGACGCGCCACAGCAGCCGCTCGGGGTCGAACGACTCGGGCTTCAGCATCGCGTCACCGATGTCGAACTCGATGCTCGCAGGCGGGACCGCCAGCCCCGCGGCGCAGTGCGCCTGCGGGTCGAGGTCCACCAGCAGCGTCCGGCACCCCCGCTCGGCGAGCACCGCCGCGAGGTTGATCGCGGTCGTGGTCTTCCCGCAGCCGCCTTTCTGGTTGATGATCGCGATTGTCCGCATCGGACCCGCTCCCAGCCGGATTCGGCACTTTGAAACCCCGTTCGGACACCGTCCGCACCCGTCTCCCCGTCGCGTTATCGGCCTCCCCTCGCCGAACGCTTGAACACAGGGACACTCCCGCCCCGATCCGGGCGGTTCTGCGGAATCACGATGCACAGGGTGTGTTTAGCGACGCACCGCGCGCCAACCGGCGCGCACCGCGTCCAGCGGAGGGTCGCTCACCAGCGCCGTGCTCGCGGGGCCCGTTGGGAGCGTGAGGCGCAACACCCCGCCCGCGGCTTTTTTGTCGTGCCGCATCCGCGCGATCAGCGTCTCGTCATCCGGGAGCCCCCCGACGGACACCGGCAGCCCGCACGCGCGGAGCGCCCCGATCGTGCGCTCGGTGTGCGATGCGTCGACGAGGCCCATCGCCGCGGCGCACGCCGAGGCGCCGACGAGCCCGATCGCGACCGCCTCGCCGTGATGGAGCGGCGCGTGCGCCGGATCCGCGTCGGGGCTGAGGGTGGGGATCGTCTCGATCGCGTGCGCGAAGGTGTGCCCCAGGTTCAGCAGGGCCCGCCCGCCCGTGCTCGATTGCTCGGTCTCGTCCGCCTTGACCACGCGCGCCTTCACCGCGACATTCCGCGCCACGCACTCGACCAGCGTCGCCCGGTCGCGCGCCAGCACCCCCGGGATCGCGCCCGCGAGCCAGTCCGCGAGGCCCGCGTCGCCCCAGTCGCCCGCGATCAGGCCGTGCTTGACGCATTCCGCCAGCCCCGCGCGCAAGTGACGGTCCGGGAGCGAATCGAGCGACGAGACATCCGCGAGCACCGCGCGCGGCTGATGGAACGCGCCCGCCATGTTCTTCAGCAGCGCCTCGCCCCCGTCCGGATCCTCGCCCGTGCGCACGGTCAGGTTCACGCCCGTCTTCCCGCCCACCGACGCGTCCACCATCGACAGCAGGGTCGTCGGGCACTGGATGACCGGCACACCCCGCCGGTAGGACGCCGCGGCGAACCCCGCGACATCGCCCACGATCCCGCCCCCGATCGCGAGCACCGGGTCGCGCCGCTCGAGGCCCGCGCCCGCGATGGCGCCCAGCAACTCGCCCAGTGTTTCCAGCGACTTCGTGCGTTCGGTCGCGCGGACGCGGTGCTCGGTGACCGCGTACCCGGCGCCCGAGAACGCCCCGACGACCCGGCGCACGAACGCGTCCGGGACGCCCTCGTCCACCGCCGCGAAGAGACGCCCGGGCTCGTGCCCGATCACCCGCGCACAGTCCGGGGCGAACGACTCCGCGGCCCCCGCGCCGACGCGCACTTCGTAGGCGGGGGCGCTCGCGGGCTCGACGGTCACGGTGCGCACGGGCCCGCTCACCGCTCAGGCCCCGTCCCGCTCGGACGCGTCGGTGTCGGTGGGGCGGCGCCAGTCGACGCGGGGCGCGTCGCCCCAGAGCATCTCGATGTCGTAGTACGCGCGTGTGTTGGGTTCGAAGAGGTGCGCAACGACATCGACGAAGTCCGCGAGCAGCCAGGTCGAGCGCTCGTCCTTGTTCGTGCGCATCGCGCTGAACCCGTGCTCGGTGCCCAGCTCGACCGCGTCGTCGATCGCGGCGTTCATCTGCCGGTCCGAGGTGCCGCTGCCCACGATCACATAGTCGGTGATCTGGCTCCTCCCGCGGACATCGAGGATCACGATGTGCTCGCACTTGTCGTCCTTGAGCAGGCGCGCGCACTCGATCGCAAAGGCGCGGGTCTTCTCAGGATCGCCCGTGGTGCGGGTCACGATCGGGTCCGAATCGCGGGGCGTCTGTTCGTTCGTCTGGTGGGGCTGGTCGGGCATGAGCCCATAGGTTAGGGGTCGCCCGTCCCCCGGGCATCCCCCCCCGCCTCGCGGGTGAGCACGAGGATCGCGGGCGCCCCGGGGGGCGGGGGGATCCGCTCCGCGCGCACGCGCAGGTCCGCCGGCACCCGCGCCGCGTCCGCGGGGTGGTCCGAGCCGCCCAGGTGGATCAGCCGCCCCCCGGGCCGCAGCAGGCGCCACGCCTCGTCCCACGCGAGCGAGGGCTTCTCGCACGCGTGGATCCAGGTCTGGTCGATCACCACCGCGTCGAACGCGCCGTCCATTTCTCCCGCGAGGAGCTCGGGCCCGCCCCGCTCGAGGCTCGTCGCGGGCGGCGCGTAGCGCCGGCG
>DLBY01000081.1:15138-15546 GCA_002480345.1 Phycisphaerales bacterium UBA7812 | reverse complement strand
GGGCGGCGCGTAGCGCCGGCGCGCGAACCGGACGGATTCGTGGTCGTGCTCGAGCGCGACCACGCCGCCGTGCGGGCCCGTCCAGTTCGCGACCAGGTCCGCGACGGCGCCGGTTCCCGAGCCGAGGACGAGCACGCGCGCACCGGGTCGCACGAATCGGCGCGCCCGCCGCAGCGAGGCCATCACCGGGACGGGCATCAGGTCCGCGTACCGGCGCGTCTCCGTCGCGTGGATCGTCATGGGGCGGCCCGCGGGGAAGCGGACCTCGAAGGTCTTCACGCCCTTCCCGCGTGGGCCCAGCGATCGCTCGAGGCTCGTGCGGGAGCGTTCGCGGTAGCGCACGCCCTCCACGGTGATCTGGCGCGTCAGGCCCAGCAGGGCGCCGAAGAACCGCGGCGCGGCGCGCGC
>DLBY01000081.1:0-14816 GCA_002480345.1 Phycisphaerales bacterium UBA7812 | reverse complement strand
CCGGTGTGTTCGCGCGCGCCGCCCGGCGTGCGCGCAGGCCCACGCGATCGTGCGTGGTGCTGGGCGCGCGCCTGCGCCGCTCGCGTGCCATCAGCCCGGCGCCCCGAAGAGCATGCCCTGGTGGTGCCCCCTCGCGGGAACGACCACCCGCGCCCCGTCGCGGGGCGGCGCGAGCGGCACCCACGGGGTCGGTTCGGTCTGGTGCGCGAGCGTGAGCGTGTAGGGCGCCTCCGCGTGCGCGCGCCTCGCGAGATCGGGCGTGTTGCACTGCCGGCTCAGGTGGAGCAGGACGACCGCGGATGCCGGCGCGATCGCCCGCACCGCCTCGGCGCACTCCTCGTTGCTCAGGTGCCCCGCGCCCCCCGTGATGCGACGCTTGAGGAAGTCGGGACGGTCCGAATCCGCCTGCAGGACCGGGCAGTAGTTGGACTCGATCGCGAGCACGCCCACCCCCGCGAGGTGGGCGGTCAGGGCATCGGTCGTGCGCCCGAGATCGGTCGCGAACCCGAGCGCGTTGCCGCATGCGGTCTCGATGCGGAACGCCGCGACGCCCAGGTGGTCGTGCGCCATCAGGATGGGCCGGACGCGGGCGGCGGCCCCGAGCTCGAACGCGTCGTCGAAGGGCTCGTTGCGGCCCAGCAGCAGGCCGCGTCTCTCGGCTTTGCCCAGGTGCCTGCGATGGAGCCTGAGGGTGGCGCGGCAATCTCGAACGCGACGCCACCCGGGGTGGAAGTGATCGGCGTCGAGGTGGGTGAGGACGATGTCGTCGATCTCGCGGAGGGCGATGCCCCGTTCGCTGAGCAGGCGCCGGGTGCGTGTGGGGCTGAGGCCCGCGTCGAGGAGGACGGTCCGCAGGGGCCTGCCCGATTCGGCGCGGATGCGGAGGACGGTGCAGTTGCCCGCGGACCCGCTGGCGAGGACGCAGAGGTGCGCACACGCGCGCCCGGGGTCGGGCTCGGGGAAGGGGGGCGGGGGCGCCGGTGGGTCGAGGTCACGCCAGGCCATCGTCGTCCCCGGGGATGTCCGCGGCGTGTCTGGGACGGGGGCGGGCGCTCGCGATGCCCCGCGACGAGGCGCGCACGAAGTCGGCCATCATCTTCGCGACCTCGGACGATTCTGCGTGCTCGTCGAGCTGCGCGAGCTGCTCGGCGCGGGTCACGCCCCTTCGGAACGCGCCGCGGTAGGCGGCGCGGGCGCGGGTAATCTCCTCACGGGGAATGCCGGCGCGGCGCATCCCGACGAGGTTGAGGCCGGCGAGCACATTCCGCCCCGCGAGCACCGCGTAGGGGGGGATATCGAGGCCCGTCTGGGTGCCCCCGCTGAGCATCGCGCCCCGCCCGATGCGCACGAACTGGTGCACGCTGACATTCCCGCTGATGTAGACCTTGTCGGCGATCTCGCAGTGCCCCGCGACCTGGGCGGAGTTGCAGACGATGACATCGTCGCCCAGCACGCAGTCGTGCCCGATGTGCCCGGCGACCATGATGTAGTCCCGGTCGCCCAGCACGGTGTGCGCGCCCTCGTGCATCGCGGCGTGGATCGTCGCGTGCTCGCGGATGGTGCAGTCGGCGCCGATGCGGACCCCGCCGACGGGGTCGCCCGGCTTGATCTTGATGTGCTGGGGCCCGAACCCGATGCAGGCGTAGGGGTAGACCATCGTGCCCGCGCCGATCTCGGTGTCTCCCGTGATGTGGACATCCCCGATGAGGGTGACCCCGGCGCGGAGGGTGACGGGGCCTTCGATGGTGCATCGCGGGCCCACGGTGACGCCCGGCTCGATGGTCGCGTCGCTCGAAACGATCGCGCTGGGGTGGATGGTCGCGTCCTGTCGCGGGTCGAGCGGTGTGTCGGCGGCGGGGGGCATCCGCTGAGTGTAGAGGCGGTCTTAGGATCCGGGGTGAACGCACGGTCCGAACAGGCGGGACGCCGGATCGGGACGCTCGAGGTGATCGACCTTGGGCGGATGGGGTACGCGCGCGCACACGAGACGCAGCGCCGGCATCACGAGACGGTGCTGGGCTGGCGCGAGGACGCGGCGGGGGGCGCGGACCGTCCGCTGGGGCGTGTGCTGATCGTCGAGCACGACCCGGTGATCACGATCTCGAGGCGCCCGGGCGTCGCGGCGCACCTGCTCGCCTCCGAGGCGATGCTGGCGCAGCGCGGGATCGAGGTGTGCGAGACCGACCGGGGGGGGGATATCACCTATCACGGGCCCGGGCAGGCGGTGGTCTACCCCATCGTCGACCTGAAACGCAGCGGGATCCGGGTGATCGAATGGGTGCGGCTGCTCGAGCAGGCGGTGATCGACGCGATCGCGGCGGACGGGATCGTGGGTGAGCGCGACGAGGACGCGACGGGCGTGTGGGTCGGGGGCGCTGACGGGGCCCCCGCGGCGAAGGTGTGCGCGATCGGGGTTCGGGTGCGCCGATGGGTCACGATGCACGGGCTGGCGCTCAATGTGCGCACGGACCTGAGCCACTTCGACACGATCGTGCCGTGCGGGCTCGCGGGACGCCCGGTGACGAGCCTGGAGGCGCTGCTGGGGGACGGGTGCCCGCCGCTGGGGGGGGTCGCGGATCGGGTGGTGGCGCGGATCGCGGCGCTGGTGGGCGAGGCGGGCGGCTAGCGGGCCGACCGTGTCGTCAGCCCAGATCGCGGCCCTGGAAGAGGAGGATCGCGATGCCCAGGAACCCGGTTGCCTGGACGAGCGAGTAGAGCAGGACGAGGCCCAGGTGCGAGGGTGGGACGGTTCGTCCCTGCGTGACGGCGTCGACGAGCCAGAACGAGTGCATGCGCGGGATGACCGACCAGGCGCCGAGCGCGACCCAGTTGACGCGGGTGGGCTCGGTGAAGACCCAGTCCCCGCCCTGCGGGGGGCGGGCGAGGGGGATCCCGGTCGCGCCCCATTGCTTGACCTTGAGCGATTCGGTGGTCGCCTCGAGGACGACGATCGCGGAGGGGGTGCCGGCGGGGAAGAGGTTGCGGTCGAGATCCGCGTCCTCGGGGACGGGGTCAAAGTCGGGGGTGATCATGCCCAGCCCGTTGGGGGAGGGGCCGAAGAAGAAGCGGTCGCCCCGCTCGATGTCGGCGTCGATGGGGGCGCCGAAATAGACGAGGTATTCGTCGCCCGGCTCGTCGAAGGCCTGCATCTCGGGGCGGACGGGCTCGGTGAGTTCGAGGATGCCGACCGGCTCGTTCTGGAAGGCGTGGCGGCCGATGAAATAGTCGCTGAGCAGACCGAGGACGAAGACACCCAGGCAGATCATGATGGTCATGACCTGTCCGAGGCGGGTGGAGGCGGCGGTCGCGATCGCGGTGAGGACGACGAGCGCGCCGGTGGAGGCGATGCACGCCTTGATGACCTCGGGCTTGACGAAGTCCTTGAGTTCCGCGGGTTTCCAGTCGGCCTCGAACGGGGAGGCGGCGAGGTAGGCGAGGAAGATGGCGGGGGTGAGGACGAGGAGGGTGGTCTGGGCGAAGGGCCAGCCGTAGGCGTAGTTGCCCGCGGCGCCGATCGCGAGGCTGAGCAGGACGGCGCCGACCCCGAAGACGATGACGGGCATGTGGATGTCATCGGAGGCGTTCTGCATGACCCCGTGGCGGAGGGCGAGGAGGAGGAAGCAGGTCATGATCGCGGTCGCGAGCAGGGTGGCGCCCATGACCCCGAAGAACTTGCCGATGACGACGGAGGCCCTGTTGATGGGCTTGGAGACGACGGTGAGGACGGTCTTGTTCTCGATCTCGCGGCTGACGATCGCGGTGGCGATGAAGGAGGCGACGAGGATGCCGCAGATGAACATCGTGCCCATGCCGATGTCGAAGAGGAGCTTGTTGTCGCCCGTGACCTCTCCGGCGAAGGTGCGGTAGCCCATCGAGTAGGCGGACATCGCGGTGTTGAGATACTGGAGGACGCCCGAGAGAAGGACCACGACCAGCACGATGGGCTGGCGGAGGCTCTCCACGAAGGCGTTGCGGGCGATGGTGAGCAGTGGTCTCATGCGCGGGCGGGTATCGTGCGGGGTGGGGGCGGTCGCGCCGGGGCGTCCGTCCCGTCGTCCCGGGCTCGGGGGGTCATGATAGCGGTGGGTCCGAGCGGGGTTTTCTTCGTCCGCGGCAGAACCGCGGTTCGCGCCGGTCGTAGAAACTCCAGCCCTCGGTGCGCCGGGTGCGGTTCCGCGTGAGCGTTCCTCCCGGGATGCGTTGCTGCGGTGCGGGACGGCCCGCGTGGGCTTTCCGCGGGCGGCCGACGGGACGCGGGGGGGAGTCCGCGTCCCGGGGGCGTATAGTGGTCCGGCTCGGTGATCCCGCGTGGAGGTCCGGGGCGGGACCGGGCGAGACCGATCGCGCGGCAGAGAGGGAGGGCGATCGACCGGCGGGTGGACACGCCCGGCGGCGCGGTTGAAAATACCCACCCACGGGAGCGCCGGTTCCCGGGTCCGCTCTGCGCACGGGCGGGCGGATCACGGATGGTTGGGTGTGGAAAGAAGCGTCGGCGTGGCCTCGGGTGAGGCGTGGTCGGCTGGGCGATGGTCCGCGGTGATCGTTCCGGGAACGGGGCGGTGCCGGAACCGGCACGAGCCGGGGGATGCTGATGAAGGGCGACGCACAGAGCTACGGTCGGGCGACGGTGGTGTCGATCCTGGGGCTGGTGCTCCAGGCGGCGGCGGCGATCGCGGTCGGGATCTACGCCGCTCTGAGCGGTGGCGACGAAGCGGCGGAAACCGCGGCGTACCACATCGCGATGGGCATCTTCGTCTGGGCGCCGCTGGTGTTCCTGTTCGACATGCACCGTCGCGAGCGGCGCGAGGCGGTCGAGCTCGAGCGTTTGGCGCAGGATGAGCCGACAGGCGTGTTCGAGACCGACGAGCAGCCGCGCGCGGCCCGCTCGCTGGAGGCTCTTCGGAAGTTCGTGCTCCCCGCGATGAGCCTGATCATCGGTGGGTCGCTGCTGGCGATCGGCCTGATGCGGTTCCGCGCGGCGAGCGCGATGGACACCTCGCTCGCGGACACCGAGCTGCAGAACCAGGGGTTCGGCATCGCGATCGGTCTGGCGCTCGCGGTCGCGGGGTTCGTCTTCGCGCGATTCGTGAGCGGGATGGCGACCCAGCGGATCTGGGCGCCGCTCAAGGCAGGCGCGTCGTACGCCGTGGGAACGGCGCTGCTCGGGCTCGCGATCGCGGTGGCGCGGTTCGTGGACAGCTCGTTCGGTCGCCCGGTCGCGGGGGACACGGTGGCGCACGCGGTGCCGATCTTCACGCTGATCCTCGGCGCGGAGATGCTGCTGAACTTCGTGCTGGATATCTACCGCCCGCGCACGCCTGGGGAGGACCCGCGTCCCGGGTTCGACTCGCGGCTGCTGGGCCTGCTCGCGGCGCCCGACAAGATCGCGGAGAACATCGGCGAGGCGCTGAACTACCAGTTCGGCGTGGAGGTGAGCAAGAGCTGGTTCTACCTGCTGATCCAGCGGTGGTGGCCGGGCCTGATCGCGGTGGCGCTGCTGGTCGCGTGGTCGATGACCTCCCTGGTGGTGATCGAGCCGCACCAGCGGGCGATGGTGCTCGCGTTCGGCTCGCCCAGTAAGCCGCTGGTGAGTTTCGGGGCTCGGGACGGGGACGAGATCGGGCCGGGCCTGCATGTGGTGCTGCCCTGGCCCATGACCGAGGTGTATGTGCCCAGGAGCGTCCCGGAGGACCCGGACGCGGAAGCGGTGATGACCTCGACGGGTGTGCGGGTGCTGCGTCTGGGGACGAACCCCCCCAAGGAGGACGAGGCGATCCTGTGGACCAACGAGCACACGGTCGAGGAGCGGTACAGCCTCGTGCAGCCCGCACCGATCGGGCAGCAGAACGACGGCTCGACGGGCTCGGATGTCGCGGCGCTGTCGCTGGTCGCGGTGGAGATCCCGGCGCAGTATGTGATCGACAGTGTCCGTTCGTATGACGAGCTGGCGCAGCCGGACCATCGCGACACGCTGCTGGATGTGATGGGCGAGCGGATGCTGATGCAGTTCATGGCGTCGCAGCGGATCGACCGCGTGCTGGGCGCGCAGCGGACGGAATTGGGCGAGCAGGTTGGGCGTCGGCTTTCCGAGGTGTTCAGCGCCATGCCCGGCGCGGACGGCGGGACGCGGGACGCGGGGATCGAGATGCTGCATGTGGGGGTCGCGGGGGTGCACCCGCCCAAGGACGCGGCGCCCTACTTCGAGCGCGTGGTCCACGCGGGCCAGCTCCGCGAGGCGAAGGTGGAGGCCGCGAAGGAATACGCGGCGCGGACGCTCAACACCGTCGCGGCGCCGATCGAGCGTGAGGACGGGACGGTCATCACCCCGGCGGACATCGTGGCGCTGATCGACGAGATGGACGACCTCGCGGCGCAGGGCGCGAGCGAGATCGAGCTCGCGGAGCAGGAACTGGTCGTGCAGCGTCTGCTCGAGGAAGCGGGCGGCTCCGCGGGCGCGGCGCTGATCCGCGCGAGCGCGACGCGGTGGACGCGGCACATGGGCGAGCGGGCGAAGGCGGCGCTCTACCAGGGGCAGGTCGCGTCGTTCAGGGCCGCCCCGGCGCTGTACATGACCGGGGCGTATTTCGACGCGCTGGCGGAGGTGATGCGTGAGAGCCGGGTCTACCTGACCGGCGAGAGCATCGACCAGCTGAATGTGAATGTGAAGCTCGAGACGCAGAACACGAGCATCGATGTGTTCGACCCGGAGGCGGGCGGACCGAACCAGTAAGCGGGAGTGCCCCGCGCCGGGTGCGCGGGGCGGTGACGGATCGGGACCGGGCGACCCCCGCGGGCGCCACCCCGAAAGATTCCAGGGAGCATCGCCGTGCAGAAACTTCTGAGACCACTGCTCGCCCTGCTGTTCGTGGCCGCGGTCATCGCGTTCGCGTTCTCGTACACGGTCCGTTTCACGGAGAGCGCCGTGGTGACGACCTTCGGGCGCGCGGGCGAGGACGCCGTGGTGAGCGAGCCCGGGCTGAAGTTCAAGTGGCCCTACCCGATCCAGAGCGTGACGAAGTACGACTCCCGGCTGCGGGTGCTGCAGACGCGGAGCCAGACGCAGCAGACCGCGGAGGACTCGCAGGTCGTGGTCGAGGCGTTCGCGACCTGGCGGGTGAGCAACCCGCTGGTGTTCTTCCAGCGGTTCAGCAACGCGGGCTCGCGGGCCGAGGACCACTTCGAGCAGGCGGAGGACATCCTTCGGAATGTGCTGCGGAGCGCGCTGGGCGAGACGAGCAAGTACCGCCTCGACGAGCTGTTCAGCGACGACCCGAGCAAGAGCAAGTTCGCGGAGCTCGAGTCGCGGATCTTCGAGGATGTCGTGGGCGGCGAGGCGGAGGGGCGGAGCCTCTCGGACTACGGCATCGAGGTCGCGATGGTCGGGATCAACCGCGTCGTGCTCCCCGAGGAGACGACCGACAAGGTGATCAAGCGGATGGGCGCCGTGCGTGACGGGCTCGCGGCGAGCCTGGAGAGCCAGGGCGATGCGCGGGCGACCGAGATCCGCGCGAAGGCGGACGCGGACGCGAAGAAGATCCGGGCGTTCGCGGAGCGCCGGGCCGCGGAGATCCGCGCGAAGGGCGAGATGGAGGCCGCGGAGTTCCTGGCGCAGCAGAACAGCGAGCCCGAGCTGGCGGTGTTCCTGCAGAACATCGAGCTGATGAAGGACGCGATGGCGAAGCGGTTCACGCTGGTGGTCAGCGCGTCGGACTTCGGGATGGGCCTGTTCAGCCCCAGCGCCCTGAACGGGCTGGGCGCGGGCGAGCTCCCGACGCGGCTCCCGGGTGACGGGGCGCTGCTGAGCGGGCAGACGGGCCGCGGGAGCCTGCTTGCCGACGAGGTGAGCGGTGAGGCCGGCGCGCGGGGCGCGGGGGGGCAGCGGTGAGCGAGACCCCCAACGACAGCCTGCCCCCCGAGGAGGGGCTCCCCCGCGACGCGGTCGACGAGCCCGGGGCGCCGATCGAGCCCGCGCCGGCGCGGGCCGCGTCGGTTCGTCTGCGTGACGAGAGCGATACCGAAGCGGCGATGATGGACCCCGCGAACCAGTCGCTCGCGGACGCGCTTCGGATCACCTTCGTGCTCGTGCAGGTCGCGATGATCGTGCTCGCGGCGCTGTTCGTGTTCAGCGGGTTCCAGACCGTCCGCGAGGGCGAGCGGGGCCTGAGCGTGCTGTTCGGGCGCGCGGTGCGGGACAACCTCGAGCCCGGGTTCCACTTCAGCGCGCCCTACCCGTTCGGCGAACTGGTCAAGATCGGGACGGGCAACGAGAGCGTGAAGGTGCTCCGCGAGTTCTGGCCCTACACCCAGGAGGGTCGCGAGGAGGACTCGATCGACCGCCTGGTGCCCCGGGCGCAGATCGACCCGCAGCGCGACGGGTCGCTGATCACCGCGGACCTGAACATCGCGCACACGCAGTGGCAGGCGGTCTATCGGCGGACCGATCCGACGGACTTCGTGAAGAACATCCTCCCCGAGGAGGAGGAGGAGATCGTCCGCGCGGCGCTGACGCGGGGTGTCGTGCGCACGCTCGCGACCACGACGATCGACGACCTGCTGCGCCCCCAGGCGGGTGGGACGCGCGCGATCAGCCAGCGGGCGCTGGAGGTCGCGCAGTCGACGCTGGACCGGATGGACGCGGGGATCACGATCGAGCAGTTCGAGCTGGGGCGCAAGACGCCTCCGATCTTCCTGCTCAGCAAGTTCCAGGCGGTGCTCGACGCGCGGAGCGAGGCGCAGCAGGCGATCAGCGAGGCGCGGACCGCGCGGGACAGCACGCTCAACGAGGCGGCGGGCGAGGCATCCGCGGCCCTGCTCTGGCTCATCGGCAAGTACGAGCTGATGCTCGAGGTCGGGGACCGCGACGGCGCGGCGGATGTCCTCGCGCGGATCGACTCGGTCCTCGCGGGTGAGGCCTTCGTGCTGGGCGACGACGAGCGCGACGAGGCGATGGGGCCCACGGGCTTCCCGGGCCTGCTCGCGTCGGACAACCGGAGGGCATCGGGCGCGGTCGTCGAGATCATCTCCGAGGCGGAGGTGGACGCGCTGACCCGCGTGCGCGAGGCGCAGGGCGATCTTGACCTGTTCCGCGCCAAGCTCGCGCAGTTCCGGGCCAATCCCACGCTCATGGTGAGCCGGGATTGGTCGAGCGCTTTCGCGGCCTTCCAGTCCAACGACTTCGTGCAGACCATGCTGCTCCCGGTGCACGACGGGATGGTCGAGCTGTGGATCAACGAGGATCCGGACATCGTCAAGGAACTGGACCGGGCGCTCAAGCAGCGTCAGCGCCGCGACGCGGAGCAGGAGCGGATGGACCAGCTCCGCCGGCGCCAGTACGAGGGCGACCGGGGCATCCTCATCGAGGACAAGTGACCCGGGGCGCCGTCCCGGGACGAGAGGCGGCTGGAGGCCCGATGGCGGTCGATCAACCCATCGCGAAGACGAAGACGCAGCCCGTGGTCGCGTGCCAGGGGCTGACGAAGGTCTTCAAGGATTTCTGGATGCGGCAGCGCGCCCGGGCTGTTGACCGGGTGACCTTCCACATCGAGCCGCACGAGATCTTCGGGCTGCTGGGCCCCAACGGGTCGGGCAAGAGCACGACGATCAAGCTGATCCTGGGCCTGCTGCGTCCCACGAGCGGGCGCATCAGCGTGTTCGGGAAGGACCCGACGGATGTCGCGATCAAGCGTCGGATCGGGTACCTCCCCGAGGAGAGCTACCTCTACGGGTTTCTGAACGCGCGGGAGACGCTCGACTACTACGGCAAGCTCTTCGAGCTGGAGCGCCGCACCCGCAAGCAGCGCATCGACGAGCTGCTGGAGATGGTGGGGCTGACCCACGCGCAGTACCGCCCGGTGCGGGAGTACTCCAAGGGCATGCAGCGCCGCATCGGGATCGCGCAGGCGCTGATCAACGACCCGGAATTCCTGATCCTCGACGAGCCCACGACGGGGCTGGACCCGATCGGCACCAGGCAGGTCAAGGACCTGATCCTCGAGCTCGGGCGGCGCGGCAAGAGCGTCCTGCTCTCCAGCCACCTGCTCGCGGATGTCGAGGATGTCGTCGACCGGATGGTCATCCTCTACGGCGGCAAGATCCGGCGCGAGGGCGAACGCGAGGCCCTGCTGACCAAGCAGGCGACGACCTCGATCATCGCGGACGAACTCGACGACGAGACGGTCGCGGAGATCGACCGGATCATCCGCGAGCGGTCGGGGGGCGAGAAGTCGCTGCGGAGCGTCACCAAGCCGCACCAGAAGCTCGAAGAGCTCTTCCTGGGCATCGTGGAGCAGGCGAAGCAGGAGCAGGCCGCGACGAGCGGCGCGATGCACGGCGGCGGGACCGCGTCGTTCCTCAAGGCGGACGAAGAAGACTCGGGCCCGAGGGGCGAGGACCTGATCGCCTCGCTCGTGACCGCGACCGGCGCAGCGGCGGCCGCGGAGGGCGATCGGCCCGCCGCGGTGGAGGGCGAGGAGCCCCCGCCCGCCGACGAGCCGAGCCCCGCGGACGAGGTGCTCAGCTCGCTGCTCAACGAGGACGAGCCCGCGCCGGAGGCGCCGGCGCCGCGGCACGCGGAGCCCTCGGCGCCGCAGGAACTGGGCGAGGTCGACGAGGGCGTGATCGGCTCGCTGCTGGACGGTGACGAGACGAAAGAGGACGGGGACGGCACGCGATGAAGCTCCGCGATGTGCCCGGTGCGCTCGACCGCACGCAGCACGCACGCTGGTTCAAGATCGCCGCGACGATCGCCTTGGCGCTCGTTGTCGTCGGTGCGTATGTCTGGTACGCGATCGGCGTGCAGAACGGCACCTTCGCGGGCTCATCGACGGTGCTCGAGCGCCTTCAGGAGACCAGCGGGCTCGCCGAGGATGACCCCCGCCTGCGCCTGATCGGGGGCGTGCTGGAGGATTCCTCGGTGACGGTCAGCGCCGGGGTCGGCGCCGCGGTCGCGCTGGGGATCGGTGTCATCGTCGTCTGGCTCGGGCTCGGGCTGACCTACCTGTTCATCACGCTGGTCGCGGTGCTCGTCGCGGGCCCGATGCTGCTGTTCGAGCCGACCGCGGTGTACGGCAAGCTGATCCTGGGCGTGCTCGTGCTCGCGGCGGCGTTCACGGCGCTGATGCAGGCGCTGCGCGTGCTGCTGGGGGGCCCCGGCGCGGTGATGGGCGTAGCGCGGAACATGCTGACCGAGGCGGTCCGCATGAAGATCTCGCTCGTGCTGATCATCCTGCTGATCCTGGGTCTCGCGGTGCTCCCGGGGTTCCTCGACGCGGAGCAGCCCCTGCGGTACCGCGTGCAGTCGTTCTTCCAGTACTCGGTGACCGGTACCTTCTGGATCCTCGCGTTCCTGACCCTCGCGTTCGGCATCGCGTCGATCACCGGGGAGCAGCGCGACAAGGTCATCTGGCAGACCGTCACCAAGCCCGTCGCGGCGTGGCAGTACCTGCTGGGCAAGTGGCTCGGCATCGTCGGGCTCAACGCGGTGCTGCTCGTTGTCGCGTCCAGCGGCATCTTCCTGTTCGCGGAGTACCTGCGCAACCAGCCCGCGATCGGGGAGACCCAGGCGTACATCTCCCCCGAGGCGGCGGTCGCGGAAGACCGGTTCATCCTCGAGAGCCGCGTGCTGACCGCCCGCAAGAGCGTCGACATGGAGATCCCCGAGGAGCTCCAGCGCGGGAGCGAGGAGTTCGAGCAGCGGGTGCGGGAGTACATCGCCGCGGAGCGGCTGACCGACCCCGAGTTCGCCCAGACGCCCGACGACCTGGAGTATGTGGTGGGGCAGCTCGAGGAGAGCACGCAGCGGGCGTACCGGTCGATCCCGCCGGGAGACAGCCGCCTCTATCGCATGACGGGTCTGCAGGCCGCGAAGGCGCAGGACAACCCGCTGACGATCCGCGTGCGGATCGACGCGGAGGGCAACCGTCCCGACGCGTTCTACACGATGACCTTCGCGCTGCCCTTCGCGAGCGACCCGACCCCGCTGGTCAAGAAGATGGGGCTGGGGTTCTATCACAACATCGCGATCACCATCGACGCGATCAACGACGAGGGCGTGCTCGAGCTGGTGATCTTCAACGGGGAGCTGGTGAACACGGGCGAGCGGGGCCTCGCGGTCATCCCGAACACCTCCGTCGCGGTGATCCCGGAGAACGGGCTGGAGGTCTCCTACCGCGCCGGGGGGTACCGCGCCAACTTCGTGCGCGTCGTGCTGGTGCTGTGGGTCAAGCTCGCGTTCCTCGCGATGCTCGCGGTCTGCGCCTCCACCTTCCTGAGCTTCCCCGTCGCGTGCCTGATCGCCTTCGGGCTCTTCCTGCTCGCGGAGATGTCGGGCTTCCTGGTGATGGCCGCGGAGACCTATTCCACCACCGACCGGCAGGGCAACGAGATCTGGTTCAAGACGATCGTCGCGAACATCACCAACTGGGTCGGGCTGTCGTTCAAGGTGTACAACGACCTGCAGCCCGTCAAGCGGCTCGTGGACGGACGCCTGCTCCCCTGGTCGTCGGTCTCGGTGGGCATCGGGGTCCTCCTCGCGGCGACGGGGGTGCTGTACGCGATCGCGATCGCGATCTTCAAGCGGCGCGAACTGGCGATCTACTCGGGCAACTGATCGGGGGACGGGCGGCGCCGATCGCGTGATCGGCCGTGAGCCGGGGTGAACAGGCCCGCGTCGGGCGGCGTAGAGAACGGAGCGGAGCGCAACATGAACGCACGACTCGTCGCCATTCTGCTCATCGTTCTCAGCCTCGCGGGATCGGTGTACATGGTCCCGGCGATCGCGGCCTCCGCGGGGCGGCACAAGATCACCATCACCGAGCGTGCCGAGGACAGCGACCCGCCCGAGGTGAGCTTGGGCATCGCGATGGGCGCCTTCCGCGGCCTGTTCGTGAACATCCTGTGGATGCGTGCCAACGACATGAAGGAGGCGGGGCTCTTCCACGAGGCGATCGAGCTCGCGAACACGATCACCAAGCTGCAGCCCCGCTTCCCGCGCGTCTGGGTCTTCCACGCGTGGAACCTCGCGTACAACATCTCCGTCGAGACGCAGACCCCAGAGGAGCGGTACCAGTGGGTGCTCGCGGGCGTCCGCCTGCTGCGCGACGAGGCGATCCCCGCGAACCCCACCGACATCATGCTCCACAAGGAGCTCGCGTGGATCCTGCTCCACAAGATCGGGGGATACACCGACGACGCGAACCGGTTCTACAAGCGAGAGTGGGCCGCGGAATGGACCGTCGTCGTGGGCGTCCCCCCCAGGCCCGATCCGGACGCGCGGGACCGCGATTCGGTGATCGAGCTCTACGCCGACTGGTTGCAGCCCATCGCGGACGCGCCGGCGCGGCTGGAGACCGTGATCGAGCGGACGCCCTCGGTCGGGCCGCTGGTCGAGGCGCTGCGCGCGCGTGTCGGCGTCGAGCCCGACATCGAGCTGCTCCGCCGGTACACGCAGCACCAGGCGGTGCGGGGCTCGGTCCGGCGCGCGATGTACGAGGCGGAGTTCGGGGAGAAGAACCGCGCGTTCGCCGAGCTGCTCGACGACCCCGCCTATGCGAGCGCGTGGGAGGCGCTGATCCCCTTCGCGCGCCGGAAGGTGCTCGTCGAGGACTTCAACATGGAGCCCAGGCGGATGATCCGCTACACCCGAAAGTTCGGGCCCATGGACTGGCGCCACCCGGGCAGCCACGGGGTGTACTGGGCCACGCGCGGCATCGAGGAATCGCTCACCCGCTTCGACGAGTACAACCGCAAGAACTACGACTTCGTCAACACCGACCGCATGGTGATGCAGGCGATCCAGTCGCTCTACCGCTCGGGCGACATTTACTTCAACTACCTGACCTACCTCGGGGGCGGCCGCGGCTATTTCCAGGGCATGCCCAACCCCTACTTCGTCCAGTCGTACGGCGACATGTACGAGGATGTCGTCGAGCGGGCGGGCGTGTACGAGGACCCCTCCCGCCCCCGGCGCAACTACGCGACGGGCTACGAGAACTTCCTGGCCGACGCGATCTCGTTCTTCTACAGGCGGGGCGAGATGGAGCGCGCGGAATACTGGTACGAGCGCCTCCGCACCTGGGAGGGGCAGAATGTCGTCGGGGGAGAATTCCAGACCGAGGACTACGGCACGCTCGAGGAGTTCGTGACCAAGAACCTCTACGACCGGTTCACCAGCCCCCATGTCGCGGGCGCACAGGTCATGGGTTCGCTCCAGGGCGCCTACCAGGCGCTCATCAACGGGGACACCGAGCTGTTCAGGGGGCAGTTCGAGTTCGCGACCCAGGCGCACGCGTTCTTCATGAACAACCAGTACCGCGAGGTCGTCGCGAGCCAGGGCACGAACGCGCGGATGGAGTGGATGGACCGCGACTTCCCCTATGTCGCGGGCGGCGTGTTCGGCGCGACCATCTCCAACCTCGCCTTCGACGAGGCGGCGCTCGCGTACGACAACGCGCCCGACAGCCTGAAGCGCTACGCCTACGACATCCTCGTCGAGCGTTTCCGCGACGCGCTCGAGCAGCAGCCCACCGCGGAGGGGCAGACCTTCGAGGACCTGTTCCCCGAACCCCCGGGCATGGACGCGCACCGCGCCTACATCGCCCAGAAGGAACGCGCGCGGCGTGCATCCGAGCTGGACTCGATCAACGAGCGCTGACCCCCGTCAATCCGCGAGCAGGCGGTCACGCACCTCGCGGTACCGCGAAAGCGTCCCCTCGACGATCGAGGCGGGCAGCTCGGGCCCCGGGTCCGTCTTGTCCCACTCCCCGCGCGACACCAGGCCCAGCAGGTACTCACGCACGAACTGCTTGTCGAAGCTGGGC
>DLBY01000061.1:29268-78821 GCA_002480345.1 Phycisphaerales bacterium UBA7812 | reverse complement strand
CAAGGCGGTCCAGGTCCACACGCACGGGCTTCCGGTCCGTGAGCGGGTCGAGCACGCCCCGGCTCTCTCGTCCCGAAAAATCGGCGATCACCAAGATCCTGAAGGCTCGCTCGCTGTCCGGGCGGTCGCCCCGGGGGGCGCCGTCTCCGGAACGCGGCGCCCGTCCGTCGTTGAACGAGAAGTGCATCGACATCGCCTTGTCCTTTCCCAGCCCTTCGCGCCGCGTGTCGGACCGAGAACCGGCCGACTTTCACCGCTCCCGCAGTCTATCACGACCGGGCGTCGGCCCGCGTTTGCCCCGGGAAGCGTGCATCGCCCCGACCCGAACAGTCGAAGAAATACAGATGGCTCACACCCTCCGGCATTCAGGTCAAGCAGGCGAGCGTCTGGACACGCCCGAGTTCACCATCCTGATCGATGGTGAATGCCCGCTTTGCCGGCACGAGGCACGCCTGCTCGAGAAACTCGACAGGGGCAGGGGACGCCTCGAGCTCGTCGACATCACCGCGCCGGACTTCGATCCCGCCCGGTACGGGAAGTCCTTCGAGGATGTCATGGGCGAGATCCACGGCGTCACCGAGTCCGGCGACCTCGTCACCGGCATGGAGGTGTTCCGCCGGGCATACGCGGCGGTGGGCTGGGGCTGGCTGTGGGCGCCAACTGGGTGGCCGATCCTGAGACCCGTGTTCGACGCCGCGTATCGCTTCTTCGCCAAGTACCGACTCCGGCTTACGGGGCGGAAGGGCGCGTGCGAGGACGGCCGCTGCCGGGTGTGACGGGCTCGGTCGCTGGAGCGTCAGGGGTGGCAAGTCTGCTCATCGCCCGGTCTCTCGCGGCGACGCCGACATCGGTGTAGTCGATGAAGATTCCCGCAACGCCGAGCCGGAAGGCTTCGTGAGCGGGCTCGGGGTCGTCTCCGAAAGTCCAGGGATAGAGCCCGAATCGCTCGAAGTCGCCACCGGGTAAGAACGCTTCCATCAGCGCCGGCGATTCGATCAGCATCGTATATTTCGGCCCGAACGCGTCGCAGAATTCGGCGGCGCGGTCGAGCGTCTCGCGGCTGGGTTGTTCGCCAAAGACGAACGCGAGCGTCAGATCGCACCCCAGTTCATCACGCATCATCCAGAGCGAGTCGAGATCGAAGCACTGGATGACGCACGGGTCGTCCCGGTCCGTGTATCCGTGCGACGCGAGCGTCTCGACGAGCACCCGCTCGATCTCCCGATCTTCACCGCGATGAAACTCCGGCTTCTTCGGCTCCGGGATGATCCCAACCGTCCGCCCCGTGCGCTCGTTCAGATTCTGCACCAACCCGATCATCTCGCCGAGCGTCGGAATCGTGTGCCCGCGCATCCGGACGCGGCTCTCACGCCCGAGTTTTTCGAGTGTCTTGATTTCCGCGAGCGTGAAGTCGATCGCGTAGTGCTTGCCGTCGTCGCGGGCGCGCCCGGGAAATCTCTGGGCGATATCGGTCGTCTCGTCGAGTGTGATGTCATGGGAGCAGATGGGAACGCCGTCCTTCGTGAGCACGACATCGGGCTCGATCACATCCGCGCCCATGAAGTACGCGGCGGCGTAGGCGGCGAGGGTGTGCTCGGGGAGGTAGCCGGACGCGCCGCGGTGGGCGATGATGAGGGGCTTGCCGTCGGGGCGGACGGCGAGGCGGAAGGCGGAGGCGATCGCCCCGAACCGTAGTGGAGCCTTCTCCAATTCGCCGTCTAGAAAACGCTCAAGAACCGGGATCGTGCTGGGTATGGAGGTTGATGAGGGTGGGACGGACGCGATGCCCGTTCCGCAGCACATACCCAGCACGAACAACAAGCGGGGCTTCTTCATCGCGTTCGACTCCTTCCGCGATCAGTCCAGCGTGGTCGAGATGATGCACTCGCCCTCGATCATCCGCTGCACGGGGCAACGCTCGGCGATCTCCTTCAGGCGGGCGCGCTGCTCGTCGTCGAGATCACCGGTGAACTGAATCGTGATGTCAAGGTGGGGGACCTTGGTCGGTCGGTCGCTGCCTTCCTGCACGCGGAGCCTGTGCCGAACCGTGCACGAGATCGACTCGACGGGCCATTCCTTGCGGTCCGCGTACATGCGGGCGGTCATCGCCTTGCACGCCGCGATGGAGCCGCAGAAGACCTCGACGGGGGTCGGGCCCAGATCCTGTCCGCCCAAGTCGGTCGGCTCGTCGCAGACGAACTCGTGCCGGCCGTCGGTGCCGACGACGCAGGTGGTGTGGTAGTGCTGGGTCGCGAGCGTTGCGGAGACAATCGGTTCCATCGGGGCAGCGTACCGATGGTGAGGTGCGTCCGGCGTGATTCGGTGTTCAGATCGCGCTGAGATTGCAACGGTCCCGGCAACCCGGGACGCCGTGCTCGCGGGAACTCGAGCACAAAGAAAAACCCCGCACAGGCGGGGCTTTGGTACGAATCGGGTTGGCGATGCCGCTCACCGCTGGACGGTCGGCTGACCCTCGACATGCTTCATGCCGCGGCGGCGATCGCGGAGGCGGCGGCTCTTGCCCACCCGGTCGCGCAGGTAGTAGAGCTTGCTGCGGCGAGCATCACCCCGGCGCACGACCTCGATCTTCGCGATCAGGGGGCTGTTGAGGGGCCAGGTCCGCTCAACGCCGATGTTGTCAACGATGCGCCGGACGGTGATCATCTCGTTCATGCCCCCGCCCTTGCGGCTGATGAGCACGCCCGAATAGACCTGGATGCGTTCCTTGTCGCCCTCCACGATCCGCTGGTGGACATTGAGGGTGTCGCCGATGTCGAAACGCGGCAGATCGGTCTTGATCGCGTCGGCGTTGATGGCGGCGAGGACTTCTTGCTGGTTCATGGCACGGGCTCCGAGCGTCTCGGCGTGGGTTCGGTGGTCGTCAAAGGCCCCGACGAAGCACGCGGGGCCCGGATGGTAGGTCGGCAGCGGAGGGCGTTTCCACGACCGACGCACGATTTACGCGTCGTGTTCGTGGTCTCCATGCAGCGATGATCGGGTTGCGAACGGGTCCCGGTCGCTCCAGTCGGAGATCAGCCCGCAACCGGCGCGGTCCCTTGGACCGGGCGATCCTCGAGCGCGACCGGGTCGGTGGGGGCGGTGTTGACCATTTCACCCTCGACCGGGTGGAACCGAGAGCCGTACATCCGGATCTGCCGGTTGATCGTCGAGCGGGGCAGCGTGGTCTGGAAGAGCATCACGCCGACCAGCAGGACCATGTTCGCGGCGAACATCGGGAACCAGGTGAACGCGGTCGGGAGGCCCCAGGTCGCGGTGTCGGCAGGGGTCATCCCGAAGTAAACCATGATGCTTGTCATCACGACGACCGCGAGGCTGATGGGGATCAGGCTCTGCCAACCCAGCATCATGACTTGGTCGTACCGGATGCGGGGGACGGTCCATCGGATGACGATCTGCACGAAGTTCACGAACAGGACCTTGCCGAAGAACACGCCAGTCTTCGCGAGAACCGCGAGGAACCCGGTCGCGGTGGGGCTCAGAAGATGATCCTCGCCCAGGAACCCGAGCGGGAGGTGGTAGCCCCCGAAGAAGAGCAGCACGAGAAACGACGCGCTGGTCACCATGTGGGCGTATTCGGCGAGGAAGTAGAGCGCGAACCGCATGGACGAATACTCGGTGTGGTACCCGCCGACAAGTTCCTGCTCCGCCTCCGCGTTATCGAACGGGGCGCGGTTCGCCTCCGCGAGGATCGCGATGAAGAACAGCACCGCCGCGAGGGGCTGGGCGAGCACGAGCCAGCCGTGCTCGACTTGGTAATCGATGATGCGTGTCGGGATCACGGACCCGATGATCAGAAGCGCCGCCATCAGGCTGAGGCCCAGCGGGATCTCGTAGGAGATCATCTGGGCGGTCGCGCGCAGGCCGCCCAGAAACGAATACTTGCTGTTGGAGGCCCAGCCGCCCAGCGTGACGCCGTAGACGCCCAGCGACGCGACCGCGAGCAGGTAGACGATGCCGATGTTGACATCGGCGCCCGCAACGAGCACGCGTCCGCCCTCGATCGTGCCGAGGGGGGTGGGGATGTCGCCCAGATCCCAGAAGCCGCCCCACGGGATCACCGCGAAGCCGATGAGCGCCGGGATGATGATAAAGACGGGCGCAAGGGTAAAGAGCACCTTGTCCACGCGGCCCGGCGTGTAGTCCTCCTTGAGGAGGAACTTGATCCCGTCGGCGAGGGGCTGCCCGAGCCCGAGGCATCCCTTGAGGGCGCCCTTGGTGCTCAGGAACTTCAGGAAGGGGAGCCCGAAGTCGAACCCGACCCGGTTGGGTCCGAGGCGGTCCTGGATGTACGCCGAGAATTTCCGCTCCGCCATCACCAGATAGGCGACCGAGAGCAGGATCACATGCAGCATGATCAGCAGCACATGCACGCTCACGAAGAGCTGGGCGGACACATTCTGCTCGATGAAATCAGTGATGAAGTCCATGGGTGCCAACTGTAGCGGCGTCATCCGCCCCGGGACGCCAGATTTCGTGCCTTCAGTGTCTCGATCGACACCTCGCCGCCCGTCATCGGCGCGTCGGGCGACTCACCCGCGTGGACCGGGAGGTGCACCATCCGGACCGCGATATCGTCTTCGTCGCGCCCGGATAACTCTGGAGGGAACGCCTCAACGGTCGTGATGCTCACCGTCCGCGCGTCCTTCCGGCTCATCCACACGCTCGCCTCGCCCCGCCCCGACCACGCGTGCCGGTGATAGGCGTCCTGCGACTCCTGAGAGGGAGCGGCAGCGACCATTTCGTCGAAGAGCGGCAGCCGATCGGCGACCACGGAGTCCCCGAGCCCGGAACTCGCCCAACAGACGGGGGTTGCGTGACGCGTGACCCGCGGGCGGGCATCGGGCGTCGGGTCGGACCGGTCCCATTCCGCCGCCCAGACGACAGGGCCCTCCCGTCCCGGGACCACCGCAAAGGCCCTGAACGGCGCGTAGCGCGACCCCCGGATGGAGCGCAGCGCATCGGGCAGGGCGTCGGGCTCGGTCTCCGACAGCGACTCGACGATCAGCCCTCGGCTGAGGAGCGAACCCCGATCAAGCACCGGTGGAGGCTCCGGATTGCGGTTCATCACCGCGAGGATCACGCCGTCGTCACGACCGGCGACCCAGGTGCCCCCGGCGTCCGGGTCACGCGGCGCCACGAGCCGGTAGCCGCCCGCAGCCTTGACGCTCGGTGGGTGCCCCGCGCTCCGCGTCCGCTGCTCGTCGCGGCTGTGCACGAGGCGGACGCCGCCGCCCCGGATCGAGATGAAACTCAGCGTGCACACAGCGAAGTCAGCCCGTCGGTTGTTCGTGGTTCACCGTCGAGGGCGCTCGCCCGAACTCGGCAGGCAACTCGACGCCCACGGCTTCGAAGATGGGCTTCAGGATCGCGGCATGGTGGATCGCATGGTGGCTCGCGAACCAGAGTTCGCGGACCAGCGTCGAGTCCATTTCCGCTTCGAGCCCATCCCCGCTGACCATCGCGCGGACGCGAACCGGGAACGACATCTGCGTCTCGTCGAGGCTCGCGAACATCCCGGCAAGTGCCCGAGTCTCCTCGATCGCGGCGCTCCGCTGGGTCTCGACACTCCCGCCCCTGTCACGGCGGTCGTACGCGACGGTCGTCGAGCCGCGGTACCCATCCGCGAGTTTGCGGTAGTGATCGAGCGTGTGGCGGACATGGGCGCCGATCGTCGCGCCGCTCGGGCCCGGGGTGGTGTACTGCTGGTCATCGACGAGCCCGAGAGTCTCGCCCAGTTGCTGCAGGATCGCGACCGACGCGTCGCGAACCGCCGCGCCGTCCGCCGGTTGTTGTTCAGACATACGCACTCCTCGATCAACAAAAAGTATTGCGGAACAAATAGATATAGCAGATCCGGGGCGAGATTGCCACACCGTTGAGATCGTGCCCGGCGTGGGCGGAATCCGTGGTTGTCCTCAGGAGGTTGTTTCCAGAAGCTGTGAGATGCCCTCGACATACTCGCGGTGATTCGCGCAGCGGGGGCACTTGTGCTGCCCGCCCAGCTTGCCGTTCGCAGCCATCCAGGCATGAAACGACCCCAGCGGAACGGGGGTGATCGTGGGGGGCGCCATCCCGAGGTCCTCGCCCCGCTTGGTCGTGTAGTCCACATTCTGGCTCTTCAGCGACTCGTCAAAGGCGGCACCGAACCGTGCCACCAGATCGCTGCTGGTCCTGTCCGCTTCGATCACCAGCTCGAGACCCGCCGAGCGGCCCGTCTCCGGGTAGACCGGCGCCGCGGTGAACTCGCCGATCGCCAAGCCGGTGGCACGCGTCGCGGCCTCGACGGCGCGTTCGATGTGCTCGACGATCAGGTTCTCGCCGAACGCGTTGATGAAGTGACGGTGCCGTCCCACGATCCGGAGACGAGCCGGGCCCGTTCCTCCATTGCCCGTCAGGTCCCCCGGGACATCGTCGAACTCGACGACATCACCGATGGTGTAGCGCCAGAGCCCGGCACAAGAGGTGATCACCACCACATACCGCACACCGGGCTGGGCCTCCGACGCCGTATACGCCCTCGCATCTCCCGGGATGCGTCCGTCTTCGCCGACCGATTCGAGCGGCACGAATTCATAGAAATTGTCGATGTCCACCAGCAGGCGCATACCCGGGTCGTCCGAGCGGTCCTGCATCGCGATAAATCCCTCGCTCGCGGGATAGAGCTCGTGCCGGACGGGAATATCCCCGTCCGGCGCTCCCGTGACCAGCGAACCGATGCGGGGCTTGAAGGGGCCGTACCGGACGCCCCCGTGCACGAAGACCTCAAGGTTGGGCCAGACCTCGCGGATGGTGGGCTTCCCGGTGATTTCGAGCACCCGCTCCATGAGGACCGACGCCCAACTGGGCATCCCGCTGATCATGCGGATGTCCTGATCCTTGGTGAGCGTCGCCATCGCCTCGATCTTTTTGGGCCAGTCGCTGATCAACGCGATCTCGGGCCCGGGCGAATACACGGCGCTGATCGGCCAGCGGATCAGGGGGGTGACCAGCCCCGAGAGGTCCGCGGTGATGATCCCGTTCGCATCCGTTCTCAGATCGCTCGATCCGCCCAGGAAGAGGCAGCGTCCCCCGGTCACGCGGCCCAGCGGGACACCCCGGTTGATCAGACTCGCGAAGATGTCGAGGCTCGCCCGGTAGTTCGAACGCATCATCTCGTCGGTCACCGGGATGAACTTGTCCCCCGCGGTGGTGCCGCTGGTCTGCGCGAACCGTTTGACGAGCCCGGGCCAGAGCACATCCGGCTCGGCGCCCTCGCGCATCCGCGCGACGCGGTCCTTGACGGTGTACCAGTCCCCGATCGGGACCGCGGCGCGATACGCGTCGAGAACCTCGACCGGCTGCTCGAGATCCGCGATGTCTCCGAAGCCCGATTCGCGGCCCACCTCGGTTCCCGCCGCGTGCCGGAGCAGCGTGCGGAGCGTGCTCGCCTGGATCCGGGCGGTGTATGTGCCCCAGCGGTCGTCGTTCCGGAGCAGGCGGGCGCGGCGCCCCATCTTCGCTCGCAGTGCCCAGCCGACGGCGCTCGTCCAGCCCATCGCGATCGCCCTCAGCCCGCGTTCTCGGCGCCGGGCGCCCCGCCCGATACCCGGGCCGCAAAGCCGAGCAACGCATCGGCAAACACCTGGGGCGCTTCGAGCATGGGGGTGTGCCCGCATCGCTCGACCCAGACCAGTTCCGTGTTGGGCATGAGGTCGTGGAACCCCTGCGCCGCGGATGGGGGGGTCACCACATCTTCGCGTCCCCAGATCAGGAGCGTCGGGGTCTGGATGTCGCCCAGCACATCGCCCAGGTGATTGCGTCGAGCGGTCCGGCTCAGGCGGACCATCGCGCGCGCGCCCTGCCTGGTGTTGAGCACCTCGTGCGCCCGGTCGATGTCGCTCTCGTCGAGCGCGGACTTGTCGTAGAACAGTTCTTCGATCTTCTCTTTGACCCACTCGCGGGGCGGTCGGATCGGCGCACCGCGCACGAGCGTCCGCTCGAACAGCCCGCTCGAGCCCGCGAGGACGAGCCCGCACACCAGGTCGGGGCGTTTGTGCGCAATCCGGAGCGCCACATGCCCCCCGAACGAGTTGCCCACGAGGATCGTGGGCGTCGCGACATGGTCCTCGAGGAAGGCGATCGTGAGCTCCGTCACGCCTTGGACCGAGCAGTCCGAGCCCTTCAGGTCGAGCAGGGGCAGCTCGAAGAGCGTGCTCCGCACCCCGTGCCGGATGCGTCCGATGACCTTGCGCCAGTGGTCGTTGAGTCCCACGAGCCCGTGCAGGAAGACGACGCCCGGACCCTCTCCGCATTCGATGACGCGGGCATCGATCGCGGTGGACGCGCCGCGCATCGTGATGACGCGCGATTCGGAGGGCCCCCACGGCATCTCGACAACGCGGGCGTCCTGCGCGGGACCGCCTGCTGAAGTCTCACGGGTTGTCCGGATGCTCTGCGTCAACGAGACCCCACGCCTGTGCCGCGGTGCGGCCCTCTTGGAACGAGTGCCGGTGTGCGCACCCCGGCGGAACTCCAACGGACAGACTGTACCGGGGCTGAGGGCCCGAGACACCCCGTTCGCATCTTGTTCTTCGTGATCAGGGGGAGGCGTTTTCTGCCCCGGGCACGCCCTCCGGCGCGACGACGCCGTCCGCGAGGCGGATGACCCGATCGGCGCGGTCCGCGACATGCTGGTCGTGGGTGACCATCACGACGGTGAGCGCGAGCTTCTCCCGGAGCGCCGCGAGCGAGTCGAGGATCGCCTCACCTGTCTTGCGGTCGAGGTTGCCGGTCGGCTCATCGGCGAGGAGCAGGCGGGGCTGGTTGATGAGCGCACGCGCGATCGCGACCCTCTGGCGTTCCCCGCCCGAGAGCTCGCCGGGCCGGTGTCGGAGTCGGTGGCCCAGCCCGAAGGCGTCGAGCAACTCGGTGGCTCGCCGGTTGACCTTGTGCTTCGCGCCCAGGAACCCCGTGAGCCCGTGGCGCACCATCGCGCCGACGGTGACATTCTCCAGCACGCGGAGCTCGGGGAGCAGGTGGTAGAACTGGAAGACGAACCCCACCTGCGTGGCGCGGTATCGATCGAGCTCGTGGCGGCTCATCTTGCCCAAGGGCTTGCCCTCGAAATGGATCGCGGTGTCCTTGTGTCCCCGGTCGGGGCGGTCGAGCCCGCCCAGCAGGTGGAGGAGGGTGCTCTTGCCCGATCCGGAGGCGCCGAGGATCGCGACCCATTCACCCTTGCGTGCCGAGACCGAGAGCCCGCGCAGCACGGGGACCTTGACGCGACCCATCTTGTAGGTCTTGTGCAGGTTCGTCGCGGAGATGATCGGGCCGGTCTCGGTCATTGGAGGGTTCGCGTTTACTCGAATCGGAGCGCCCTGACGGGGTCCATCGCCCCGGCGCGCACGGCGGGGATCAGCGCACCGATCAGGCAGGTCAGCACCCCCGCGACCACGACGGTCGCGGCCTTGGACCAGTCCATGTCGCTGGGGATCTCGAAGAAGTAGTACACCGCGGGGTCCCAGATCACCAGGCCCAGGTTCTGCCCGAGCCACTCGTGGATCTCGTTGATGTTGCGGACCACCAGCCAGGCCGCGATGAGCCCGACGCCCGAGCCCACGGTGCCGACGGCGGCGCCGTACTGGAGCCAGAGCGCCGCGATGCCGGCGGTGGAGCCCCCCAGCGAGCGGAGGATGCCGATGTCCTTGGTCTTCTCGCTGACCATGCTCCAGAAGATCGCGAGCACGAGGAAGACGGTGGTGAAGCAGACGAGCCCGAAGACGAAGAGCACGAGGCCCGTTTCCTTCTCCACCGCCGCGATCATCGATCGGTTCTGGTCGCGCCAGGAACGCACAAGAATGCTCATCGAACTCGGGACCTCGCCCTGGTGCGCCTCCGCGAACTCCGCGTAGATGTCCGCGACGCGGTCGCGGAACGCGGCGATCGCGGCCTCCGATTCGACCGGGACGCCTTCGGCGGCGCGGACCAGGACGGTGGTCACCCGCGCCGGGTCGACGCCGACAACCTCGGGTTGGGCCTGCACCAGCTCTCCGCTCGCGGGATCGAACACGAAGGGGGAGGCGGGCGCGACGATCTTCTCGGCCGCGTCCATTTTCATCATCCGCTGGATCAGGTCGAGCCGCGCGAACATCGTCCGAGAGTCGGCCTCGAAGATCCCGGAGTGGAACTCGTTGGCGACCGGCACCGTCCGCGTGACGGTCTCGACGCCCCGCCCCCGGCTGTCGAGCGGCATGAGGTGGAGCGTCAGCTCGCCGTCGGGGAGGAAGAGATTGAGGTAGTCGGTCCGCCCGTCCCGGCTCGACATCGCGGGGGCGCCGGGCACATACACCCCGCTGGCGCGTCGGAAGTTCCACCCGCTGAGCTCGATCCCGGGGACCACCGCGGCCTCTCCGTCGGGCTCGCTCAGCGTCAGCCCGGATTCGAGCAGCGCGTTCCAGTCGGTGCCGGCGTGATAGCCCTCGCCCCCGAGCCTGGGGTCCTCGCGGGTCTCACGGTCCTTGCGGAGTGGTTCGTCGATCGGACGCCACCAGACCGAATCGTCGAACCCGCTGACGCGGGCGTAACTCGGACCATCGACACCCTTGACGACGACCCCGTGCACCTGGTCGTCGGGCAGCGCGACGACCCCGAAGGTCTCGATGAGCGGCGCTGCGGCCGCGACCTGCGGATCGGCTTCGAGGCGTTCAATGAGATCGTCGTAGTAGGGGAACCCGACATTGGGCCAGTGGATCGAGACATCCCCAATGAGCGTGCGCCCGCTGCTGAGCAGCGTGTTGAGGAATCCGCCCATGACCGACCAGGTCACCAGCACCGTCGCGACGCTGAGCGTCACCGCGGCCATTGCCAGCAGCGGCATCACCTTGCTTGTCAGGTATTTGCGGGTGAGCAGGAGTTGGTACACGAGTCTGCCGCCGTCCGTGGTGGGCCGTGCAAGCCGGGGTCGGTCCCGCGTTTCGCTCGCGGCACCCTGTGGGACGCATGGTATCCGCGCGTGGTTGCCCGGGTGGTCCGGTCGCCTCGGGGCGTGTCCCTGATCTTTGGGGGGCACCGTGTTCACCGGATCCGCAGAATCGCGGCATTCGTTCCGATCGCTCCAGCCCGCACAGACGGGCGCCGATAGACAGGGTCATGCGTGACCAACGGAGCCAGAGAGAGAACACCGCCCGCGTGCTTGCCGGGGCGGCGGGACAGAGCGGGCGAGCGATCGAGCCCAAGCGACCGAAGCCCCGTGAGGATTCGCCCGCAGCGGGTCAGACCGCCCGCGCGTGCGGCGAGTGCCGCGTGTGCTGCACGCTGTTCGAGATCCCGGAGGTCTCGAAGGCGCTGAACGCGCCCTGCCGGCACCAGTCGGACGACCCGAAGAGACCCGGCTGCAAGATCTACGAGAACCGGCCCCAGGTGTGCCGCTCGTTCGAATGCGCGTGGAAGCTCGGGCTGGGCGTGGAGCGGGATCGCCCGGACCAATTGGGAATCATGCTCTACACGGTGAATCTCGAGGACGGGCTCCCGGGCCTCGCGATCGTCGAGGCGACGCCCGGCGCGTTCGAGACACCGCGCGTGCGGGAGATGATCGCGCTCTACCAACGCCGCAAGCCCGGGCGGATCATCCTCCGTCGCGCCGAGGACAGGCGTTTCAAGCAGGCCTCGGTGCTGATCGAGGGCAAGCCTCTGGAGGATGCGCCGACGGTGGTGGTTCCCGCGGCTCGTCAATCCGCGATGGTGTGACGGCTCGGCTTCTGCCGCAGGCGACCCAACCCGCTGGGGGCACTACGCTTTCGCGTGCTGGGCGTCCCCCTCCAGATCGGTCCGGTTCGTCTTGAATCGAACCTGATGCTTGCGCCCATCGCGGGGTGGTCGGACCTTGCGTGGCGGATCACCTGCCGCGAGCTGGGGGGCGTGGGTCTCGCGTGCACGGATCTGCTGAGCCCGCACGGGCTGCTCGCGGGGGGCGAGAAGTCGCTCGACCTCGCGCGGACCAACGACCTCGATCAGCCCGTGGGGATGCAACTCTACGGATCGGATCGCGCCCTGCTCGCGGACGCCGCGAAGTGGTGCGCGGATCACGGCGCGACCGTCGTCGACATCAACATGGGCTGCCCGGTGGACAAGGTCACCAAGAAGGACGGCGGGTCCAAGCTCATGTGCGACATCCCCCGAACGGTGCGGACCGCGGAGGCGATCCGCGACGCGCTACCCGGTCACATCCCGCTGACCGCGAAGATGAGGCTGGGCTGGGACGAAGAAGCCTACGAGAACCGGTGCGCCGAGACGCTGGCGGTTCAGCTCTGCAATGTCGGGGTCGCGGCGATCACCGTGCACGGGCGGACCACGGAGATGCTGTTCAAGGGCTCCTGCCGGCGCGAGGGCATCCGACGCGTCGTCGAGGCGGTGGGGGAGGCGACGGGGGCGTACTCGGGTGACGCATCGGGAGGCGTGCCGGTCATCGGGAACGGGGACATCACCGAGCCCCATCACCCGGCGGAGATGATCCGGGAGACGGGGTGCGCCGGCGTGATGATCGGGCGGGGCGCATTCGCGATGCCCTGGATCTTCCGCCTCGCGTGGGCGCTCCAGCGGGGCGAGGCGGCCTCCGAACCCTCGGAGGACGAGAAACTCGACACCTTCCTCGCCTATTTCGCGCGGATGCGCGAGTTCCGCAACGATCAGTACGCGATGCACCGCGTGAAACACAAGATCAGCAAGATGGCCAAGCACATCAACGGCTCGCACTGCAAACCATTGAAAGAGGGCGTGCGCGCGGCGGAGACACCCGAGGCGATCATCGACGCGGTCGAATCGTGGCGGGCTCACACCCGCGAGCGGGCCGGTTCAGGCCTTCTTGCGTGATTTGTTCTGGTGGCCGTGCGCGTGCCGTTTGCCCAGCGAGGAGGCGACCGCGACGACGGCGCCGACCATGATCAGCGCGAAGATCACGAGCAGAACGACGGCGATGAATGGGCTCATGGTCGCCCCCTTCCTCCGCGCAGTCTATCGCAAAGCGGGGCATCTCCCAAGCGGGCGATGGGGCGGCTTCACCAGTCCATGCGCTCGCCGTCGTGGCGGTAGAACAGGCCCGATTCCTCGTGTGTCGCGGTGGACGCGACCGCGAACACGCCCGCGGCGGATTCGTCGGGGCTCAGCGCGGCGTCGCCCCCGCCCATGTCGGTGCGGACCCAGCCCGGGTCGATCGCGAGGAAGACCAGGTCGTCGATTTCCGCGGCCATCGCACGCATGAGCATGTTCACCGAGGCCTTGGAAACGCGGTAGGCGTAGGACCCGCCCGATTTCGTGCCCGCGATCGAGCCCATCGATGAGGAGATCGTCGCGACGGTCTTGCGTTCCCCGGCGCGGAGGTTGGGCAGCAGGGCGCGGGTGACGGCGAGCGGGCCCCGGACATTGACGCGCAGGGTCGCCTCGAACTGGTCGAGGTCGGTGCCCTCGAGCCCGGCGCGGTCGGGGAAGATCGCGCCATTGTTGATCAGGATGTCGACCGGTTCGTCCGCGAGTTCCGTCGCGAAGGCGTCGACGGACACGGGGTCCGCGGCGTCGAGGCGGAGGACACGCGCGCCGGTCTCACGCAGGTCCACGGCCGTGCCGGGCTCGCGTGCGGTGCCGATGACGGTGTGCCCCGCGGCGGCGGCCTGCTTTGCGAGGGCGAGGCCGATGCCCCGGTTCGCGCCGGTGACGAGTGTTGTTGTCATGGGGTCAGGCTATGAGGCTCACACCGCTTCCACCACCATCGCGACGCTGTTGCCGCCGCCCAGGCAGAGGGCGGCGCAGCCGGTCTTGGCGCCGGTGCGCTTCATCTGGTGGAGGAGGGTGGTCAGGACGCGGGCGCCGCTGGCGCCGATGGGGTGGCCCAGAGCGAGGCCGCCGCCGCAGATGTTCATCTTGTCCTCGCTGATGCCCAGGGCGCGGGCGTTGCAGAGGACCTGGGCGGCGAACGCCTCGTTGAGCTCGTAGAGGTCGATGTCCTCGACAGACTTGCCCGCCTTCTCGAGCGCCTTGCGGATGCCGGTGATCGGGGCCTCGAAGATGTCCTTGGGCTCCACCCCGCTCGTCGCCTGGCTGAGAATGCGGACCATGGGCGTCAGGCCCAGTTCCGCGGCCTTCGTCTCGCTCATCACGAGGGCCGCGGCGGCGCCGTCGGAGATCTGGCTCGCGTTGCCCGCGGTGACGGTGCCTTCCTTGTCGAAGGCGGGGCGGAGCTTGCCCAGGCTCTCGGGGGTGGACTCGGGACGGATGCCCTCGTCGCGCGACACGCCGCCCGCGGGGGAGGGGTCCTTGCGGTTGCCGACCTGCTCGCCCGTCAGGGTGATGACCTCGCTGTCGAAGTGCCCGTTGTCCCACGCCTGGGCGGCCCGCTGGTGGCTCAGGGCGCCCCAGCGGTCCTGGTCCTCCCGGCTGATCGCGTGCTTGGCGGCGATGTGCTCCGCGGCGTTGCCCATGGGCCAGGCCTCGAAGGCGCAGGAGAGCCCGTCGTGGGCCATCGTGTCCTGCAGTTGGGTGGGGCCGTACTTGACGCCCGAGCGGACGCTGACGAAGTGGGGGGCGGCGGTCATGTTCTCGAACCCGCCCGCGATGATGGTCTCCGCCTCACCCGCGCGGATCTCGCTGGCGGCCTGCATGACCGCCTGCAGGCCCGAGCCGCAGACCTTGTTGATGGTGACAGCGTTGAGGGTGCTGGGGAGGCCCGCGCCCAGGCCCGCCTGGCGCGCCGGGTTCTGTCCCAGGCCCGTCTGCAGGACGCAGCCCATGATGCACTGGTCGATGTGGTCCTTCGCGGCGGGCGCCTCATCGAGGACGGCCTTGACCGCGAACGAGCCCAGCGTCGGGGCGGGGACATTCGCGAGCCCCCCGAAGAACTTGCCGATGGGGGTGCGCTTCGCGGCGACGATGACGGGCTGGATGGACATGGTCACGGGCTCCGGGTCGTGGATGAATGTCTGCGTGTGCGGGACGCGCGGCGGGCGCGTCCGGGTCATCGGCAGCCGCAGGACGCCTGAGCGAACGCTGTGCCGACACAGTCGATGATAGACCGCCTCGGCGCGGCTCCCGGGTGCGGGAGCTCCGCCGGGTACGATCCCACGATGCGATCGCTCCTCGCTCTGCAACAGACCCCGCCTGTCGAGGCGCCCGCTGGCGATGCGACGCAGGGCCCGAGCGCTGCTGGCGATGCGGTCCAGGCCGCGGCGGAAACCACCGAGCGCGCGGCGCGGACACTGGGCGACCGGGTCGCGGAGTCTGCGCCGGTCGAGGCGGCGAACGGGCTGATCTCTCGGCTGACGGAGGGCTGGCCCGACTGGGCGCAGGCGCTCGTGATCGCGGTGTTCTTCACGGTCCTGTTTGTCGCGGTCCAGAAGATCGCGTGGTCGGTGCTCCGCAAGGTATCGCGGGTGACGGGCCGGACCGCGGCCCGGAAGCTTGTCGGGCACACCGGCAAGCCCGCGGGTGTGTTCGCGGGCGGGCTCGGGCTCTCCGTCGCGCTCGCCTTCACCGGGACGCGCGGCATCACCCCGACGCTGCTCGAGGGCTGGTGGGGGCAGGGCGCCGCGGTGCTGCTGATCCTCGCGGGCACCTGGCTCGTGATCGGGATCATCGCGGGCGTCGATGACCTGATTCTCTCCAAGCACGACATCGCGGTGCGGGACAACCTGCGGGCGCGGCGCGTGCACACGCAGGTCACGGTGATCAGCCGGACGCTGATGATCATCGTGGGCATCGCGGGCGTCGCGATTGCGCTGATGACCTTCGACAGCGTGGGGAAGATCGGGGCGAGCCTGCTCGCGTCCGCGGGCATCGCGGGCATCGCGGTGGGGTTCGCGGCCAAGCCCGTGCTGGGCAACATCATCGCGGGGATCCAGATCGCGCTGACGCAGCCCATCCGGATCGACGACGCGGTGATCATCCGGGGCGAGTGGGGGTGGATCGAAGAGATCACGACGACCTATGTCGTGGTGAAAATCTGGGACCAGCGCAGGCTGATCGTCCCCTTCTCGACGATCATCGAGGAGCCCTTCGAGAACTGGACGCGCAACTCCGCGGACATCCTGGGCTCGGTCGTGCTGCATGTGGACTACACCTGCCCCGTGGACGCGCTGCGGGACGAGCTCGACCGCATTCTCGACGGGCATCCCAAGTGGGACGGGCGGGCGAAGGTGCTGCAGGTGATCGATTGCACGGAGAAATCGATGACGCTGCGGGCGCTCGTGACCGCGGGCGATTCTCCGACGGCTTGGGAGTTGCGCTGCGATGTTCGCGAGCGGCTCATCGCGTTCCTGCAGCGCGAACATCCCTACGCCCTGCCCCGCGAGCGCGAGGAGAAACTCGAGGCGGCGACGCCCCCGGAACGCGACGAGCCGACGCGCGAGCGCGAGTACGACGACCCGACGCTCGCGGACGCCCCGCCGCCCCCGCCGCAGGCGTCCGAGGGGGACGATGACGGGCGCGGATCCTCCCAAGGCGACGGCGCCTCCCACGCGTCCGGGGGCGGACGGAGCGATCGCGACCCATGAGCGGGCCTCCGCCACCCGGCGCTGCGGTTGCCCCGCCCGCGGGGTTGCCGCCCCTGAAGCGTTTCGCGCGCTGGGCGGAGATGGTGCTCATCTTCTTCGGGCTTCCGCTGCTCGTGGCGCTGCTGCTCGATCCGAACGAACGGCTGCGCCCCTGGTTCGAGGCGAACGGGGGTGGAGAGATCTTCAATTCGGCGCGCACCGCGGCGGGAATGGTCATCCCGCTCTTGGTCGCGTTTACCCTCATCGTGCTTGTCTTCCTGCTCACCGATCCGACCTTCCCCAAGCGCAGGCTCTGGAACGCGGGGCGCGCGAAGCGGGAGCTCAAGCGCGTGCTCGTCCAGTTCCTCGTCGCGGCGCCCGCGCTGCTCGCGGTCGCCTGGGTGCTCGCCGCGTACACGGGCGTGATGACGACGACCAACCCGGACGGCTCGACGCGCAACGCGTTCCTGTACCTGCCCCGGAACATGCCCTGGGTGCTGGTGTTCATCGGGATCGGCTACCCGGTGTTCAGCGCGTACCCGCAGGAGATCACGCACCGGGCGTTCTTCTTCCACCGGTACCGGGCCCTGTTCCCGAGCGACACGGCGCTGATCCTCGTCAACGCGCTCGCGTTCGCGTGGCTGCACATCCCGTTCTGGAGTGTCGAGGCGCTGCTGCTGACGCTGCCGGGCGGGCTGCTGTTCGCGTGGACCTACCGCCGGAGCGAGAGCACGCTGGCGGCGGGGATCGAGCACGCGCTGTACGGCTGGTGGGCCTTCTTCACCGGTTTGGGCTGGTTCGTGTTCACGGGATCGATCGGGACATGACCAAGCCGGCGGATCCGGTGGTGCCACTGACCCGTCTTCGGGTCAATGTCTTTGGGAACGAGGAGTTGGGGAGGCACTGACCGGCGTTGCAGGTCAGTGGCACGGGGAAGTGGCTTCGTGGCTGTGCCATGGACCCGTCCTCGGGTCAGGATCTTCGGGACCGCTCACAGGCCAAGCCGGATCGATCTATCCTGTTTGCTGGAGGCCCCGCCATGCCGACCATCATCGAGCCGTTCCGGATCAAGTCCGTCGAGCCGATCCGCATGACGACACCCGAGCAGCGGGAGGGCATCCTCCGCGAGGCGGGGTTCAACCTCTTCCTGATCCACGCTGACGATGTCGTGATCGATCTGCTCACCGACTCGGGGACGGGGGCGATGAGCAGCGAGCAGTGGGCGGGGGTCATGCGGGCCGACGAGTCGTACGCGGGGGCGAAATCGTTCTACCGCTTCGAGGAGCGGCTGATCGGGATCACGGGGTTCGAGCACATTCTGCCGACCCACCAGGGGCGGGCGAGCGAGCGGATCCTCTTCGAGCTGATCGGGGGCGCGGGGAAGGTCGTCCCCAACAACGCACACTTCGACACGACGCGCGCCAACATCGAGCACTCCGGGGCGGAGGCGGTGAACCTGCCGATCGCGGAGGCGGCGCACCCCGCGGACCGGCACCCGTTCAAGGGCAACATGGACATCGCGGCGCTCGAACGCCTGCTCGCGGATCTGGGCCCCGATCGCGTGCCCTGTGTCATGCTCACGATCACGAACAACTCGGGGGGCGGTCAGCCCGTCAGCCTCGCGAACATCCGCGACGCGCGGGCGGTCTGCGACCGGTTCGGCGTGCCGTTGTTCCTCGACGCCTGCCGGTTCGCGGAGAACGCCTGGTTCATCAAGCAGCGCGAAGAGGGACAGGGCAGCCGCCCCGTCTCGGAGATCGCGCGAGAGATGTTCGATCTTGCGGACGGCGCGACGATCTCCGCGAAAAAGGACGGGCTCGTGAACATTGGAGGGGTGCTGCTCCTCCGCGACCCCGAGCTCCTGCGACGAGCCTCTGAGCTGCTGATCTTGACGGAGGGGTACACGACCTACGGCGGGCTGTCGGGCCGCGACCTCGAGGCGATGGCCCAGGGGTTCGAGGAGGTCCTCCACGAGGATTACCTCCGATACCGCATCCGCTCGACGGCGTATCTGGGCGAGCGGCTGCTCGAAGCGGGGATCCAGATCGTCGAGCCGCCCGGCGGGCACGCGGTTTATGTCGACGCGAAGGCGTTCTGCCCCCACATCCCGCCCGACCGGTTCCCGGGACAGGCGGTCGTCGCGGGTCTGTACCGGGAGGGGGGCATCCGGTCGTGCGAGATCGGGAGCGTGATGTTCGGGGGCGAGGGGCACGAGCCTCCCGCGATGGAACTCGTCCGCCTTGCGATCCCGAGGCGGGTGTACACGCAGAGCCACATCGACTATGTCGCGGAGGTATTCATCGCGTTGAAGGCGAAAGCCGACACGCTGCGCGGGATGCGGATCGTCGAGCAGCCGCCGGCGCTGCGGCATTTCACGGCCCGGTTCGAGGAACTGTGAGACGAGGCGATGCCCCGGCGCGGATCATCCCATCCAGCCCCGGTCCAGGGCGGCCTTCATGAGCTGGGCGCTGAAGCCCAGGAAGAACCCGACCCCGTTGAGGACAAGCGGCAGGGTGCGCCGCCTCGAGGCAAGCCCGAGCGTGCCGCCGACGAACCCGAACGCCATCGCGCCGTACCCGCTGATGATGAGGCCCGAGACGATCGCGACGGCCCCGAGCGTGATCGACGCGGGGCGGAGCGGACCGGTGCTGGCGGCGGCGGACGCGGCGTGTTCCATGCCGGGGAGTCTACCGCAGGGTGGACGGAAGACCAAAACACGCTCGGGCGCATCGCCCGGGCACGGGCGCCTCCTACCCTGTAACCCCACAGAGGCCATCCAGACGAGGACGAGACGACCATGACGACCGCGACCGCCGCCGACCAGTTCACCCATCTTCCCGCGGATTCCAACCAGGCGTTGGGTATCGCGCAGTACGCGATCGATTTCCTGGGAGACGGGGAGAACGCGGGCGACCCCTCCGAGGCCGTCCTCACCCACACCAACCGCTTCATGACCGACGCGGCGATCTGCGGCATCTCCGCCCTGGCGCTGGGCACCAACGCCCCGACGATCCTCCGCGAGGAGGCGCTCGACCACCCCGTTCCGCCCGGGCGGACGGGTGCGACCGTCTTCGGCTCCGAGCTGCTCGTCCGCCCCGAAAAAGCGATCCTGGCGAACTGCGCCGCGGTCCGGGAGTGGGACTCCAACGGGACGAATTTCGGGTACGACCCCGAGCGGGGCAACACCGCGGGCGAGTTCGGGCACAACGACTTCTACTCCGTCGCGGTCGCGGCGGCCCAGCTCACCGGCGCCGACGGCCTGAAAACCCTCAAGGCGATGGTCTGCCACGACGAGATCCGCGGGCGCCTCGCGGAGGTGTTCAGCCTCAAGACCTACAAGGTCGACCATGTCGTGCACGGCGCCATCGCCTCGGCGGCGGTCTACGGCGCGATGGTCGGCGCGAGCGCGGAGCAGATCGAATCCGCCATCGGGATGACCGTCGCCCACTTCATCCCGTTCCGCGCAATCCGCGCCGGCAAGCAGCTGAGCGATTCGAAGGGCTCGAGCGCCGCGATCAGCACGGAGATGGCGATCACGAGCGTGCACCGCTCGATGAAGGGGTTCCTCGGGCCCCGCGACATCTTCCGCAACCCCGAGGCGATCTTCCGCATCTTCGAGGGGCCCGGGCAGATGTTCAAGGCCGTCAGCGCGACCGACGCGAACACCGAGAAGGCCGACGCGTCCCCCTTCGATCTCCACCTCGCCCGCAGCGGCGACGACTTTGCCGTCATGGGCATGCACTTCAAGCTGGGGCTCTACGAGCACCAGTCCGCGGGCGCGATCCAGGCGATGACCGATCTGCTCGCGGCGCAGCCGGGCCTGCTCGAGAACAACGGCGAGAAGATCAAGACCATCACCATCACCGCCTATGAACCCGCCTTCGGCATCATCGGCGATCCCGCAAAGCGGAACCCCACGACGCGACAGTCCGCGGACCACTCGATGGTCTACATCATCGCCACGCTCATCCGCAAGGCGATCGAGAACAAGGCGGACGGCCTCGAAACCAAGTGGGAGGAACTCATCCTCCTCCCAGAGGATTACTCCGCCGACGCGATCAACAACGAGCTCACCCGGTCGATCATGGACAAGATCCAGTTCGCCCACGGCGGCGACGAGTACGACAGCAAGTACCCCGACGGCATCCCGACCAGCGTGATCATCGAGGACGCGTCGGGCGAGAAAGCAGACTCGGGGCTCGTCATGTACCCCGCGGGGCACGCCCGCAATACGACCCACGACCTCGACGCCCTGCTCGCCAACAAGTGGACCAAACTCGGCGCTCTTGCGTCGAACGACCCCGAGCCGATCATCGCGAAATTCGAGAATCTGGCGGGCAAGTCCGCCAACGAGGTGGGCACGATGCACGCGTTCGCGATCGAGTTCAAGGGCGCGTTCGAGTGAACCTCCCCGCCCACACCATCGCCGTCTACTGCTCCGCCCGCGACGGGCTCGCGCCCGCGTTCGTGGAGTCCGCCCGCATGCTCGGGCGTTCGCTCGCGGAGCGATCCGTGGGCATCGTCTACGGCGGAGGCGGCCGCGGGCTGATGGGCGAGATCGGGCGGGCCGCGGTGGACGCCGGGGGGCATGTGACGGGTGTGATCCCGCGATCGATGGTCGAGCGCGAGGCCGCGCTCGAGACGGTCAGCGAGCAGATCGTCATCGACACGATGCACCAGCGCAAGCAGATCATGGCGGACCGGTGCGACGCCTACATCGCGCTGCCGGGCGGGGTCGGCACGCTCGACGAGATCTTCGAGGCGATCACCTGGCACCAACTCGACCTGCACGCTAAGCCGATGGTCTTCCTCGACATCGAGGGGTACTACACCCCCCTGCGGGCTTTCCTGGAGCACGCGACGGAGCTGGGGTTCATCCCCGCAACAACCATGAGCGCGATCGGGTTCGAAACGACCGTCGAGGGCGTGCTCGACGCGCTGCAACTGGGCTGACGCCCGCGCGGGCCGGATGATCGAGCGGCTCGCGTCAGCGGCGCCGGCGTGTCGAGACGAGGCCCAGCGCGAGGACGAGGCTCCCCGCGGGCGCGGGGACCGCGGTGATCACGCGGAAGTAGTCTCCCGGGCTCGAGGCGCCGCCGCTGAAGACGACGCGGTCGCCGTCGACAGTGAAGTTCTCCGAGCCGGGCTCGAAGCCGTAGAGGTTGACGAACCCGGGGTAGTTCAGCCCCTCGCGTCCGAAGAGGGCGTGGGTGTCGAAGAGCGTCTGGTCGGCGGTGATGACCGCGAGCACGGGCGCGTCGAAGACGATCTCGATGCCGCTCACGCTACGCGACCCCGCGGGGTCGAAGGCGAGCAGATGGCTGCTGACCCGGCTGCCCGCGGGCAGGTTGACCGTGCCGATGAGATCCTGCAGGTCGTCGATGCTCAGGTCGTCGCCCAGGATGAGGTTCTGCACCTCGTTGATCCCCTGCACGACATCCGCCTGGATGCGATCGGGCAGCGGGAAGTCCGCATCCGGGTCGTCGTAGATGATGCCCCCGCCGCTGATGGAGACGAGGCCCGCGTGAGCGGCGGCGGTCGCAAGCGTGCAGGCAGCCGCGACGCGAATGGCGGTCTTCATGGTCGATCCCCCTTCTTTCTGCGAGAGAAGGTGCCACGGATCCTGGTCGATTCAAGTGGATCGCGAGGAATCGGCGGGATTCGGGAGGGGCGACTGCAATCTCGCGGCGATCGCGACACGGAGCAAGCCTCGCGACCGGATCCTCTACAGTGCCCGCTCGCTCCGCCGCGACCGGCGACGGCGCATCACAAGGGGGATCATGCATGAGCGCACGACTCGACGACGCACGGGCCTTCTTCGATGCGATCGAGAGCGGGAAGGGCTGGGAGGTCTGCAAGCGGTGGTGTCACGCGGATGCATCGTTCGCCGCGCAGGCGGATTCGCTCGCGGAGGTCGCCACCATCGAGGCCTACGCGGGCTGGATGCAGCACATCTACGAGACCATGCCCGACGCGCACTACGAGATGACCTTCTTCGGCGAGGATGAGGAGCGGGGCGTCGTCACCGGGTGCGCCGTCTTCAAGGGCACCCACACCGGTCCGGGCGGGCCCGTTGAGCCCACGGGCAGATCAGTCGCGGCGGACTACGCGTATGTGATGCGGTTCGAGGGCGACAAGATCGGCGCGATGACCAAGATCTGGAACGACGCGCACAGCTTCAAGCAGGTGGGCTGGGCCTGAGCAGGCGGCCCACGCGGGCGACTCGGGGGCCGTTCCGTGACCCCCCCTGGCCCCCGGTGCCCGGATCGCTCAGGGGCAGCCCGTGACGAACGACTCGAGGAAGGTGTTGATGTCCTCGAGGTCGAACACCCCGAAGGGCTCGGCGAGGTCGGCGGTCTGGCCCTGCGTGATGAACCCCAGGATGAACGCGTTGATATCCGCGAGATCGAGCAGGCCCAGCGGCTCGGCGAGGTCCGCGACGCACGGCGCGTCGGCGTTCAGCGTGACGCTGTCCACGAAGACCGCCCCGCTCGGGTTGGACGCGGGCTGCTCGAACAGGAGCGTGACCCGCGCCTCGACCGCCTCCTCGGGCGCGTCGGTGATGAGCTCCGAATACGACCAGGTGTCCTCGGGCGACCCGCCGTCCGCGATGACGACCGAGGCTTCTTCCAGGAACGCGGGTGACCCGTACGGCGCCCCCGCCTCGCTGTAGAACTCGACCTTCAGCAACGCGGTGTTGCCGGTGCCCACGATCGAGTCCTCCGAGCGGATCAGCGCGCTCGCGGTCGCGGTGACGCGCTCGCCCCCGTCGATCGCGATGTTCTGGAACGCGCCCGAGACATTCGCCTCTCCGTTGAACTGCCCGTAGAGCTTGAGCGACCGGGCCCCGTCCAGGGGCGTGCCCCAGTCGGAGGCGACATTCTCGATGGTGTTGCCGAAGCGGGACCAGTCCGTCATCGCTTCGTCCTCGAAGCCGGGGTCGGCGACGAGCGACACGGGCGGCTCAACCCAGGGTTGACGCTGCCAGACGCGGACATAGTCGATATCGAACTGCGAGGGGAAGGGCGTCGTCCAGTCGGGATAGCCCGAGTAATCGCCCCCGACCGCGAGGTTGAGCACGATGCTCTTGGGCGTCCCGGGGATGCCCACCGCGGGTTCGTAGAGCGTGTAATGCTGCACCCCGTCCACATAGAAACGGACGGTGCCGACTTCCCACTCGACCGCGTAGGTGTGGTAGCCCTCGGTGAAGTTGGCGCCGCTCTCGTAGATCTGCGAGACATACTGGTGGGAGTTGACATCCCAGCCCCAATGCAGGGCGCTGCTGATGCGCCAGGGGAGGTCGCCCCGCGCTTCCATGATGTCGATCTCGCCGCCCGCGGGCCAGGGCGCGGTGCGGGGCAGCAGCCAGATCGCGGGCCAGAACCCCTGCCCGTACGGAACGCGGGCACGCACCTCGACGCGTCCGTAGCTCCATTCCTCCCAGGTCCGCACCAGCCCCGAGTTGAACTCGCGCCCGAACGACCAGTTGGGGTCGCGGTCCGCCCGCAGGTGCAGGGCACCGCCCGAGACGGAGACCTGCCCGGGGTGGTAGTACTGCGACTCGTTGTTGTTCGCGCCCGCCCAGTTCGCGACCTGCCAGACGCCCTGGTTGATCGAGCCCCCGTCGAAGTTGTCCTGGAACACCGGATACCCCCACCCCGGTGCGATGACCGGGCCCGCCAGCAGCGGGGCGGGGAACGATGCCGCGGCAGCCGCGGCGGCGAGGAACGCGGTGTTTCGGGAGAAAAGAATGACGCACCTCCGGTCTCTGGGCAGGGTCGGCAGCGGAATGTACTGACAAACATTGTACGAGCAAATCGCCACAGCACCAATCGTTCCGGTCTATGCGTCGGATGCCTCCGGCGCTGGCCCGAGAATCATCCGGCTCACTACCGAACCGCCCGACGGCGGGGCCGGGCGCGCGATCGGGGCCACACCGTGACGGCGCACGAAAAACGGCCGCGACTGGGTCGCGGCCGTTGGTGGGGAGGATCTGCGATCAGCGCTCGGCGATCGGGGTTACGGGCAGCCCGCGTTGAACGCGGTGATGAACTCCTGGACATCGGTGAGATCGAAGACGCCGTCCCCGTTCAGGTCGGCCAGCGCGCCGCCCGAGGTGAACGCCCCGACGAAGGCCTGCACATCGGCGAGATCGAGCACGCCGAACGGCGCGGCGAGGTCGGCGGGGCAGCTGTCGGTGCACGAGACGCCCAACACGCGGACATCGTCAATGCCCGCTTCGACGATCGAGCCGCTGCCCAGGTCGCTGGCGACGAATTTGACGCGGACGGTGGTGGTCAGGTCGACGAAATCGGCGACATCGAACCCGGTGACGATCCAGCCTCCCGAGGTCCCGGGGCCCGCGGGCCCGACGGTCTCGACGGGGACATAGGTCTGCCCGTCGTCGTCGGAGACGAACACCTCGAACACATCCGCGTTGGGCGAGGCGCCGGCGCTGTTGGAGTACCAGCGCGCGTAGGCGATCGTCGCGGACTGGGTGCCGCTCAGGTCGATCCGGTTGCTCACCAGCGAGGTCGTGCCGCCGTCGACATCATTCTCGCCCAGCGAGCCCCCGGGGCTGCCCTGGCCAGTCACCCACGCGAAGGTGCCGTCGGGGGTGTTGTCATTCTCGGGCTGGGCCGCGGTGCCCCTCGGGTCCACGCGAACCCACACGCCGGTGGTCGCGTTGTCGCCCGGCGCGCCGGCGGTGAAGCCGACGGTCGCCTCGAAGTCGTACAGGTCGTCAAAGTCGACCTCGTCGGCGGCGACCGCGCGGAAGAGGTTGGCCGACTGGGGCGACGCGCCCGAGGGCGCGGTCACGGTGGTGCCGGACGCGAGGTCGAACGAGATGTAGTACTCGACGCCTGTCGGGCAGTCCGCGGGCGCGGGGAAGGCCGCGGTGAAGCTCGTCGCGGAGACGGGCACGAGCGGGAACTGCTGGAACCCCGCCCCCGCGTCGACATGGAAGGTCCCGCTGCCCGGGACGACGGGGTCCTCGACCGAGGGAACGATGTCGATGCGCAGCGTCTCGCCGCCGCTCGACGAGACGAGATCGGGCCGCCCGTCCGGGAAGAGGATCTCGAGGCCCGTGACGAACGCGCCGCCCGCGGCCTCGATGTCGCCCCGGTAGAGCGCCGAGCCGGTCCACCAGGAGATGTCGCCGTAGACGCTGTTGCTGGTCGTGCCGCCCGAGAGCACGCCCGCGATGACCCACTCGCTGCCGAAGCGGACGAGGACGGGGCCTCCGCTGTCACCCGGGGCGGTGGTCGCCTCGAACTCGAGGGGCGTCGAGCTGCTGGTCGGGATGGTGTTCGCGCCGCTGGTGCCGTTGTCGAAGTCGGTCGAGATGATGTTGGTGCCGCTCTGGTTCGCGGGGCTTCCGTAGCGGTCGATGATGTTCTCGCCGCCCCAGCGGAAGCCGTCGGCGCTGCCGCCGTGCCCGACGCTGCCGAGCCCGTTCCACCCGTAGCCCAGGGTGGCGCAGACCATGCCCTCGAGGTCGTTGGTCTCGTCGATGAGGCGCATGGGCTGGGCGATGTTGGCGGGCACGGGCGCCGTCAGCACATGGATGGACACATCGCCGCCGTCGAGCAGCGAGCCCGCCCCGTCCGGGAGGATCGACGACTGCACCGTCGCGGTGAAGGTGGTGCTGTTCGAGTTGTCGCCGAACCGGACGAGCGTGCCGGCGCCGATGCCGCAGTGGCGGGCGCTGAGGATGACATTCGGCGCAATCAGCGTGCCGGTGCACCCGCCGACCCGAACGACCGCGTCGAACGGCGCCGCGTAATCACGCGAGCCCTGCGCGCCGATCGCGTTGTTGATCACGATCCGGGGGAAGACGCTCTCCGCGGCCTCGGGCGAGCCCGGGGCGTAGGTCTTGGTGTCGATCTGCCGCTCGGAGAGGATCTCCCCGGTCGCCGCGTCGATCACCGCCTCGTAGTGCGTCGGGCTGGCGGGCGCGCCCAGGTCCGCCAGCGCCGTGGTGACCTCCCACGCCAGCACCGCCTCGTTCCCGGTGCGGAACCACACTTGCTCGACCGCGGACCCGATCGACTGGGGCAGCAGCCCCTCGACCGTGTTCACCGCGACATCGCGGTCGATGTGCACCGGGGCGCGGCGCAGGGCGAGGTTCGCCGTCGAATCGTCGAAGACGCGAGCGACCGTGCCGTCTGCGTTCTCCATCACATAGACCCGGGCGCCGTGGAGTTCGCGATCGCCGATGAACTTCTGGAACATGACCAGGCCCGGCGCGACGCGTCCCTCGGGCTCCACCAGTTCGAGGCGGGTGTCGCCCGTTTGCAGGTAGGCGGTCGTCGCGTTGGCCGACAGGTACGCGCGGATGCTCGCCTCGTCGGCGAGGCTCGCGCCGCTCACCAGCAGACCGGCCACCAGGGCCACTCGTTGCACGCTCGGATTCATCATGTTCGCGGTCTCCCTGTGAATGGTGCGGAGTCGGCGACAGATGCAGGCCTCGTGCACGGCCCAGAAACGGCCGCGCACGAAGACCCCGCCGGCTCCGCGACACCCCCGGGACGAGGATAACGACTGGTGCGGGTCGTGACGGAGCCCAATCCGGGCATTGGACGGGCTTTTTCGCCCGCGGTGCTATCGGACGGGGGGAGCGTGGTTGCGAGGCAGGTCGTGCCACGGACCCGTCCTGGGGTCCGTGCTCTTGGGCTGGCGTATTGGATGAGGGGGAGCACTGACCTGTGGGAACAGGTCAGTGGCACGGGTCATGGGCACCCGGCCCACTTCACTTCACCCAACCGCCTCCACCACCTTCTTCGCCCCGTCATTCAGATCACTCGCCGCCTGCAGCGTCGGCAGGTTCGCCGACGCGGCTTCCAGCGTCGCCTGGCCCGCGTCGACATTGTTGCCCTCCAGGCGCACCACCAGCGGGACCTTGAAGCCCGTCGTGCCGTCGTCGTTCTTGAAGTTCGTCGCGGCGTTCACCACGCCCTGGGCGATCGTGTTGCAGTCCATGATGCCGCCGAAGATGTTGACCAGGATGCCCTTCACCTTCGCGTCGCTGAGGATGATCGAGAAGGCCTCGGTCACCGCTTCCTCCGAGGCCGAGCCGCCGACATCGAGGAAGTTGGCGGGCTCGCCGCCGTGGTGCTTGATGGTGTCCATGGTCGCCATGGCGAGGCCGGCGCCGTTGACCAGGCAGCCGATATTGCCGTCCAGCGGGATGTAGGACAGGCCGTGCTCTTCGGCGCGGACCTCCGCGGGGTTGGCCTCGGCCTTGTCGTCCAGGGCCTGCAGGTCCTTCTGGCGGACGAGGCCGTTGTCGTCGAAGTTGAACTTCGCGTCGATCGCGAGCAGCTGGCCCTGCGGGTGCTCGTCGGTCGCGGGGGTGAGCACGAGCGGGTTGATCTCCGCGAGCGAGCAGTCCTTGTCGACGAACAGTTTCGCCAGCGCCGTCATGATCTTGATCGCCTGGCCCACCTGCTTGCCTTTGAGGCCCAGGTCGAAGGCCATCTTGCGGGCCTGGTGGGGCTGCAGGCCCATGAGCGGGTGGATCGGCTGCTTGAGGATCGCCGCGGGGTTCTCCTCCGCGACCTTCTCGATCTCCACGCCGCCCTCGGCCGAGGCGATGAGCACATTGCGCCGCGTGTCGCGGTCGGTGGTGATCGCGAGGTAGTACTCGTGGGCGATGTCCACGCCCGCGGCGATGAGCAGCTTCTTGACCTCCAGCCCCTCGGGTCCGGTCTGGTTGCTCACCATGCGGTTGGAGAGCATGAAGGTCGCCGCCTCGGTGGCCTCGGCGGCGCTGTTGACGAGCTTGACGAACCCCGCCTTGCCCCGCCCGCCGGCGTGCACTTGGGCCTTGACGACGACGAGCTTGGTGCCCGCCTCCTTCGAGGCCCGCTCATACGCCGCCGCGGCGTCCTTCGCGTCGGTGATGACCTCGGCGGGGGGGACGGGGAGGCCGTAGGAGGCGAGGAGGTCGCGTGCCTGGTGCTCGTGGATCTTCATGGGGATGCGTCCCTTGGGGTGGTGTCGTGTGTCTCGTGCCCGGTGCGGGGCAGGCCGTGCGGGACATGGTAGTGGTCACGCGGCATCGCGTCCCGCGGGCCGGCCGTGGTTTGCTAGACTCCGCGGCACACAGCGACGGGGGGCGATGCATGGATATCAGCGGGATCCGGACCGAGATCGAGGCGGCGTTGAAGGCCGAGGACGAGTCGGGCGCCTTCCGCGCGATGGTCGCGGAGGCGGTGCGGACCAGACTGCCCGCGAAGAGCGAGGGCGAGGCCGCGTCGATCGCGGGCGAAGCGGTCGCGGCGGTGCGGGCGTTCGTCGCCGGGGCGCCCGATGTGCTGGAGGCGACGCTGGAGGCGGCCAAGAAGGCGGGGGTGCTCGAGCAGGTGGAGCCGATCTTCGAGACCGCGGTGCAGTACACCGCCGAGGAGATGGACTTCATCCCCGACAGCGCGGGCCTCGCGGGCGTGCTCGACGACGCCTACCTGATCTACGGGCTGATGCAGGAGATCAGCGAGCGGAACCGGGCCCTCGCGGGGCAGACCCTGCTGCCGGGCGGCGCCTTCGCGATGATGCAGGACATCAAGCGGATCATCGGGGACCCGACCGCGACCCGCCTGGAGATGGCGATCGTCGCGTTTGCCCGCCGTCAGAATGTGAAGGACACGATCGAGCAGATCTTCGAGCGCATCGGGGGATCGGGCCTCGCGATGGACCTGCCCTCGAGTGTCCGATTGCCGGGCGAGCGCTCGCCTCTCGCGGATGTGCCCGACCTCGACCTGGGCCGCCGCTGGGCGGGGGACTGATCAGCCCTCGCTGGTCCGCACGGGCTGGGGCGGGTGCGCCTGCGCCGCGAGCGCCGAGAGCCACTCCGCCGCTTCCTCGACCTGCCGGAGCGCCTGGCTCGTGATCTCGTCGGCCGCCCGCCGCGCCCGGTCCACGCTCGCCGCCGCGAGCTCCGCGGGGTCCGCCTGCTCCGCGGCGTGCGCGGCGCTCACCGCCTGCTGGATCTCCCGGTGAATCGCGTGCGTCCGCTGGGCGAGTTCGTCGAGCGTGCCCCCCAGCGACGCGGCCGCCCGCTCGACGGGTGACAGCTGCTCGCTGAGCGCGTCGACCTCGCCCTCGAGCCCGTCGATCAGCTCACCGGTCCGCGTGCGGAGCGATTCGATGCTCTCCGCCGCCGCCTTCACGGTGTCGACGATCGTCGCGTGCGCCTCCGCCGCCGCGGCGATGCGCTTCCCCGTCGAATCGTGCAGCGTCTTCAGCTCGCTTGTCGCGGCGCGGGCGTTCGCGATCGCTTCGTGCAGGACGCCGGGCGTCCCGGGGCTGCCCAGCAGCGTCGCCGCGTCCGCGAGCAGGTCCCGCGCGGGGCCCAGTCGGGCCTCGATCTCCCGCGTGTCGGCGCCGGTCTTGGCGCGGATGTCGTCCGCGAGCACGCGCAACTGTTCGAGCGCGTCGAGCGCCTTGGTCGTCGCCCGCTCCGCCCGGCTCTCCGCGCCCGCGATCGATTCGGTCGTCCGCGTCTCGATCGTCCCCGCCTGCGTCTCCAGCGTCTCGAGCGAACGCGTCAGCGTCGCGAGCCGCTTCTCGGTCGCCGCGGCGCGGGCCTCGGCCTGCTCCGCCCGGCTCTCCGCCTCGCGCAGGCGCGACTCGAGCGACGCGAACCGCTGCGCGATCGCCTTGTCGATCGCGGACTGTCGACTCACGATCGCCTCTTCCGCGAGCCGCGCGATGGTCTGTTCATCGCCGAACCCGTTCTTGAGCGAGCCCAGGGCCCGGTCCGCGGCCGCGATCTGCGAGTCGAGCCGCTTCGCGATCGACGCCCCCGCCTGCGCCCGCTGCTTGAGCTGCGACGACGCCTCCCGCAGGCTCGCGGCGATCCGGTCGCTGTCGGTCGAAGCGCCCGACAGCCGGGCCGAACGCTCGTCGAGATCGCGGATCAGGGATTGCAGCGACTCGGCGTATTCCGCGAACGCGGCCGCATCGAGCACGCGGGGTGTCAGGAAGATCCGGTCCGGCGCGCCCGCCGCGGCGCGGGGCTTGGACTCGGTCAGGCTCTCGTGTGCGGCGTCGTTGGTCGGGAGCGTGGTCATGGGGGCCCTCGGCACTGGGGTTTGATCGAAAGATCGGCTCTCCAAGGGCGATCGGCCCAGAAAGGGGGCCACTCCAGCCCCGTTCGCCGGGCAAGCAGGGGTCGGGTTCGGCTCGGTGCTAAAGTCGCGTATGGCGCGAAACGGGCGATCCAACCGGAAGCAGGGGCACGACCAGGACGCCGAGGCGTTCCGCGACGCCTCGCGCGGGGAGCGCCTCCAGCGCGTCATGGCCGACGCAGGCATCGCGTCTCGCCGGGATTGCGAGCGCATGATCGAGGAAGGCCTCGTCGAGGTGAACGGCACGCTCGTGACCGATCTCCCCGCCTGGGTGGACGCCCAGAACGACCGCATCGTCGTGGACGGACGCGTCCTGCCGCCCCCCGCCCGCGCGATCTACATCCTGCTCAACAAGCCCACGCGGACCCTCACGAGCGCCCGCGACGAGCCGGGCTCCGATCGACGCACCGTTCTCGATCTGGTCCAGCACCCCAATTCAGGGCAACTCTTTCCGGTGGGCCGACTCGATTACGACACCACGGGTTTGCTCCTGCTCACCAACGACGGCGAACTGGCGAATCGCCTGACACACCCCCGATACGGGGTGCCCAAGGTGTACCGGGCGCTCGTCAAGGGACGGGTCGAGCCCGAAGCGGTCGAGGCGCTGGAAGAGGGCGTGAAACTGACCGATCGGAAAGACGGACGAACCGTTGGCGCCAGCCGAACCGGGCCCGTCGAGGTCTCGATCGTGCATCGGGAGGCGGACAAGACGGTGCTCGAGGTCACCATCCGCGAGGGCCGGAACCGGCAGGTGCGCCGCATGCTCGCGGCCCTGGGCTTCCCGGTCAGGAAACTGGAGCGCATCGCGATGGGACCCCTCAGGCTCAAAGGCGTGGCGCGGGGCGACTGGCGCGAGTTGAACCGGGGCGAGGTCCAGGCCCTCCGCCGCGCCGCGGCTCAGGCGGCAAAGGAGACGCGCACCGACCGCGGGCGAAAGGGCACCCCGTGATCAACCCGGTCACACGCCTGATCGACCTGATCGTCCGTGAACGCGAGGAGTGGCGCCGCACACTCCGCGTGCTGCGTCTCGGGCTGCGCGGGCTGGTCAAGAGCCAGATCCCGCGGATGGCCGCCGCCCTGTCCTACCGCACGATCTTCAGCCTCATCCCGGTCCTCGTCGTCAGCGCTTCGGTGATGGGGCAGTTCCTCTCCGATGAGGAACTCCGTTCGCAGATCAGCGAGGTCGTCGCCTTCATCGGGCTCGACACCATCGCCCTCGAGAACGGCGACGCCGAACCGCCCGCCCAGCCCGACCCGGGCGCATCGGCCCCGACGCGGGGCGAGACAGGCGTCCTCGGCGCCGATCCCACGCGCCTCGACGAGTGGATCACAGGCCTCGTCGAACGCGTCACCAGCCTCCCGTTCTCCCAGATCGGATTCGTCGGGCTCCTCGTGCTCGTCTACGGGGCGATCGCGATGCTCGTCGAACTCGAGCGTTCGCTCAACCAGATCTACGGCGTGCCCAACGGGCGGGCGTGGGTCAAACGCGTCACGACCTACTGGACAACCCTCACGCTGGGCCTTGTCTTCCTGCTCGCGACCTTCTCGGTGGGCGACCGCGTGGGCGACTGGGTCGCCTCGATCGGCAAGGCCGAGGGCGAGGCGCAGGGCTTCATCGCGGGCAACATCGTGGACTTCGCGGTCAGCGTCGTCATCAACACGATCCTGCTCTTGTTCGCCTACATGACCGTCCCCAACGCGCGGGTCAACTTCCGCCCCGCCCTCGTCGGCGCCGGCATCGCGGGCCTGGGCTGGGAGATCGGCAAGAACGCCTTCACCGCCTATGTCTCCAACGCGGTGGACAACCTCCAGCAGCTCTACGGCGTGCTCGCCCTGCTCCCCCTCTTCCTGTTCTGGGTCTACATCACCTGGATCATCGTGCTCTTCGGGCTCCAGGTCGCCTACTCCCTCCAGCACTTCTCGACCTGGAGCGAGGAACGCGAGAAACCCGAGGTCGGGCTCGTCGACCCGGGCGTCGCGGTCCGCTTCGCGGTCATGCTCGCCCGCGCCTTCGAAAAGGGCGAGACCCTCACGACCGAAGACCTCGCGGAGGGCGCGAGCGTCCCCCCCGCGGCCGCGAACAACCTCGTCCAGGCCCTCGTCCGCGCCGGGGTCTCGCGTGCGACCGAGTTCGACGACAAGGACACGGGGTTCATCCTCGCGAGGCCCGCGTCCTCGGTGATGGTCGTCGATGTGCTCGACGCCGCCCGCCGCACCCGCGCCGGGGGTGAGCAGGGGGGCTCCGATGAGATCGACCAGCGGCTCCGCGCCGCGATGGAGGGGGTCCGCCTGTCCGAGTTGATGCCCGGTGAAGGGGGGGGCGCGGGACCGCGGAATCACGGGCAGCACCGGAGTCGGCGCCCGACACCGTCGATACTCCGGATGCCGGGGTCGAGGACGCCGGTGCCTCTCCCGCGCACTGACCCGCCGGCGACCCCCGCCCGCGACGCGACGCGGGGTGACCCGCATCCCCGGGGTGCCTAGTGTGCGGGCCCGACTATGAAGCCGACCAAACTCACCGAATTCTCTGTGTATCTCGACCAGCGACCGGGCGAATTCGCCGGACTGCTCGGCGCCGCCGCCGCGGCGGGCGTGCAGATCCGCGCGGTCTCCGTCAGCGAGCACAACGGCAAGGGCCTCGTCCGGGTCATCGCCGAGCCCGTGGAGGCGATGCGGACCGTCTGCGAATCGTTCGTCGATTCGGGCGTGGGCCCGATCGTGGAGTCCGAGGTGCTGTCGGTCCCGATCGAGAACCGCCCCCTGGCCCTGCGGGACCTCGCGGTCGCGATGGCCGACCACCGGATCAACCTCCGGTACGCCTACCTGATGCCCAACGAGGAGGGCCGCCCCGCCTCGTGCGTGTTCAAGGTGGATGATCTCGAGGACTCGATGGCGACGATCGAGGGGATCGACTGGCCGAACGGGGATTAGTCCTCGTCTCGCCGTTCATACTCGCGGGCGTCATGCAAGCGGCTTACGCGCACGAGAAACTCCGCGCCGTACTTTCTGAATCTCCGGCTGCTTACCCAGAACATCGTCGTGCCAATCTGGCCCGATGAATACTTTTGGACATACCTGATTGTGTACCGACCTTCGTTTGGATCTTCTGGCGGGATAACGTGATAGCCGCGTTCGATGTACGCGATCATCCAATCGAGCATTTTCTGCTCGTCAGTCGATTTCGTATTGCTCCGCAATTGAGTCAGAAGTGGAAGGCCGTCTTCAATCCTTCGGTAACCGAGTGCCACGGCAGCGCATTCGCGCACCCATGCGGAGCGATCACGCAACGCCTTTCCAAAGAACTCGATCAGATCAGCATGCGCAATTGCTGGGTGATCACCGCTGAGTCCTCGGGCGATCATCGCACGCCCGTTTGCGTTGGTGTTTGTGAAGAACCAATTCAGAGTGTCGGCAGCGTTCGGCTGGGTTTCGAGCAGGTCGTGCAACAGATCGATCGCGAGCGATCTCGGATCTTTGGCTGTGGAGTTCACGGCGCGAAGCAGCAGAGAGGTGTCGATAGGGTGGTCGGAGTTAATTGAGTTCTTCGCGGCTTCGAGCAGGTCCGCGAATGCAGCTCGCTCCTCGGGATTGCGGACTCCATCGGCGGCATCATGCCATTGCTCGTACCACCTTCGTGCTACCTCTGGAGCGGCGACAAAGACGGGGATTTCAGACGATTCTGGCGAGTTTCTCTCGCTGGGCGGAGTTGTCGACTTCTTTCGCATCTCGATCCTCGCGATGGCCGAAAACCATCCTACACTTGCCCGATCGTGATTTGTTCAGGAGTGGATATCCATGGGTATTGAAGCGGCGATCTCAACCGACACGGTGCTGACGACGCAGTTGCAGCGGGTGGTGAACTGGGCCCGGCGGAACAGCCTGTGGCCGTTGCCGTTCGCGACGGCGTGCTGCGGGATCGAGTTGATGGCGACGGCGTCGAGCCGGTATGACCTCGCCCGGTTCGGTGCGGAGGTCATGCGGTTCAGCCCCCGGCAGAGCGACCTGCTGATCGTGGCGGGTCGGATCTCGGTGAAGATGGTCCCGGTGCTGCAGCGGCTGTACGAGCAGATGGCCGAGCCCAAGTGGGTGATCTCGATGGGCGCGTGCGCCTCGACGGGCGGCGTGTTCGACACCTACGCGACGGTGCAGGGCTGCGACCAGTTCATCCCCGTCGATGTGTATGTGCCGGGCTGCCCCCCGCGACCCGAGACGCTGATCGAGGGCGTGATGGCGATCCAGCGCATCATCGACGAGGACCGCATCCCGCCCAAGGGCCCCGACGGCAAGCGGATTCCGCTGGGCGTCGCGGTCCAGCCCACCCACCGCGTGACACCCCAGCCCGTGGGCGTCACGACGGGGTCGTGAGCGCGAGCCAGCGCAGCATCATTCCAGCAGCACGCGGAGCGCCGAACGGCGCTCCGTTTTTTCTGGGTTGATACCCTGACCGCATGTGCGGGCGGTTCTTCCTGAAACTCGAGGCCGAGGCGATCGCGGCGTTGTTCGATGTCGCGTCCTGGCCCCCGGGCTTCGGGCTCAACCTGCCCCGGTTCAACATCGGGCCCGGGCAGGACATCCCCGTCGCGCTCGCCCGCGACGGGCGGCGGGAACTCATCGAGCTGAAGTGGGGGCTCGTCCCCTCGTGGGCCGACGACCCCGCCATCGGGTTCAAGACCATGAACGCCCGGAGCGAGACCGCCCACGAGAAACCCGCCTTCCGCGAGGCCTTCCGCCGCCGCCGGTGCCTCATCCCCGCCAGCGGGTTTTACGAATGGAAAGAAGGCACCGCGGGTTCCAAACAACCCTACGCGGCCTTCCGCAACGGGGGCGAACCCTACGCGATGGGGGGGCTGTGGGAGACCTGGGACGACCCGGTGAGCGGGGAGACACTGGAGACCTGCACCGTGCTCACCTGCCCCGCAAACACCCGCCTGCGGGCCCTTCACGAACGCATGCCGGTCATCGTCCCGCGCGTGGACTGGTCGATGTGGCTCGACCCGCGGGTCGAGGGCGTCGCGCCGCTGCGGGCGATCTGCCAGCCCGACGAGGCGATGCGGTGGTCCTACCACCCCGTCAGCACGCGGGTGAACCGCGTGAAAAACGAAGGGCCCGGCCTGCTGGACGAGGTGATGGACGAATCGGCGGGGTTGTTCGGGTAGGAGCGGAGCGACGAAGGCACGAAGCGACGGAGGCGGAGAACGAAAGGTCCGGATCGTCTGCGAGGACCGGAGGAGCCCGGAGCGTGAGCGACGGGTCAAGCGTCGCGGATCACGGGAAAAACGGCACAAAGGCACGAAGAGAGCAAGGCACGAAGTGAAGAAGGGACGGTGTGATCGATGAGCGTGGATGTGATCGACTACGAGATCGTGGGCGACGACCTGCAGGCGGTGATCGTGACGCTCGACCCGGGCGAGGCGATGGTCGCGGAGGCGGGCGCGATGATGTATCTCGAGCCCGACATCGAGATGGGCACCAGTCTCTCGATGAAGAAGGACGCGGGCGGGCTGTTCGGCAAGCTCTTCGAGGCGGGCAAGCGCGTCGTGACGGGCGAGTCGTTCTTCATCACCGTCTTCGCCAACCAAGGCGGGGTCCGCCGGGATTGCGCGTTCGGGGCGCCTTATCCGGGGCATGTCGTGCCGGTCGAACTCGCCGAGCACCACGGGAAGATCCTGTGCCAGAAGGACTCGTTCCTGTGCGCCGCGCAGGGGGTGGAGGTCGACATCGCCTTCACCAAACGCTTCGGCGCCGGTCTCTTCGGTGGGGAAGGCTTCATCCTCCAGCGCCTCAGCAGCCCGAGCGGCGCGGGGCAGGCCTTCCTGCACGCGGGCGGCACCGTCATCCGGCGAGAGCTCGACGCGGGCGAGACGCTCCGTGTCGACACCGGCTGCATCGTCGCCTTCGACGAGAGCGTGGATTACAGCATCCAGACCGTCCCGGGCATCAAGAACAAGCTGTTCGGCGGCGAGGGCCTGTTCTACGCCGCGCTGCGCGGGCCGGGCACCGTCTGGATGCAGACACTCCCGTTCAGCCGCCTGGCGAACCGGATCTACGCCGCCGCGCCCCAGACCGGGGGGCGCCGGCAGGGTGAGGGCTCGATCCTGGGCGGCGTCTTCGACATGATCGACGGGAGCTGAGCCCGCCGTCCGCCCCGATCTCGAGGGGCGCCTCGTCGTTGACGAGCGGGACCGCCCGCGTTCAGGGACACCCGCCCAGGAACGCCGTGATGAACAACTGGATGTCGTTGAGATCGAAGACCCCGTTGTCGTCGTAGTCCGCGGGCTCGACCTGCGCGCCGAACGCCTCGATGAAGGCGAGCAGATCCGAAAGGTCGAGCACTCCGAACGGCTCGGCGATGTCCGCGGCGTTGCACCCGCCGGGGGTTCCGTTCGCGACGAGCGTCACCGACCCCACGCCCTCCAGCGTGATCGCCCCGACCGCGAGGTTCAGCAGCACCGACGCCGTCTCGCCCCCCAGCGTGGGCAACTCGAACGGGATCTCGGGCAGCGCCGGCAGGCCCGAGGCGTCCACGGACTGGCTGAACGCGTCTAGATCGATAGAGAGCGTCACGCTCGCCGAGCGGTCCGGGGCGGGCGCGTAGGTCCCCGCGAGCGGGAGGAGCAGGCCGACCGGCCCGGGATCGATCGCCGCCCCACCCAGCGCGGTACCCGAGAGGGTGAGCGTCACCGGGACCGCCGCCGCGAGGGTGAAGGTCCCGTCGGGATTGGGGACGAGCGCACCCGGCGCGGCGGGGGCGTTTTGCGTCAGCGCGAGCGAGGAAAGTTCGCCCGCGGGCAGCGAGATGGGCAGGGGGATCCCACCCGGATAGAACCCGCCGGGGTTGATCGTTCGGAAGGTCTCGAACAGGAAAGTGAGATCAAGCGATGACTCGACCGCGGCGCCGTTGAGCAGATCCGCCGTGAACGCGTCGATCGAGACCGTCAGCGCGTCGGTGTCCGCGTCGAGCGTGAACGAACCCGCGGGCGCCGTCGCGAGACCCGTGGACGATCCGATGTCGATGGTGACCGGGATCGGGTTGTTGCCCGACCCGCCGAACAGGCCGGGGCGGGTTTGCGTGCCCCCGGGGTTGGTCGTCTCGTCATAGTCCCCGATCAGCGTGCCCGCGGTCTCGGCGAGCAGCCCGAACGATCCGGACACGGCGGACGCATCGGGATCGATAGCGAAGACGACCGGGGCACCCTGCGATGCGCCGATGGCGGATACAAGGCAAGCCGCGCAGGCAGCGGGGGGCAGGAACCTGTTCATGAGTCGCTCTCCTCGGGACGCAAAGACACACTTTACCAGACGAGCCGATGCGCACAAGGCGGACCCCGCTCAGCACAAAACAACGGAATTCTCTGAACGGCGCAGAAGCGGAACGCGTCCGAGAACGAGTCGGTTCAGGGGCAGCCCGTCGTGAACGCACCGACGAACGCGGTGATGTCCGCGAGGTCGAAGAGGCCGTCCCCGTTGAAGTCAGCGGACGGGTCGAACGATGTGAAGGCGGTCACGAACGCGACGATGTCCGAAAGGTCGAGAACGCCGAGCGGTTCGGCAAGGTCCGCGGGAGAACACGGAAAGCCGAAGCACGACGCGTCGACCACAGCGAGGCCTCCCTCCAGGCCAAGATAGAGGTTCGATCCTCGGCGATCGAGCGTTCTCGTGTCCGCGGGATGGGGGATGTTGGCGACCTCGGTGATGTTCGAGGGATCGGAGAGGTCGAAGAAGCTCACGCCGTTGCGGTCGACCGCGACCGCGGCCGTATCTCCCGCCATCCGTACGCCCGTCCCCTTGCGCGCGTATTCGGCGACCCCGATGACCTGCGGGGCGTCGGGGTCCGCGAGAGTCAAAAGGGTGAGTCGCCCGACGGAATTGTTCCCGCTGACGACTGCGAGCCGGCCTTCCGAAGATGCGATGCCGCGGATGCGCTCCGGGAGCGGGATCAGGGTCGCGGTGAGGACAGGGTTTCGGGGATCGGAGATATCGAAGATGTCCAGTTCGTCGCCCGCGAGATAGGACCGATTGCCCTCGATCGTCATGTCGACCGGGAAGAGGGAGCCGGGTATCAGGGTCGCGGCCCCGAGTGAACCGTCTGGGCGGATTTTGACGCTGAGCAGGCCGTCCGACTCCGCGACGAGGAGCGTGTCGTCGACGATGCGCATCTTCCGACCGACGAAGGGCAGCGGGGCGGACGGGACCGGGAGGGGTGCGAGGGGATCGGTGATGTCGTAGGTCAGGATGCCCTCGGAGATGTCGACGACATACAGGTGATCGCCCCGCGTGGCGCTCGCGATGATGGCGTCTGGGGCGGGGGTCAGGGCGATCGAGAACGGGGCGCCGGGCCGGGAGATGTCGAGCGTGGAGAATCCCCGGAAGCCGTCCGGGGCGAAGGCATAGCCGCCGCTGAACGAGAGGTTCGACGGCGTGATGACGAAGGGGATTGCCGCTTCGATCACCGGATTCGCGGGATCCTCGAGCGAACTGATGGTCGCACCGCTCGGGCTGGCGTCGGAAAGCAGTCGGCCTTCGTTGATGACGAGGGTTTCGAAAATCCCCTCGACTGATCCCGTCGGGATGATCGACTGTGGATCGGAGAAGTCGAAAATCTCGAGCGGGGCGTTGTTGATGTGGATGTAAGCGTGCGAGCCGGCGGCGGCGATGCGGGTGGCCATCCCGCCGAGGGGGAACGCGCCGAGCGGGACGGGGGCGGTCGGATCGGTGATGTCGAAGAAGAGCGCCGCGGCGTCGGAGAAGGTCGCCAGCGTGGTGCCGCTGATCGCGAAATCAAACAGGCCCAGCTCTTCGACGATGTCCACGCCGACGGCAGGGTTCTCCGGATCCGAAACATCGATGAGGAACAGCTCGCTCGTGTCGTCGGACGCGTCCCGCAGATCGAAGGCGATCAAGAAATCTCCCGCCGGGAGCGCCTTGCCTGTGTAGTCCGGGAGGGCGATCTCCGCGAGCAGCGACGGCTCGTGCGGCGTGCCGAGGTCATAAATCCAGAGTTTCTCGCCCACGGCGTACAGCGTGTCGCTTTCGATGGTGAGCCATCCGACAATATCGCCCCCGGTGTCGACCGTCCCAGCCTCGGCAGGCTTCCCGGGATCGGAGATGTCCGTGATATAGATCCCGGCGAACGAATCCGCGACATAGAGCGTGTCACCACGGGCGGTGAACGCCGCGGGCTGGTAGCGCGACCGGAACCACGAGAGTGGTCTGGGGTCGCCGGGATCGCTGATGTCGTAGACCTGGATGCCGTTGTCCTGCGTCCCGACGAAAAGCGTATCGCCAACGCAGAAACGCGAAATCGCGACCCCGCCCGAGCGGACCATGACATCCTCGTCGCAGGGCTGGCCCCCTGCCTGCGCGATCACGACGGAGGCGAGCGCGACGCACGCGTCAAAGAGTCTCATGATGCGTTTCCCCTCTTTCCCGTAACGGTATCGACTAGCGCAGCTCGACCGACCAGTACGCGTCGTCGAGGAACGCCTTCCACGACGCGTACTTGTCGTGCCCCAGCTTGATCGAGATCAGCGGGCTCCGCTTCGGACGCACCGGTTTGGTGACCAGCTTCATCCGGGCCTGCGTCGGCGTGCGCCCCCCCTTCTTCGCGTTGCACTTCACGCACGCGCACACGAGGTTCTCCCAGGTGTCGGGCCCGCCCTGGCTTCGGGGCTGCACATGGTCGATCGAGAGCTCGCTGGTCGGGAAGAAGTGCCCACAATACTGGCACCGGTTCCGGTCGCGGGCGAACAGGTTGCGCCGGTTGAGCTTGACGCGCTGCGCAGGAAGGCGGTCGTACCCCAGCAGGCGGATGATCCGGGGGACGACGATCTCCGTGCGCACGGTGCGCACCCAGTCGAGCCCGTCGGGCTCGAACTCCCGGCGGAACTCGCTGAGCTCGAGCCACGACTCGAAGTCGTAGTTCGCGTATGTCCCGTCGTCGGCGTGGATCACCTCCGCCGCGTCCCGCGCGAGCAGCGTGAACGCACGCTTGGCGCTGACGACGCGGATCGCCATGTAGAGCTTGTTCAGGACGAGGACATGATTCGACAGACCATCGCCTGTCGAGAGGCTCACGGTGCCGTTCGCGGTGGGTGAGGCGTGGGGGGCCGACGAGACGGGCACCGGAACAGCGGTGCGGGCGTCGCCGGCCCGCCTAGGGGCGGGCTCGTCGGTTGATGGAGTGACCCCGTTCCGGGAACGCATGGTCCAGATATATCAAGATATGGGGCCCGCGCCAAGCGAAAACGCCCGCTGATGGTGGTCGGCGTCGCGGTTTGACCGGATCTTCGCGCTTCGCGCGGGGATATCGGGACCGGCGCGGGCCCGGTCAGTGCCGGAAGTGCCGGGAGCCGGTCGTCAGGCAGGTCACGCCCCGATCGTTGCAGAGATCGAAGGTCTCCTGATCGCGCTTGGATCCGCCCGGGTGCACGAGGAGCTTCACGCCCGCGTCGATGAGGATCTCGGGGCCGTCCGGGAAGGGGAAGAACGCGTCGGACGCCGCGATGGCGCCCCGCGCCCGCTCGCCCGCTTTCGAGACCGCGATGCGGCACGAGGCGACGCGGTCCATCTGCCCGGCGCCCCCCCCGAAGAGACGCGCCGATCCCGGCGCATCGGGGTCGGGCCCGCCGATCGCGACCGCGTTGCTGGACAGCCCGCGTGCCGCGATCTCGACGAGCGGCGCCGAGGCGAGCAGCGCCGGATCGGGCTCGGGTCCCGCGGCGTGCGTCCAGCCCTCGGTATTCGAGAGGCTCGTGTCCCGGTCCTGCACGAGCATGCCCCCCGGGATCGAGCGGTACTCGAGCTTGCGCTGCCGGGCGCTGGGCCGCTCCCCGACCGCGAGCAGGCGGACATTCTTCCAGCGGTCCGCGAGCGTCTTCGCGGCGTCGGCATGGAACTCGGGCGCGAGGATCACCTCGAAGAAGCGATCCGGCGCTGCGATGAGTTCCGCGGTTCCCGTGTCGATCGGCCGATTGAGCGCGAGGATCCCGCCGTACGCCGCGAGCGGATCTCCTGCAATCGCGAGGCGGACCGCGTCCGCGGCCGATTCCGCGAGGGCGAGCCCGCACGGGTTGGTGTGCTTGATCACCGCCGCCCCCGCTCGGTCCTTGTCGGCCCGCCGCAGCGCCTTGACGAGTTCGAGCGCCGCGGACGCATCGAGGATGTTGTTGTAGCCGAGGTGCTTGCCCGAGAGCTGCTGCGCATTGACGACGGTGGGCCCGTTCGAGGCGGGATCTTTGTAGAGCGCCGCGGCCTGGTGGGGGTTCTCCCCATACCGCAGCTCGTCGCACAGGTCGTAATCGAGCGTGAGGGTGGACGGGAACGCCCGCGCGGTGGAGTTGTCGAGGAAGGCGGAGATCGCCCGGTCATACGCGCTGGTGCGCGCGAAGGCGGCCGCTGCGAGCCACCGTCGGAGCTCGAGGGTCGTGGCGCCCGCGTGCTCACGCAGCTCGGAGATGAACCGGTCGTACTGCCGGGGCGCGGTCAGCACCGTCACCCACTCGGCGTTCTTCGCCGCCGATCGGATCATCGAGGGGCCCCCGATGTCGATCTGCTCGATCGCCTCGGCCTTTGTCACGCCCGCTCGTCCGACGGTCTGCTCGAACGGGTAGAGATTCACGCAGACCAGATCGATCGGCGCGATCTGGTGCTCGTTCATCGACGCGACATGCTCTGGGTTGTCCCGCAGGGCGAGCAGGCCCCCGTGCACACGCGGGTGGAGCGTCTTCACCCGCCCGTCCATCATCTCGGGAAAGCCCGTGAGGTCCTCGATGTGACGCACCTCGATGCCGGCGTCCCCGAGCGTGCGCGCGGTGCCGCCCGTCGAGATGATCTCCACGCCCAGGTCACGCAGCACGCGGGCGAGAGGCACGAGGTCGGTCTTGTCACTCACGCTGATGAGCGCACGGCGGATAGGGACGGTGTCGGGCATGCGGGGTCGGTCCGGACCTGTCTGGGCGCACGCGGCGCGGTTCAGCGGGACTGGAACTTGATGAGCTGGCCGCGATCGCCGACCGCGTAGAGGTCGCCGTTCACGAACTCGCCCGCGAGCAGATCCTTGACGCCAGCGAGTTCGACCGTCGAGATCACATCGCCGTTGTTGGTATCGATGCGGTACGCGGTCCGCCCGTCCCAGACGATGGGATCCCCGTTCTGGATCGCGACGACCTCGCCGTGGTTGATCGTCGGGCTCGTCCATCGCTTCGCGCCGAACCGGCCCGTGTCGCGGGCGTCCTGCGAGACATCGAACGCGATGAGGCCCTCGGAGGGCACGGTGCAGTACAGCGTGCCGTCGTGGTACGCGGGCTGGTCGGTCAGCGGATCCGGGGTGCGGTACCGCCAGAGATAGGTGCCCGAATCGGGCTCGAAGGCGTACACGGACTGGTCGCGGCTCGCCACGAACATGCGCGTCCCGTCGGAGACGGGGTTGGTGTCCATCCCGCCCGAGATTCGGGAGGTGCCCCGCCCCGAGCCCGTCAGGATATCGACGAAGAACACCTCGCCCTTCTCCGTCACGATGCCCGCGAGATCGCCCACCTTGACGGGCGCGGCGACGATCGCGCCATCGAGCAGGTAACCCCACGCCTTGATTCCCTCGTCCAGGGGCGGCGGGAGCGGGGCACCGGCACGCGTCCCGAAACGGTGGCAGATGACCTCGCCGGTCGGGGTCCCGAAGACCGCGTGACCGTTGCTGACCACCGGAGGCGTCGTGACGACCACCGGCATGGGCTGGCGAGAAAGGAGGTTGCCCGAGTTGATGTCCATCGCGAACATCTCGGGGCGCGCGCACGAGTAGAGGTATTCGCCAACGCGGAAATCGTCCACGAAGCCCGTGAGCTTGCTCGCGTTGCGGACCTGCCACGCGGTGTTGCCGGTGCTCGCTTCCACGACGCAGGTCCACGCGTCGTCGGACTGCACCGCGATCCGATCGCCCACGGGGTGGATGAACGCGATGCGCCCTGTTCCCTGCTTGAGGGGCGTGGCGCTCCATTCCCATCGGAATCCGAGGTCACGCCATTCGCTGTGGGCGATCCGGATCCCGTTGGAGATCGTCACGAGCCCGTCCGCGTCCTCCACGAGACGGGAGTCACGCGTCCTCGGCGCGGCGGCATCGGAACGGGACATAGGCTGGGACGCATCGCACGCGGCGAGGGCTGCGAGGGCGGTCAGGAGCGCCGCGGGAGCGGCGTGGGCGTTGGTCAGGGTCATGGGGGCTCCGTGTGCGGAGGATGGGTCTGCGCAGGGAGTATCGGGGCGGGTTCCCGGCGCGTCAAGCAGGGAGACGGCTTGGGGTGCTCTTGCGGAGGGCGGGGGCACTAGAGTCGGGCATGTTTACAGGGCTCGTCCAGGCGGTCGGGGAGGTACGCGGGGTTGATCCTGTCGAGGAGGGGGTCCGCCTGTGGATCGACCCCAACGGGTGGAGCCCCGGGGCGGGAAGAGGAGGCTCCGTCGCGGTCAACGGGTGCTGCCTGACCATGACCGACGACCCCGGAGAGGAGGGCCTCGCATTCGTCGCGATCCCCGAAACGCTCGCGAAGACGAACCTGGGGCGTCTGGAGCCGGGATCACGGGTCAATCTCGAGACCGCGGTCTCCGCCGCGACGCTTCTGGGTGGGCACTTCGTCCAGGGGCACATCGACGGCGTCGGCATCGTCCAACGCGTCGTCCGGCCGGGTGACGGACCGGGCGGAGAATGGCGTGTTCGGCTCTCGCCGCCGGCGGGCCTGATGCGATATATGACCCCCAAGGGCTCGGTCTGTCTCGACGGGGTCAGCCTCACGATCGCGGCGATCGAGCCAGGTGAGGTGGACGGCTCCGAGGGATGGATCGAAGTCGCCCTGATCCCGGAGACACTCGAAAAAACGACGCTCGCGGACTGGTCAGTGGGGGATCCGGTCAACATCGAGGCGGATGTGCTCGCGAAGACCGTCGTGCATGTGCTGACCCACTACGCGGGCCCGGGCGGGCTTCACGCGGGCGAGGGAGCGGGTTGAGTGCGGGTGCTGGGGATCGATCCGGGAACTCGGCTCACCGGCTTCGGGTGCATCGAGGGTGAGCCGGCACGCCCGGCGATCGTCGAGGCGGGCGTCTTCCGCCTCGCACCGGGTTCGGGCAAGGCCCCCAGCATCCCGAGCCGCCTCGCGGAACTCGAACGCGATCTCCGAGAGCTCCTCGACCGCGTCAACCCCGATCGCGCCGCGGTGGAGGCGTTGTTCAGCCATTACCGGCACCCGACCACCGCGGTCGTGATGGCCCATGCCCGGGGCGTCATCCTGCTCACGCTCAAGAAGGCGGGGATCGAGGCGATCGAACTGCCGCCCGCGTCGGTGAAACGGGCGATGACGGGGTCGGGCGCCGCCAGCAAGCGGCAGATGCAGGAGGCGGTCGCATCCGTGTTCGGGCTCGACGCGCCCCCCGAGCCCTCGGATGTCGCGGATGCGCTTGCCATCGCGTTCGCGGCAAAGATCCGCGGGGACCTCGGGACCGAGGCATGATCCCGCCTGCGCGGCCGATCACGGATACCGTTCCGGCATGACCGATGACACGACCCCGGCTGCGCAGGTGCTGATCGTTGAGGACGAGCCCGATCACGCGGATGTCATGGCGGACGCGCTGCGTCGCCCGGGGCATGTGAGCACCGTGGTCACGAGCGTTGGGGCCGCGATCGACGAACTGCGGGGGGGCTCGTTCGATGTCATCGTGACGGACCTGCGGATGCCCGAGAGCGGGGGCAGTGACGGGGTCTCCGGAGACGGCGGGGACGCAGGCCTGGTCATTCTCCGCCTCGCGGCGGAGATGCAGCCGAACGCGGAAACGATCATGGTCACCGCGCACGGTGATGTGCCGACCGCCCGTGCGGCGTTCAAAGAAGGCGCGTTCGACTTCGTCGAGAAGCCGCTCGATCTCGCCGTTTTTCGTGAGGTCGTCAACAGGGCCGCGGAGAAAGTCCTGCTCCGCGCGGAGGCGGGTGAACTCGGGGGGCTGGTCGCCGAGGACGGGTTCGAGGGGATCGTCGCGGGGTCGGAGCCCATGCGGAAGATCCTCCGGACCGTGAAGACCGTCGCCGCGAGCCCGATCCCGGTGCTCATCACCGGGGAGAGCGGGACCGGCAAGGAATTGATCGCGCGAGCGGTGCACGACCATTCGAACCGCACGAAGCGGCGGTTCGTCGCCTTCAACTGCGCGGGGCAGAGCGAGAGCCTGCTCGAGGATCAGCTCTTCGGGCATGTCAAGGGTGCCTACACCGGTGCCGACGGCGCCCGCGAAGGGGTCTTCGAGTACGCCGACGGCGGGACGCTCTTCCTCGATGAGATCGGGGACATGCCGCTGACGATGCAGGCGAAGCTGCTCCGCGTGCTCGAAACGGGCGATGTCGTGCGGCTCGGCAGCAACGAGAGCCGCAAGGTCGATGTCCGATTCGTGAGCGCAACGAACCACGACCTCGCCAAGGCGGTCGGGGACGGGACCTTCCGTCAGGATCTCTACTACCGGATCAACGGGAGCCACATCCACCTCCCGCCGCTGCGAGAGCGACGCGACGACATCCCGAGGATCATCCAGCACGCGATCGCACGCTTCAGCGAACAGTCAGGCTCGGGCATGCCAATGCCCGAGATCACCGACGCCGCGGTGATGCGCCTGACCAGCTATCACTGGCCCGGGAATGTGCGGCAACTCCTGAATGTGGTCCAGAACATGACCGTCCAGGCGATCGGCGAGGCGGAAGTGGGCCAGGCGGCCAGGCTCGATGTGCGGCACATCCCCGACGAGGTACGGACGGGAGACGAGGCGGGCGCCGACACCGGCGAGGTCACCGCGTCCCCGGGATCGCTGGCGGGGGCCAGCCTCGAGCAACTCGAAAAGCGGGCGATCCGGGAGACGCTGAAGCTGACAGGCGGGAACCGGGAGCAGACCGCAAAGATGCTCGGAATCGGAGAACGCACCCTCTATCGCAAGCTCAAAGAGTACGGCCTGCGCTGATCGTGCGGATTGTGCCGCTTGGAAGGACGAGACGAGCGCCGATCGCTCCGATCGAGCGGCCTCGATTTCCGAGGAACGCCGCGGTCGTGTTCGAGCGACACGCCCCGGATGCCGAAACCTGAATATCAACCGTATCGGTCCGTTCCCGATAGGTCCGTGACCGGCCGCATGCGGCCGAAGTTTGGACGACGCGAACCCATGGCGCCGCGCGATGCACTTAACTGCGATCTCCTGCTGGTGGACGACGACCCATTGGTCGTGACGCTGCTGGAGACCGTCATCGCGAAGCGTGCCGGGCTGACCGTTCAGGCGTTCGCGACCCTCGACGAGGCGGTGCCCCCTTTGCGATCCGCGGCGTCGTCGCAGCGGGGAACGCTCCCGAAGGCGATTATCGTCGACTGGAACCTGCGGAAGCGCACCGCCCGAGAGTTCATCTCGTGGGTTCGGATGAGCTCGACGATGGGGCACTTGCCGATCTACGCGATCTCCGCGAGCGACGACGACCGCCTGGTCAAGCAGGCGATCGAGGCGGGCGCCACCGAGTTCTGCGCGAAGAGCGCGATTCTCTCCAGGATCGAAGCGTGGACGAGCAAGATCTCGTCAGCCGCAGCGGGCTGAGTCCCGCGGTCTGTCAGCGTGTTCCGAGCCACGCCTCCGCGAGGTCTTTAACCGCGATGTCCAACCCATCTTCGCCCGTAAGCCGGCCCGACGCGTCCAGCGTGGCAATCGTGTGAACACGCCCGCGGATCTGTCGATCGAGCGCCGCCGCGTCGAACGCCGTGCTGACCTCGACGATGTAGCTCCCCGGGATCTCGGCAAACGCGACCGCCCCGGCGTCGGCGTCAAGCGTCGTGCGCGCGCCGATCGGGCGATCGGGCGTGCTCGCACCGATGAGCATTTCCGCGACAGCGCAGAGCGCACCGCCGTCTGAGACATCGTGAGCCGCGAGAATCGCGCCCGCTCGGATCAGGTCCGCAACAACGCGGGCCCGCTCGGCAGCGTCGTCGGGTCGCCACGACGGCAACGGACACGCTCCGTTTCCGAATACAGCGTTCCATGCGCTGCCACCCAATTCGGCCGGGCGCTCGCCCGTGATCAGCAAGAGTCGGTTCCCAACCTTCTTGGCATCGGTCGTCACGCATGTGCTGATGTCCGGCACGATCCCCACCCCGGTAATGAGCAGGGTCGGGGGGATCTCGATCGTCCGTCCGTCATCTGTGGTGAACTGGTTGTTCAGCGAGTCCTTGCCGCTCACGAAGGGTGTGCGGTACGCCTTCGCCGCGTCGTAGCAGCCTTCGGCGGCGCGGACCAGGCTCGCGAGGTTCTCCGGTTTCTTGCAGGACGGCCAGCAGAAGTTGTCGAGGATCGCGATCCGATCCGGATCCGCCCCGACGCAGACGAGGTTGCGGACGACCTCGTCGATCGCCGCGAGCGCCATCAGGTACGGATCGCCGCCGGTTTCTGGATCACCGAAATTCGTCGCGAGGCCGGAGGCGATCGCAAGACCGCGTCCGGACCCGGGGACGGGCTCGATCACGGCGGCGTCCATCGGGCCCCGTTGGAGCGGGCCGCCCAGGGGGCGGATGACGGTGTTTCCCTGCACCTCGTGGTCATACTGGCGGATGATCCTGTGCTTGGAGGCGATATTGGGGTGGGCGAGGAGTTGGAGGAGAGCGTCTTTGGTAGAGGGCGCAGCGGCTGGCTCGGATGCGCCGACCTCCGGACGCCCCGGCTTCCACTCCGCTACTCGCGTCGGCATCGGGATCCCGTCGTGCAGGAACGCCATCGGCAGCCGCCCGACTTCGCGCCCCGCGTGGTTCAGGATCAGTTCCCGCCCCTCGGTCCCGAAGTGGCCAAGATCGGCGATCTCCACATGCTCCTCGTCGCAGATCGCCCGCAGCGCCGGCACATTCGCCTCGGGCACCGCGAGCACGAAGCGTTCTTGGGCCTCGGAGATCCAGATCTCGGTGTGCGTCAGCCCCGGATACTTGAGCGGGGCGCGTTCAAGGTGAACCTCCGCGCCCAGTTCCTCGCCCATCTCGCCGACGGCGGACGAGAACCCGCCCGCGCCGCAGTCGGTGATCGCGTTGAACAGCGGTTCTGTTCCCTCGTCGCGCGCCCGCAGGATCGCGTCGAGCGCCCGCTTCTCCTCGATCGCGTTCCCGATCTGCACGGCGTGGGAGAACTCATCCGCGTGGGTATCAGTGAGCTCCGCGGACGAGAAGGTCGCGCCGTGGATGCCGTCGCGCCCCGTTCGACCCCCCAGGGCGATGATGCGGTCGCCGGGCTTCGCGGCGCCGGAGATCAGCGCGTCGCCCTCACCCCGCTTCATCAGGCCGACACAGCCGCAATAGACGAGCGGGTTGCCGATGTACCGGTCGTCGAACCAGACGGCGCCGTTGAGGGTCGGGATGCCCATGCGGTTGCCGTAATCCCGCACACCCGCGACGACCTGGTCGAGGATCCGTGTGGGGTGGATACAGCCCGCGGGCACCTCGGCGATGTCGGGCGTCGCCACGCAGAACACATCGGTGTTGGCAATGGGCTTGGCCGCGAGCCCAGTGGCGATCACATCACGGATGCACCCGCCGATGCCGGTCGCGGCCCCGCCGTAGGGCTCGAGGGCGCTGGGGTGGTTGTGCGTCTCGACCTTGATGTTGATCGCGTGGTCGTCGTCGAAGGCGATGACGCCAGCGTTGTCTACGAAGACGGAGAGCGTCCAGTCGAGGCCCTCCTCGATGAGTTCGAAGGTCGCGGCCGCGACGGTGGACTTGAGCAGGTTGTGAATCGTCACCGACCCGTCAGCATTGACGGTGTGCCCCGGGCGGTTGGTCCAGCCGATGGTATCCGCCCCGAGATCCCCGCCCCGATAGGTAATCGTGCTCTTGAGTGTCTTGTGGACGCAGTGCTCGCTCCAGGTCTGGGCGAG
>DLBY01000061.1:28069-28960 GCA_002480345.1 Phycisphaerales bacterium UBA7812 | reverse complement strand
CCAGGTCTGGGCGAGGGTCTCGAGCTCGATCGCGGTGGGTTCGCGCTCCAGCTTTTCGTACTCGTCTCGGATCGCACGCATCTCGTTGAGGTCGAGGAACAAGTGCGCGTCCCGGCTCAGCTTCTCGAGAGCCTCGTCGTCGAGCCCCCGGATCGGGATGTGCGTGATCGGGGAGTCGTGCTCGTGGCCCTTGGGGAGTTCGCCCGGGTGATGGGGCTCGGTGTGGACCGCCTGGACAACCGGGTTCATCAGCAAGCGGGCGGCGAGAGCGTCGGCCTGGGCCTGCGTGATCCCTGCGAACGCGTAGCGGGTGCCGGTGGAGACCTCCGCCTCGATCGCAAACAGGTCGCGGATCGCATCGCGCACCGACGCGGCCGCAGGATCCATCACGCCGGGCAGGGGGTGGACCTCGACGAGGGCGTCAAGCTCGAGCACCGTGGCGCCGACGACGGCGTGCTCCGTGACGGGGTCGGCGAGCAAGCCCCCGACCAGCCGGTCTAGTGTATCCGGATCGATCGCCGCTTCGATGAGATAGACCCGGGCGGTGCGCACGCCGGCGACCACCATGCCCAGTGCCGCCGCTTCGCGGATCACGCGGTCAGCAAGCGGATCGCCGGCGTGCGCTTGGGGGTGGACTTCGATGCGATGGACAGCAACGGCGGGCGAAGGGGCGGCGTCGGTGAGCATGCCGGATCGTACCGCCTACGCTGCCCGCTCATGACCACCGAAGCCCCGATCGATCACAAGCCGCTCGTGGAGCTCTACACCGATGGTGCCTGCTCCGGCAACCCCGGTCCCGGGGGCTGGGCGTACCTGCTGCGTCACAAGGCGTCCGGCGCCGAGCGCGAGGCCTCGGGCGGGGACCGGCAGACGACCAACAACCGCATGGAA
>DLBY01000061.1:0-27756 GCA_002480345.1 Phycisphaerales bacterium UBA7812 | reverse complement strand
ACAACCGCATGGAACTGCAGGCGGTGATCGAGGGGCTGACCGCCCTCAACCGCCCGAGCAGCGTGGATCTGTATTCCGACAGCCAGTATGTGCTCAACGGGCTGAAGGAGTGGATGGCGGGCTGGAAGAAGCGGGGCTGGAAGACCGCGTCGAAGCAGCCCGTGAAGAATGTCGAACTGTGGAAGATGCTCGATGACCTGAAGGCGAAGCACGAGATCCGCTTCCACTGGGTCAAGGGGCACAACGAGCACCCCGAGAACGAGCGGTGCGACGAGCTCGCCGTCGCCGCTCGGGACGCCGCGGCACGCGGAGAGATCTGACAGGCCCGGTCAGGACCGCAGGCTCTCCAGCACGCCCGGCAGCGCATCGGCGAGTTCCTCCGCCAGCAACCCCCCCGTGGCATCGTGATCACGGGCCCAGGCCTCGCCCGCGATCGCGTGCGCCTGCACGCCGAGGCGGGCCGTGTCGTAGAGATCGAGCGGTTTCTTCGCGGGACGCGGGAGTTCAACCCCTCCGACAACGCGCGGCCCCGGCGCCACGAACTGAGCGGCCAACCCGCCGATCAATCCAGCAAGGACATCGCCGGTCCCCGCGGTCGCCAGGCAGGGGTGCCCGCGTTCACACGCCCATGTCCGCAGTCCGTCGCTGACGACGGTGTGCGCACCCTTGAGCACGATGATCACACCCAGTCGCTGCGCCATCGCCGCGGCAAGGGCCGGGCGTTCCGAGTGGTCGGTCGTATCTCCACGCAGGCGGAGCGGCTCGGCAAGACGCCTGAACTCGCCGGGATGGGGCGTGAAGACAGCCGCGGCCCGGAGATCGAGCCAGAAATCGGGCGTCTCGGCGAGCGCGTTCAGGGCGTCCGCGTCCGCGACGACGGGGCATTCCGCGTGGGCGAGCGACCGGATCGTCAATGCCGCGGCCCCCGCGTGTGGAGGGCCGAGCCCGGGTCCGATGACGATCGCGTCCGCATCGGACGCCGCGGTATCGAAGACCTCCGCGGCTTCGTGAGCGATCAGGCGTCCGTCGCCATCGGTCGGGAGTCCGCGTGCGGTCGCCGATGGCGTCAGAGCGACGGCCGAATCCAGAACGGGGCTCGGTACCGTAAGTTTCGCGAGACCGGTCCCCGCGCGGAGCGCCGCCCGCGCGGCGAGCGCCGGGGCACCGAACATCCGGCTTTCCCAGAGCGCACACCCGCCCACGACACAGACGGTGCCGAAGGTGCCCTTATGGCCTTCGGGGTCTCGTGCAGGCAGCGGTGGGAGGGGGGCGTCGTCGATCATCGCGTGATTGTTGCGTTTCCGTCCGCGGGCTTCACTCCACGGATTCCACCCGGATCGCGAGGCGCCCCATGAGCGGCGCAAGCTCGACGAGCGCGTTCGCTCGGCTATCCCCCGCGAGATCGTGCACCCCGAGCGCGATGTGTGTCGCGGTGATCGGGATGGAGTCGGGGAGCGTCGCGTCGAGATCGACCCATCGCGCCTCGCCCTTCGGGCCGACCGGCAGCAGGGCCTGCGTCCACATGTGGTAGCCGAAAATATCACGCCCGCCCGCGAACCGGTCCGCGTAGATCAGCCCGCTGATCACGCGAGCAGGGATGCCGTCGCACCTGAGCAACGCGGCGAGCAGCACCGCGTGCTCAGTGCAATCGCCTTCGCGGGTGCGAGCCGTCTCCGCGGCGGACGCGAACCCGACCGATAGGTCCTTGGTGCGGATATGCCGATGCACGAATCGGCGGGCCCGTTCCGCTCTCGCCGCCGGGTCCCGGGGCGCTCCTGTCAGGGCCGCGTTCGCGAGCTCGATCACCCGGGGATCGTCGCAGGTGATCATCGCGGAGGGCGCGGTGAGCCGGGCGCGATCCTCCGTCGCGTTGGGCGGTGAGCTCTCGCCGATTGACCGGGTCAGGCGTACGGATTGAGCGTCGATCTGACCGACGCGCTGACCTCCGGTCTCAGGAATCTCGGGCAGATTGCCCTCGATCGCACGCACGACGAAGGTCGCGCCGCGACGCTCGTAGGGGCGTTCAATCGGACGATCCGGCGTGACGAAGAGGCTGCGCATCAACTCGGGAGGATCGAGCCTCGTTTTCGCGAGTTGCTCATCCGCCGCGACGACCGACACGCGCATGGCGCCGAGATTGAACTCGCTGCGCAGCAGGTTGCCCTGCTCGTCGATGTACTCGGTCCCGATCGAATCGGGGTAAAGGTCCGACCGTGCCGAGCACCGCAGGGCCGAGACCGTGCGCCCGAGCACCTCGATGGTCGCGGGTTCGAACGCCGAACGCGTCGTCACGACCGGCTCCAGCCCGTTCAGGGGGTCGATTGTCCGGACAGTGATTTCCTCGGCCCGCGCACCGAGGCGTTTGGCGGTATATCGCGCTGCGGCGGCCGGGGGGAGCCATCGGCCCTCGGGGAGGGGCAGGACGCGCTCTGTCGTCGTCCCGTTCGAGGTGCTGGACCACCGCACGCCGTCGGGATCGAAGATGTACCGGTCGACCGTCTCTCCGCCGCCCAGATTGGTGGTGGAGGACATCTCGATCGGTCGCCCGTCCTCGGTCTCGATGAAGCGAGAGGCCATGCTGATCGTCAGGCTCGTCTCGCCCCGCCTGATCGTCAGGCTCGATTCGGTCGTGGATTCGATCGACCCGTCCGCGGTGCGCTCGCGCTCGACCATCCAGCCCGCCCGCTGGCCCTGCATCATCAGGACATACCAGCGTTCATCCGAGGCGTGTCCCGAGCGGGCGAGGAGCAGCAAACTGAGCAGGACGAGGATTCGGCGCATGGGCAAAGTCTACCGGGGCGCGGGGCACGCGGGGGCTTTGCGGAGACGCGGGCGGTAGGATCGGCGCGTGATCGATACCCACTGCCATCTGACTTTCCCCGACTTCGCCGGGCGTACCGACGAGATCATGACGCGGGCGCACGCCGCGGGCGTGACCGGCGCGATCACGATCTCGACCTCATCGGAAGACTGCGAGGACGCGCTCGCGATTGCGCAGTCGCGGGATGACCTCTGGTGCTCGTCGGGCGTGCACCCGCTCTACGCGGACGCTTCGGGCAAGGGATCCGGCGCGCACGACTGGGATCGCATCGAACGGTGCGCACGCGACAAGAAGTGCGTCGCCTGGGGGGAACTCGGGCTCGACAATCACTACGACGACCCCGCCCGATCGCTCCAGCAGAGCGTGCTGGCCGACCAATTGGCCCGCATCGAATCATGCCGCGCAACGGGGCTCGACAAACCCATCGTGGTCCACTGCCGCAAGGCGGTGGAGGATCTGCTTCCGATCTTGAGAGCGAGCACGCTCCCCGGGGACCGCTTCGTTTTCCATTGCTTCACGGAAACCCCGGACCACGCCCGGATGGTGCTCGATTTCGGCGCCATGATTTCGTTCACTGGGGTCGCGACCTACAAGAACGCGCCAGAAGTCCTCGAGAGCGCACGGCTCGTCCCCCTCGATCGCATTATGGTCGAGACCGACGCGCCCTACCTCAGCCCGGTGCCGGTCCGCGGGACGAGGCCCTGCGAGCCGGCGTTCGCCGCGCACACGGCGCGATTCCTCGCCGAACGCCGGGGCGAACCGTGGAGCGAGTTTCACAAGGCGATCAATGAAAACGCCCTCCGCTTCTTCGGCGTGGCCGCGCCCGCGGCAGACGGGGAATCGTCGTGATCGCAACGCTCGGCGCCTGGCTGCACGATCTGAGCCCGATGGCGATCCCGATCGCGGGGTCGTTCGGCTTGCGGTGGTACGCGCTTTCCTATCTCGCCGGGTTCGTGCTGGGCGGGCTGCTGCTCCACAGGCTCGCGAAGCGGGGCCTCTGGCTCGTCCCGGCGGATCGGGTCCTCGACGCGGTCGTGCTCCTCGGGGTGAGCGTCATCGTCGGCGGGCGACTCGGGTACATCCTGCTCTACCAGCCCAGCCTGCTGTGGACCATCACCGATTCATTCCCCTTCTGGGGCGCGATCATGCTCAACCGGGGTGGCATGGCCAGCCACGGCGGCATGCTGGGCGTCATCTTCGCCGCGTGGCGGATCTCCAAGGGATTCAAAGACGAGGACGGGACGATCCGAGGGGCGTGCCCGACGCTCCATGTGCTCGATGGGCTCGTGCTCGTCGCGCCGATCGGGCTCCTCTTCGGGCGCCTCGCAAACTTCGTCAACGGCGAACTGCTCGGTCGCGTCGTCGCCCCGCCAGGAGAGCCCGCGCCCTGGTGGGCCGTCCGGTTCCCTCAGGAGCATCTCACGACCCATGCCCCGCGCCTCGACCCCGCGCAGGAGCGGGCGCTCTCGTCACTCGTGCTCGAGCACGCGCTCCCGAGCGATCCTCCGGACGAGTGGTTCGTGCTCGGCTACGAGCGCGCGCTCGCGAAGCTCCAATCCGGGGGTGCCGAGGTTTCGGCCTCGATCGCGGAACGCCTCGAGCCGCTCGTTTCGGCGCGGCATCCATCGCAACTCTACCAGGCGTTTACAGAGGGCTTGGTCACGCTCGCCGTCGTCTGGTTCATCGCCAGAAAGCCCCGCAGGCCCGGTGTCATCGGGGCCTGGTTCCTCATCTCGTACGGGCTGGGGCGGATCGCGACCGAATTCTGGCGCCTTCCCGATGACCACTTCTCGGGGAGCGGTGTCTTGAACGCCGCCCGTCCGCTCGGCCTGAGCCGCGGGCAGTGGCTCAGCGCCGCGATGGTCGTGTTCGGGGTTGGGCTGCTCGTCTGGGTTGCCCGAAGGGGCGGGGAGCGGCTGATGGGATGGACTCGCCCGAGCCATGCCGCATCATCAGACGCATGAAGACGCGGGTGATGCTGAGGCCGAGTCCACTCTGGTCTCCCCGCGTCCGAGCCTCGCGACGCCCAGTGTCGCGAAGAACCCCGCGGCAAGCAGCCCCAGGCTCCCTGCGATGTGCATCGCGTCGGGGGAGAACGCGACCTCGGGCCAATCCTTCGGGTCGATCTCGGCCAGCGACTCCTCCGTGACGACCTCGCCCTCAAAGAGCTCGCCCACCCGCGGCGGGACACCCTCCTTGAACGGGTAGAGCCCGGCGGGAGCCCCGATCAACAAGCCGAGCAGCACGCCCAGCGTCGCTTTCTCGTACCGATGGAGCACGAAACGGAGCAGGTTGCCGATCACCACGACGCCGAGCACGACGCCGACCCCAACCGGGACGAGGGTGCCCGCCTGCGCGAAGGCACCGGAGAGATCCCCCCCAGACGCGGCTTTCACGCTGTCCTTGATCGCACTGATGATTGTCTCGTACTGCCCCAGGATGAGCAGCAGATACGCGCCCGAAACGCCCGGCAGGATCATCGCGCTCGCCCCCGCGGCACCCGCGAGCGCGAGCATGACGGGATTCGAGGCACTCGCTCCGCCTGCCGGCTGGTTGTTCTGGGCGATCGCGAGGACGACCATCGCCGCGAGCCCGACCGCGCACCCGATCCACGAGGACACCCCGAGCGGGCGCGCCATCCGCAGCATGACCGGCACACCTCCGAGCGTGAGCCCGATGAACAGGCTGTACATCCCCCATCGGAACTCCGCGAGCCCGAAGGCGATCACACCCGCGAGCCCGCCGATCGCGACCGCCGCGGCGCCGACGATCGACCCGAGAATCAGGATGGTGGTCTTGCTCAATCGGAGACGCGTCGCGTCGCTGATCGCGTCGATGAACTTGGTATACACCCCCGAGGCGACGAGCATCGTGCCGCCGCTGATACCCGGAACGAGGTTCGCGAGACCCATGAGCGCACCGCCCAGCAACGCCCGGGCGATCAGCCCGCGAGACGGGGCGGCGTGCGACGGTGTGTCCTCGACATTGCTCATGGGGCTCGTCATCGGCGATTCCGGGATCCCACCCAAAGAGAAGCGCAACGAGAATAGGGTTGCCACAAGGATCAGGGACACCGGCTCGCCCTCCCCTCGCCTCATTCGGCACCACAACGGGGTCGGAACGGCAGAATCGGCGAGTGCCGACGCTTCGAACCGATGAAGATGAGGAAACGGATCGCTGGAGATCCCGTGAAGAAAGGCCCGCTCGTGACCCGGAGCCCCAGAATGGCACGCAACGCGATTCTTCTGACGCTCGCAGCGTCGACGCTCTCCGCGTGCATCACGGTTGAGCCCGGATCCCCGGGGCGGGCGATCGCGGGAACGATGTCGATTTCCGACCCCGAGGCCCGCGCTAGCCGGGACGAGATCGCACCCGGTGTCGCGGTCTGGCCCCGACGCTGGGGAGACGAGATCGCGGATCGACAGGACGACTCCATCAAGGGGGTCATCGTGCCGGTCGAGGGCCCGCTCAAGGCCTGGCAGCCCAGGCGGCACGGCCCGTGGCATGCTCGGTTGCCTCGGGGGAACGACACCGACTTGGTCGCCGCGCTCGCGAACGGGCGCGCCGGCGAGCAGGGATACCGATTCCGCATGGAGGGGAACGGCGCATTCGTCTTCGAGCGTGATCCGGACATCCCCGCCCAGGCCCAGCCGGTCGGGCGGTCCGATCCCGCCGAGATGTTCGTCTTCGTCTCAGGGCGCATCGAAGAGGAGCAAGCCGGGGATTTGCCTCGCGTGGGGATCGAGCGGACCTGGTTCGCCTTTTACGATCACCGGCGCGACGGGGACCCGTCCCCGGACGACCCCGGCGTGGGCACCGTCATGCTGCTCCCGGGGCTCTTCGGTATTCCCGAGCAGGTGATCGATGTCGTCACCGCGACGATGCGACAGCGCGGATGGAATGTCATCCGGATGCTCGCGCCGCCCTCCAGATTCGTTGAGAAGGTAGACATCGAGATCGATCCGGACGAACCGGAAACCGCGCACGCCGCCGCGAAGGAACTCATGCACCGCGTCTCCGAGACCGCATACGCGGCGCAGGCCGCGTGGGAACATGTGCGCACGCTCCGGCCCGCCACAGAAGGACTCCCCAAAGTCGCGTTCGGAGGCAGCGGGGGAGCGCTCGCGTTGCCCGCGGTGGTCCGGCGCGATCCGACCCGGTACGACGCCGCGGTGGTGATCGCCGGGGGCGCCAACATCCTCGAGGTCGTCACCCGGAGCAGCTACACCAAGCCCGTGGATGCCCTTGAATTTGCATGGAAGAGCGTTGAAGATGGTGCGCTGCCAGCCGACGGAGCACTCGAATCCGCGTTCGAAGAATACCTCCGGCACGCCCCCCTCGACGGTTTCCACGCCGGCGCGTGGCTGGGCGGCATGCCGACCCTGATCGTGCAGGCCGCTCAAGACCGAGCGGTCCCGACCGCGAACAGCGAACTGCTCTGGAAGCGTCTCGGCGAACCTGAAAAATGGACGATCCAGGGGAATCACCTGACGCTCTTTCTGAGCCTGTGGCTGCACACCCCGAAGATCCTGGACTGGGTGGACGACCGGGTGCTCCGGGACTCGCCCGCGGAAGGCGAGCAGCCGTGACCGAGCGCGTCCACACCGCCTCGTTGACCCGGAGCGTGCGCCCGTTCGAGGCGGTGGTCAGTCCCTATCACATCACCACCCGCGAACCCGCGGGCCTGGTGGCGCTGCAGATCGCGCAGTCCGCCACGACCCTGCTGCTCGCCCCGCAGGCGCTGGGCGCCGACCGTCAGGCTGTCCGGGAGGCGGCCCGACGCTCACCGGTCTACCGCGCGTACATGGAATCCTGGGAATGGGCGATGCCCCTGTTCCGGGAAGGCGTGCTCGGGTCGACAGACGGCGGGGAAGATCCCGTCGAGGATGTCCGCGATGCGTGCCTGAAACTCCACCATGACGACGCGTGCGCGCCCCTCCGTCCGCTTCTGCGGCAGGAGCTGTTCGAGGACGACACCGTTTATCTCCGGGCCGCGTCTGCCGATGTCCTCAAGGCCGGACCGGATCCGGGGGTCTCGATCCCGATCGCGGCGGGTCTGGACGCGTTCGCCGCGGCCCGCGAAATGATCGTGGTGCGATCGGCCGCGAGTTCGGTGGTGCAGCGCGCCGAGAGCCGTCTGGGACGCGTGGTGTTCCGGACCAGCGTGCCCGCCTTGATCCGGGGTTCCGCGGAACGCGTGCTCCTCGTGCGCGCGCTGCTCGGCGAGGCCCGCGATCGACTCGGTCGCGAGATCGCGCTCGCCTTCGAATCGGGCGATCCGAGTGGCGTGCGCGCGGCGGCGTCGGGCTATGCCGACGCGTTCGAGCAAGAACGAAGCGACATCCTCGCCCCGCCCGGAATCGAAGAGGAAGACGAGGTGAGGGTCGTCCCCGGGGAAGCCTCGCTCGTGGGCGTCGAATTGCCGCGCGACGCGGTCTTCTCGTCCAGCATCGCGGCGGCGACAGGCCGCGCCCCGCGGGCGGAGGCGCCCGACGGGTTCGTGCGCACCATCCTGATCCGTTCGATCGGCGGACGATGACAACCCTGTGCACAGCGCGAACAGTAAACGCGGTGATCGTGTGTCTCGGGACGCTGGTCGCTGCCCAGTCCCAGATCCCGGCGAACACTCAGCAGGACCGAACGATGCCAGAGAGCCGGCCCACCAACAGGCTGATCGATGAGAGCAGCCCGTACCTCCTTCAGCATGCGCACAATCCCGTTGACTGGAGGCCCTGGGGGCCCGAGGCGTTCGCGGAAGCGCGCGCGCGGGATGTCCCGATCTTCCTGAGCATCGGATACTCCACCTGCTATTGGTGCCATGTCATGGAGCGCGAGTCGTTCGAGGATGAGGCGACGGCGCGGGTCATGAACGAGCGGTTCGTCTGCATCAAGGTGGACCGCGAGGAACGCCCCGATGTGGACGACCTGTACATGGCCGCGACGCAGCTGATGACGGGTTCCGGCGGGTGGCCTATGAGCGTGTTCCTCGAGCCGGAGAGCCTGAAGCCCTTTTGGTGCGGGACCTACTTCCCCGCGGAGCCCATGCACGGGCGGCCGAGTTTCACGCAGGTCTTGCTCGGGCTGTCCGATGTCTGGACCAAGAGACGGGACGAGGTGATCGAACAGGCGGGCAATCTCGCGGATGCCGTGCGCGACCATCTCGCGAGCGAGCAATCGCCCGCGGCGCTCGGCGGGGCGCAGATTGCCTCCGCGGTCCGTTCTCTGCTGCAGATCTACGACCGGACAGAGGGCGGCTTCGGCGGCGCTCCGAAGTTTCCGCAGCCCATCTACGGGCTGTTCCTGCTCGAGGCCCGCCCGATCGTGGACGAGGAGACGCGTGGTGCGATCGATCATGCACTTGGGCACACGCTCGATCGGATGGCCGTCGGGGGGCTGTTCGACCAGGCGGGGGGCGGGTTCCATCGGTACTGCGTCGATGGCACCTGGACGGTCCCGCACTTCGAAAAGATGCTGTACGACAACGCCCAACTGCTGAGCCTGTACAGCCGAGCGGCGATGCTGTACGACGATCCGTTCTACCGAGAGATCGTGGGGCGGACGGTCGAGTATCTCCGTCGCGAGATGATGGGTGCGGGCTGGCGGCTGTTGAGCGCCCAGGACGCGGAAGTCGGCGGGCGTGAGGGACTGAACTACATCTGGGTCGAATCCGAGGTCACCTCGTTGCTCGACGCGGATGACGCGGCATTTGCAAAGAGCCTCTACGGATTGGATCGGGGAGGGAACTTCACCGATCCCCACCACCCGAGCGACGGCCCGAAGACGGTGCTCCGCCTCGACGAACGACCCGACGCACTCGCGGCGAGATCGGGCATTCCGCTCGAGGAATTCAACGCCCGAAGGGCACGCGTCAACAGCCAACTGCTCGAGCACCGCATCGACGCGCGGGAGCCCCCGGGACTCGATGACAAGTCCATCGCGGCGTGGAACGGGATGGCGATCGTCGGGCTGGCGGATGCCGCGCGGGCACTCGATGACGAAACCTGCCTCAACGACGCGGAGCGGATCGCACGCTTTGTGCTTGAGCACATGCGCGATCGGGACGGCTCGCTGCACCGCTCGTTCCGGTCCGCAGCGGGCGGGCACGAAAACGCATCCGCTCGGCTCGGGCCCCTCGCGGGGCTCGAGGACTATGCCTGGATGATCGAGGCCTGCGTGACGCTCCACGATGCGGAGCGCGGCGACGGCGTGTTTCTCGATGAAGCGGCCGCGCTTGCAGAGCGGGCCCACGCGATCTTCCAGACCGACGAGGGGTGGTACGCCGACACCGCGGCGGGCCGGACTGATCTGTTCGTCCGCGCACGGTCGACCTACGACGGTGCGACCCCCTCGGCGATCAGCGTGATGATCAACGCGCTGATTGGTCTGCATGATGCGTCGCCCCCCGTCGCAAAGACCGGGGGCGCGAACCCGAACTGGCTGGATCGTGCACGGACGCAACTCGCGGGCGTGAGCCGCGCGGTCGCGGAGCGCCCCGTCTCGACGGTGAACAGCGTGCGCGGCGTGATCGAGTTCATCCGCCTCGAAGGCGACACGACCGGCCTTGCGTTCGGGGAGGACCTGACGCCTGAGGGCACGCGTCCCGGCGCGACATCCAGCGCCGGGTGTGTGGAGGTGTTCGCCGACGAAGAGAGCGTCACGGTCCGGGACGGAGAGCCCGCGTCATTCACGCTCGGGATCCGCGTCCGGCAAGGGTACCACATCCTCGCAGCGGATCCGGCGGTGTCCGCCGAGGCGGCGCGCGGGCTCGTCCCGTTGCGGGTCGGGCTGATCTCGGGCCAGGGCGTCGCGGTGTATGCGGAGTATCCGGAGGGAGACCCCTACGGCGAGGCGATCGTGGGGCGCGATGATCTCCGCGTTCACACCGGCGAGGTCCGGCTCCGCGTCGCGTTGGAGAAGCAGCCCGGCATTGGGGCGAGCGAGGGCGAACCCGTGCTCGGGATCACACTTCAGGCGTGCGACGACGCGGCGTGCCTGAAACCCGCGACGATCCGATTGGGCGTCGGGATCCGCATCGAGTGATCGCTCTTCGGGCGCGGCGCGGGCCCTACCCTCCGAAGTGATGCCATGGACCGAACCACAGCCAGCGAAGAACCGCATCTATCTCGATAACGCGGCGACATCGTTCCCCAAGCCGCCCGCTGTCCACGAGGCGATGACCCGATACGCCCATGATCTCGGCGCCAGCCCTGGGCGAGGCACCTATCGCGAGTCGATCGAGGGCGGGCGGATCATCGCCGACTGCCGGGCAAGGCTTGGCCGGCTCCTCGGATGCCCGAGCCCCGATCACATCGTGTTCACACTCAATGCGTCGGACGCGCTGAACCTCGCGATCAACGGGATCGCGCATCACGAGCGGGTGAAGCGGTCACGATCCGGCTCGGACGAGCCCGTGCATTTCGTCGCGACCGCGATGGACCACAATTCGGTCCTCCGACCGCTGAACGCGCTGCAATCCGACAGCGTGGGCGCACCTGTCGAGTGGACCTGCGTGGACGGGGACCCCGAGACCGGGCTTGTGGATCCGGACGATGTCCGAGCGGCGATCCGGCCGAACACGGCATTGGTGATCGCGGTGCACGCGTCGAATGTGAGCGGGACGCTCCAGCCGATCGAGGAGATCGCGAGCGTCGCGCGGGGCGCGGGCGTGCCGCTGCTCGTCGATGCCGCGCAGACGGCCGGTCGCCTCCCGATCGACTGCGACGCGATGGGCATCGATCTGCTGGCTTTTCCGGGACACAAGCATCTCATGGGGCCGCTCGGAACGGGGGGCCTGCTGATGCGGCCCGGGATGGAGGAGATCATCGACCCCGTGCGCACGGGTGGAACCGGCAGCGTCAGCGAAATGGATGTGCACCCGGAAACAATGCCCGACCGTTACGAACCCGGCTCGCACAACACAATCGGCATCGCGGGGCTCGCGGCGGGCGTCGCGTGGCTCGAATCCGAGGGGGTTGACGCGCTGTGGGCGCACGAACGCAGCCTGATCGAGCGGATGCTCGCGGGGTTGGGCGATCATCGGGCGTTCCCCGGATTGCGGCTGCTGGGGCCCAAGGGGGCCGACAGGCGAGTGGGTGTATTCTCGCTTGTGCACGAGAGTCTCGGTGCGGCGGAACTCGCGGCGGTGCTCGAAGCGGAGTTCGGCATTCTCGGGCGCGCCGGCATTCACTGCGCGCCACGGGCGCACGGCGCTTTCGGGACGCGCGAAAGCGGGGGCGCAATGCGGCTCTCGCTCGGGGCGTTCAACACACCGGACCATATCGATGCGGCACTCGATGCGTTGCGGGCGGTCTGCCGGGAACTCGGCGCGGGTGTGGCGGCGAACGCGGGCGTCTGATGATCGAGGCGGCATCACTCCCGGCGGCTCTTCGCTGACGCTTGATCGAGTGTCCGTCGCTCCTTGCGGGTCAGGCTGTCGATGCCGCTGGCACTGATCTTCGCGAGAATCCGATCCACCTCGGCTTGCTCGGCGCGGGCTTTGTCGCGTTCTCGCGTTGCACGCTTGTCGGCTCGAGCAGCGCCTCGGTCCGCGTCTTCTGAGGCAAGCGACGCCGCGAACACGGATTCGTCCGCGGAATCCTCGAACCTGAGGCGCTGCCGCTCGGTGTAGCAGATGATGCCACCGAACAGGGCGAGCGCGAGCAGGACGAGTTGTGAGAAGACGATCGCAAAGACCGCCATCACCGCGGCGGTGACCAGGCCGACCAGCGCAGCGACGCCGGTCGCGTCTCGGTGCCCCAGTTTTCTCCAGAGCAGCGCGTGAAGGATGCGGCCTCCGTCCATCGGATACATCGGGATCAGGACATTGAACGCGAGCAGCAGCGCGTTCGCGTAGTGGAACGACCAGAGTGTGATCTTGAGCAGATGCAACCCCGGGTTCCCCGGGGTGTCGAGGAGGCTCCAGACGGCGCCCGGCGCGAAGGGGTTGAAGATCGCGGCGCCCGGTTCCCCCGTGACGGACCAGACCGCCAGGGCGAGCGGAAGTAGCAGCACCGCGTTCACGCCCGGACCCCCGATTGTCGTCCAGAGCGACGCCTCCCAGCGGTGGGGCGGCGCACACGACGCGAGCCCGCCCAGCGGCCACATAAGGATCTCATCCGCTTCGCCTCCCACGCGGCGGCAGGCGAAGCAGTGGCCGTACTCGTGGGCGAGGACGAGCACGAAAAACGCCACCATGAGCGGGGCGACGAAGAGCAGGCCCGGTCCGCTGGGGACCACGGCGCGGATCAACTCGGCAGCGATGAACACGGGGAAGAACAGGTGGACTCGGACGAGGATGCCCCATGCGCGGTAGAGCGGGAAGCTCCAGCGGAGGGGATTCTCGCTATCTCCGAAAACACGGCGCAGGGCGGCTCGCCAACCCGGCTCTTCGGGATCGCGGAGGCTCTCTTTCCAGGGCTCGGTCGGCATGGTCGGGCGCATGCTCCGTTTGTACAAGCGAATTCGGGACCGGGTGCAGGGACCCCGCGGCGGGCTATCTCTGCCCGAGGTACCCCTTCCGCTGTGCGAGCAGGATGGCGGCGATGGTCTTCCCGTCGCGGATCCGTCCCGCGTCGATGTCGTCCATCACTTCGTTCAGGCTCGCGCGGTGGACGGTGATCGTCTCCCAGGGCTCGAGGTCCTGGCCCACCTGGCTGAGGCCGGTCGCGACGAAGGCGTGCATCAGCTCGTCGCTCATGCCCGGGCTCGTGTAGAACGACCCGAGCGGGTAGAGACTCGTTGCCGCGTACCCGGTCTCCTCGCGGAGCTCGCGCTCGGCGGTTTCCGCTGGGCTCTCCTCGCCGTCGATCCCGCCGGCAGGGCACTCGAGCAGTCGCTCTCCGGTGATGATCCGTTCGTTCTCGATCACGACGATCCGGGGCGAACGCCCCGGCTGCTCAAGAAGCGGGACGATCACGACGGCGCCCCGGTGGCGGATCGCGGGCTTGGTTCGATCCCCGGTCTCTGTCGAAGCGATCGTGAGTTCGACCGCGTCGTAGGCGGGGTGGGAAGCAAGGATCCGCTCGGAGGCGACGCGGTCCCGGAGTGGGGTGCTGTGGTCGGGGTTCATCACCGGAAGCGTACCCCGTGCCGACCGGTCCCGTCTCGCCTGATATCCTTTCCACGGACCGCGACGCGTCTCGAAAGGAGTCCCCGATGTCGTTGAGCAAGGAAGCGCTGGGAGAGCGGGTGGAGACGCTGCGCGGGCGGCTCGCGGAGCAGGGGGTGCGGGTCCGAAAGATCGTCTCGACCGCGTTCGATGCGTTCTTCACCGCGGACGAGGAGAAGGCTCAGGCAGCGATCGACCTCGACAACGAGATCGACCGGCACGATGTGGACACCGAGAAGCACGCGGTCGCGTTGCTGACTGAGGTCGCGAATGAGGCGACCCCCTGCGATGACGCCCCGCTCCGCGGCATCCTGACGCTGGTCAAGGTGAACAACGAGTACGAGCGGATCGCAGACGCGGGCGTGGACATCTCGGAACGAGCGATCGGGCTCTCCGGGTCGCCAGCCGTGTTCCCGCCCACCACGCGGGTCATGACCAACAGCGTGCTCGGGATCCTCCGCGATACCGTAAAGGCGTACGACAGGCGGGACGCGACGCTCGCGAGGCTGGTCCTCCAGAGCGAGAACATGGTTCTCAACTTCAAGGCGGAGATCCTCCGGACAGCCGAGCGGGCGGTCGCGACGGGGGAGATGTCTGTTGATCTCGCGTTCGATCTGCACGAACTCGCGGGGCAGTGCGTGCTGATGGTCGATCATGCGACCAACATCGCCGAGCAGGTGATCTACGAGAGCACGGGGGTCATCGTCCGACACCGGGCGGGCGAATGGGTCGAGGAGTCCGCCCGCGATGCGATCGCCCAGGACCACGCCGCCAGGAACAACGACTGAAGCGATCGCCTAACGGCAACCCTGCCCGAAGGCGGTCACGAACGCGTTGATGTCCGCCAGGTCCAGAACGCCTTGCGGCGCCGCGAGGTCTGCGGGAGACCCGCCGCTGACGAACGCGTCGACGAACACGGAGATGTCGGCAAGATCGAGCGTGCGATCGCCGTTTAGGTCGGCGTACGCGTTGCATCCGGTCATGCTGTACGCCCGGCTCTCGGTCATGAACTGTGCTCGGATCGACTCGTCGCGCACCCAGGGCGTGTCATCGGTGACGCGGACTTCGACCGTGCTGATGCCCGACGGAAGGTCCAATTCCCCCGCGGTCACCGATTCGGTGCCCGAAGCGGCCACGACGCCATCGACGATCCACTCCACACGCAACGGCGCACCGTTGGGACGGACGGGCGTGATACCGACGATCTCCCCGATCCCGAAGAGGGTGCCGTTCACCGGGGCCGCGTCGATCGGTGAGACTTCTTGATAGAACTCACGGATCAGCCGCTCGGCGCTGGGGAGATTGAAGGGGCGTGCCAGGGCACGCATCATCGAGTTGTTCGACGGGCGGTAGATCCCGTTGACGGAGTATCCGCCGCCCTCATAGGTGCCAACGGGGTTGTCAAAGCCCGGGACGCTGTCCCCGAGCCAGAGGTGCCACTTCGCGTCGGCGGATGCCATCTGCGACGCATTGAGGATCGAGAGATTCGCGGCGGACGGCTCTGAACCGGAATAGTCGACAGGGCCGCCGTAGGTGTACTCGTCGGCGAGATTGCCCAGGGAATGCCCCATCTCGTGGATCGCGATCTCGACCGCGGCACTGTTCTGCCCCGCCGCGGTTCCGACATCTTGCGAGCCGTATCCGGCGCCGCCGTACTTGCTCGAATTCGCGATCGCGAGGATCTGATCGACATCGTCGGCACCGGCGAACGCGAACGAGCGCGCCTTGGCGACGCTGACGCACAGCAGCCGCTCGATGTTGCTGCACCAGTACGCCATATCGAGCGCGGTATCGCGGCTGATCCCAGGGGAAGGATCGTTGTCGACGCCCGACTCGTTGGAGACCACCTCGACCTTGGTCACTCGGAAGTAGGGCTCGTAGCGAATGAAGGGCTCATAGCGGAAGAAATCCTGCCCGATCCGGTCCGCATCGAGATGAAACTGCGCCAACTCCGAGGCGGTGTAGCCGTCTCCGACGATGACCAGGTCGATCCGGTTGTCACCGGGCAGCCCGCGCCCGCCGAACGCGTCGAGGCCTTCGGGAACGCCTCTCTGGAGCGATGAGGGCACGAGGAACTGCCCCCCCTCGAGCGCGCCGTGCTCGTCACCCCAACAGCCGTGGACCAGCACCATGCGTCCGTTCTCGGCGCGCGGGAGAGGGCCGGCGGCGTTCGCGGCCGCGGCGGCAAGAAGCGTCAGAGCGGTCACCGAGCGATGCATGATCAGGCCTTTCTCTTCCCCCCGGGAGGGAGGATCGTATCGAGGCCCGTCGCGCCGCACAAGGGAAAAAGGCCCCATCGGGCCCGTGCTCAGACGAACCGCTCGCCCCATAATGCGAGATTCGCCATGGGCCAAGCAAGATTCCAGTGCTGTTCCGGGGCGGCTCGGACGAACTCGATCGCCTCGGGCTTGTAGAGCGTGCAGAGGAACGGGGAGCGGAGAAGGTCCCCGGTAACTCCCGCGATCCACGGCTGGAACGGCAGCGGGAAACTCCGCTTCGGTCGTTCGATGATCGGAAGCGGCAGCGCGTCCCGGAACGCGTCGCGGAGCGCGAGCTTGGTGCCGGGGGGATTCCCTCCGACAAAGAGATCACGCCAGCGAATCGCGAACGAGGCCGCCAGCATCCGGGTATCCGCGAACGGCGTGCGTCCTTCAACGGACTCGAGCATGGTCGCGGTGTCGAGTCGCTGAAGAAGACCCACGAGGTTCACGCGACGCTGCATGCCCAGAAAGGCGCGGACCCGAGCGGTGTCGCCCTCCTCGCCCGCGGCGATGGCTTCTCGAAAACTCGAGGCGTGCAGGTCTTCGGTCCATCGCATGAGATGGGCGTCGCGGTCGGACGCCTCTCGGAGCCCATCGGAGAGGAACAGCCACTTGGGCTCCTGTCCCAGCCATGCCGCGGATTCGAGGCCCGCCTCGGCATCGCGGCGCAGGTTCGTATCAGGGTTGTTCCTGACATGGTTCTCCGCGGAGAGAAGGGGGAGTTCGTAGCCCGCAAAGAGCTCGTCGGCCCCCTCGCCGCTCAGCGTGACAGCGTGCCCGTCCGCTCGGAGTTGACGGGCCACCGCGTTGATCGCGACCTCGTTCGGCGTGCTCATCGGGACGCCCAGAGACCTGACCATCGCGGGCCAGCGATTCAGAAAGGTCTCGCGATCGACGGGGACCTCCGAGTGAATCGTCCCGATCGCATCGGCGGCCCGCCGCGCGAACTCGAAGTCGTCGGAGAGCCCGCCTCCCGCATCGGGGCAGCCCGATACATAAGTCCGGAGAGAATCCGATTCTGACGCCGCTGTCATCGCCAGGATCGTGCTGTCGAGCCCTCCGCTGAGCAGCGAACACCACGGCACATCGCTTCGAAGGTGGACCCGGAGGGCGTCGCGAACGCTCTCGGCGAGCGCCGACGGCGATGAATCGTTCACCGGTTCGAATCCCGGCTGCGGAGGAAACTCGCGTTCCATCCACACGGTAGAAGATGAGCAATCGAACCGGATCCACTCACCGGGACGGAGCGTGCGCACGCCCTCGTACATCGTGCGGTCGTCCAATGTCGTCCGGATCGTGGAGATATACGCCGAAACCGTCACGAGATCAGGCTCCGCTCGCACCATCGGGTGGGCAAGCAGGGCGGGGATTTCACTCGCGAAGACCAGGCGGCTGTCGCCGAAGGCGTAGTAGAGGGGTTTCATCCCGAACCCGTCGCGGGCGAGCAGGAGTGTTCGTTCGAGGGTGTCCCAGCACGCGAGGGCGTACATCCCACGGAACCGGGCACAGGCGCGCGAGCCCCAGTGGGCGAGGGCGTGCAGCACCGTCTCCGTATCGCACGCGGAAGCGAACGCGACCCCCTCATCGGCAAGGGCGGCGCGGACCTCCCCGTCGTTGTAGAGTTCGCCGTTGTAGACGAGAACGAATCGTCCGTCCGGCGTCAACATCGGCTGATCGCCAGCCGGGGTCGGATCGATAATCGAGAGGCGGCGGTGCCCGAGGTACACCGATCCCTCCCCATCTCGGAAACGCCCCGCCCCGTCCGGCCCGCGGTGCGCGAGACGATCACGCATCGCGTCGCACGCAAGATCGCTCAGCCCGATCTCTGTTCCGCTCGCGGCGACGACGCCGCAGATTCCGCACATACCTGAACTCCTCACCGGGACCCGCCCCGGCATCCAGTCATCGGCCCGGCTAGGCTCGTGGCGTGAGTCCTGCGTGCGCGACATCCTCCGAGGCCCGCGCTCAGCCCGAAACCCGGGCGCTGCTCTCGGTCGAGAAGCTTCGCGTCGAGTTTCCGGGACGGCGCAACGGACTTTCGAAGGCATCGCCGTTTGTCGCAGTCCGAGACGCATCGCTGTCGCTCTCCCGGGGCGAGACGCTCGGAATCGTCGGGGAGTCCGGATCCGGCAAGACCACGCTGGGGCGCGCGGTGCTCCGTCTTATCGAGCCGGCTTCGGGTCGTGTCCTGTTCGAAGGGCAGGACTTGGCCCACGCCTCGGGGCGAGCACTGCGATCGGCTCGTGCGCGGATGCAGATGATCTTCCAAGACCCGGCCGCGAGCCTCAACCCACGCATGCGGATCGCGTCGGTCATCACAGAGCCGCTCGAGATCCACGGCATCGGGGCGTCCCGATCGGATCGTCGCAAGCGGGCGGCGGACCTGCTCGACCGGTGCGGGATGCCCGCGGACTCGCTCAACCGGTTCCCCCACGAATTCTCGGGAGGCCAGCGCCAGCGAATCGCGATCGCGAGAGCGCTCGCCCTGAACCCCGCCCTGATCGTCTGCGACGAGCCGACGAGTGCGCTCGATGTCTCGGTGCAGGCGCAGATCATCAATCTGCTCCAGGACCTGCAGCGCGACCTGGGACTCGCCTACCTGTTCATCAGCCACGACATGGCGGTGGTGAGCCACATCTGCCAGAGGATCGCGGTGATGAAGGTCGGGCGGATCGTCGAGACCGGAGAGGTTGACCAGATCATCCGCAGGCCCGGGCATCCCTACACACGGAGCCTCTTGTCGGCGGTCCCGCGGATGCAACGAGCCGGGTGAGGACCGCGTCGCGAGGGCGGGCCGGCGTCACGCGTTGAAGTACTTCGCCTCCGGGTGGTGCACCACGATCGCGCTCGTGCTCTGTTCCGGATCGATCTGCCAATTCTCCGTCAACTCGCACCCGATCCGGCCCGGGTCGATCAGCCGCCACAGTTTCTCCTGATCGCTCATCTCCGGACACGCCGGATACCCGAAGCTGTACCGGCTCCCCCGATACTTCTGGGCAAACAGATCGCTGATCTTGGCGCTGTCGTCGCCCACGATCCCGAGTTCCTGGCGCATCCGCTTGTGCCACAGCTCCGCCAACGCCTCGGCCGTCTCCACGCCCATCCCGTGCATGTACAGGTACTGCTGGTAGTCGTCCGCCTCGAACAGCGATTTGCACACCTCGCTGATCCTCTGTCCCATCGTCACGCACGACAGACCCAGCACATCCTTCCGCCCCATCTCCCGGCACTCGTCCGCGTCGCGGAAGAAGTCCGCGATGCACAGCCGCCGGTTCTTGTCCTGCCTCGGGAAGCGGAACCGTTCGATCTCCCGGTCCTGGTCCTCCGCGTCGAACACCACCAGGTCGTCCCCCTCCGACCAGACGGGGTAGTACCCGTACACGACGCCGGGCCGCAGCAGGTTCTCCTCGCGGCACCGAGCCTTCAATTCGGCGAGAATCGGCTCCGCCTTCTCCGCGAGCTCCCGCTCATACTCCTCGGTCGTCCGCTTCCCTTTGCGGAACTGCCACTGCACGCGGAACAGCGCAACCGGGTTGATGTACGGATAGATGTCGTCGAGCTTGAGGCCCTCGACCACCTTGCTCCCGAAGAACGGCGCGACCGGCACCTCGACATCCCGCCTCACATCCGACCGCACGAGCGTCGCCGTGCCGCCCGCACCCGAACCCGAGCCCACGCCGCCCGCCCCGGGCTCGGCCGAACCCGACGACGAACTCCGCGAATCCTCGGGCTTCTCGGGCGCCATGCCCTTCGCCTCCCGGGCGGCGGCACGCTTGCCCTGCCGCTCCTCGATCTCCGCGTTGAGCGTGTCGATCTTCCCGCCCACGATGTGGTCCATGATCCGAAGCCCGTCGAAGGCGTCCTTGCCGTACAGCAGCGTCCCCTCGTACTTGCTCCGCAGATAGCCCTCCGCGTAATTCCGCGCGAGCGCCGCCCCGCCCAGGATCAACGGCGGGTTCACACCCCGCTCGTTCATCGTCGCGATGTTCTCCTCCATCACATTCACGCTCTTGACCAGCAGCCCGGAGAGCCCGATCGCGTCGGGCTTGTGCTCCTCGTACGCCGCGAGGATCTGGTCGATCGTCTGCTTGATCCCGATGTTGTGGACCGTGTAGCCGTTGTTCGTCAGGATGATGTCGACGAGGTTCTTGCCGATGTCGTGCACATCGCCCTTCACCGTCGCCAGCACGATCGTGCCCTTCGTCTGGCCCTCCACCCGCTCCATGTGCGGCTCGAGGTGGGCGACCGCCTTCTTCATCACCTCCGCGCTCTGCAGCACGAAAGGCAGCTGCATCTGCCCCGAGCCGAACAGCTCGCCCACCGTCTTCATCCCGTCCAGCAGGTGGTCGTTGATGATGTCGAGCGGCTCGTACTTCTCCATCGCCGACTCGAGGGTCTCGGCTAGTCCCTCTTTCTCCCCGTCGATGATGTGCTCGCGGAGCCGCTCCTCGAGCGTCAGGTCCTTCTTCTCCTTCTTCGACGACGCGATGTCGTCGACATCCTTGAACAGGTCGATCAGCCTCGCCAGCGGGTCGTGGTCCGGATCGTCCACACCCTCGGGCAGCCCGGTGCCCCCGTTCTCGACCGCCCGCCGGTCGTAGATCAGGTCCAGCGCCGCCGCCATCTGGTCATCGTCGATCTTGTTGAGGGGTAGGATCTTGCTCGCGTGCACGATCGCGCTGGTCATCCCGTTCTCGACCAGTTCGTGCATCAGCACGCTGTTGAGCACCACCCGAGCCGCGGGTTTGAGCCCGAAACTCACATTGCTCAGCCCGCAGGTGATCTGCACCCCCGGGAACTTCTCCGCGATCCGCCGCGTCCCCTCGACGAGTTCGAGGGCCGACCGCCGATCCGAGTCCATCCCCGTCGAGATCGGCAGGACCAGCGGGTCGATGAAGATGTCCTCCAGCCGCAGCCCGTGGACCCTCGTCGCCCGATCGATCGCCCGTTCCGCGATCGCCAGCTTCCGGTCCGCCGTCCGCGCCATCGCCGCTTCCGGGTCCTCGTCGATCGTCCCGATCACCAACGCCGCGTTGTAGGTCTTTGCCAGCCGGCAGATCGCGTCGAACTTCTCCTCCCCGTCCTCGAAGTTCGCGCTGTTGATGATGCACTTGCCGCCCGTGTGCCGGAGGCCCGCCTCGATCGTCGCGACCTGCGTCGAGTCGATCATCAGCGGCGCGTCGACCTGCCGCACGAACCGCTTGACCACCTCCGCCATGTCCCGAGCGTTGTCGCGCCCGGCATAATCGACATTGACATCGAGCACATGGGACCCGTCCCGCACCTGCTCGCGCGCCAGGCTCACGATCGAGTCCCAGTCCTCCTCCTCCAGAAGCCGCTTGAACTTGCGCGAGCCCGACGCATTGCACCGCTCGCCCACGATCAGGAACGATCCGTCCTGGCGGTGGGGGACCGGCGTGAACAGGCTCGAACTCGCGGCCGCCCGCACCAGATCGTCCGCCGCTGCCTTCTCCTTCCGCCCGGGCGTCAGACCGCTCACCGTCTGCGCCATCGCCCGGATGTGCTCCGGCGTCGTCCCGCAGCAGCCGCCCACGACCGACACCCCGTACTCGGTGACGAAGGTCTTCAGGCTCTCCGCCATCGGATCGGGCCCGAGGGGGTAGACGGTCTCGCCGTCTTCGAGGACAGGGAGGCCCGCGTTCGGGTAACAGGTGATCGCGCGGTCCCAGGCCTTGGCGAGATACTTGATGTGCTCGCCCATCTCGACGGGCCCCGTCGCACAGTTCAGACCGATCGAGGCGATCGGGTAGTCTCGCAGCGCCGTCACCGCCGCCTCGAGGCTCGAACCCACGAGCATGGTGCCCATCTGCTCGATGGTGATGCTCACCATCAGCGGGATCTCTTCGGGAGACTTGCCGGAGTCGTCGAGCGCCGCCAGCGCCGCGTTGATCGCGCACTTGACCTGCAGAAGGTCCTGGCATGTTTCGATGAGGATGGCATCGGCGCCGCCCGCGATCAGACCGCGCATCGCCTCGCGGTACGAGGCGAGCATGCGATCCCAGGTGATCTGCCCGAGCGTGATGAGCTTGGTCCCCGGTCCCATCGAACCGAGCGCGAAGCGCGGTTTGTCATCGGTCGAGTACGCGTCCGCGGCCGCACGAGCAATCTCCGCGCTCTGCTTGCTCAACTCGAATGAGGACGCGCCGAGGTCGAACTCATCGAGGACATGGATGGGCGTGCCGAAGGTGTTGGTCTCGACCGCGTCCGAGCCCGCTTCGAAGAACGAGCGATGGATCTCCTCCACGAGTTCCGGCCTCGTGCGGCTGAGAATATCGGTGCAGTTCTCGCAGTCCGCGTAGTCGCCTTCGACCGTCAGGTCGTAGCGGTGCGTGCTCGTGCCCATGCCCCCATCGAGGACAAGAACACGGGTGCCGAGGATGTCGGGCAATGCCGGCCGTGGCATGGGGGAAGTCCTTCTGTACAAATACCAATCACGAACAGGGCCGCCGAACGGTGAATGCTTCGCTTATTTCCGTTCTTCCGGATGAATGGATGATACGCGACGCAGTCTCTGAGGCCAGCGGGAAAGAAAAAGGGCCCGGACAGCGTCCGGGCCCCTCGAAGAAGGATGCATCAGTCGCCGATTACGGGCAACCCGCGATGAACTGGCTCGTGAAGGCGCCGATATCCGCGAGATCGAACACGCCGAACGGAGCCGCGAGATCCGCGATCGGGTCCTGGGCGGTGAAGCCCGCGATGAAGTCATTGATATCGCCCAGGTCGAGCACACCGAAGGGCTCGGAGATATCCGCGTCGTTGCAGCCGCCGCCGGTCGAGCAGGTCGCGGCCTCGACGACAACCGCGTCAACCCCCGCCTCGGCGAGCGTGTTGAACCCGCCGTCCTCGCAGATGAAGCGGATGTAGGTCTGGTCGGTCCCGACGGCGGGGTCGATCTCGATCGTGTCGGTGAGCCAGCCATTGGTTTCGGTGTTCACTTCGAGCAGCCGCGTCCAGCTGACCTGGCCGTCGTAAGAGACCTCGACCGCGAAGAAGTCATCGAAGATCGGTGTCCCGTTGCTGCTGAAGTAGTACGCGTAGCTGAAGGTCCCCCCGCCCGAGAAATCAAACTGGGGCGAACGCAGGATCACCCGCCCGCTCCCGACATCCTCGCCGGCCGACGCGCCCGTCAGATAGCACTGCCCGGACCCGTCGAAGTCAGCAACCGGGGCCCCCGACACGCCGTCGGGCGTTCCGACTTCCCACTCGCCCTGAGACGCGGTGCTGATGCTGTCATCCCAACCGGCATCGGGCGTCTCGAAGTTCTCGTCGAGCACGACCGCGATCTCTCCGACGAGGTAGCTGAACGGGTCGGCCGCTCCCGCCGCGGGGAGCCGCACCGCGCCGACGGTATCACCGACGACCTCGATGAAGAACTGCGGGGTGTCGCCGCATTCCGCAGCCGGGATCGTTGCGCTGAAGACATCGCTGCCCTGGTCGGTCATCGCGATGCGGTTGTACGCCCCGGTGTCGAAGCGGTAGAGCAGATCGGGACCGTCGATGATCGTGTCAGAGTTCGCGAGGACCTGCGCGCTGACCGTGACCGGTGTTCCGGGGAGCACGGACTGCGGCAGCGTGCCGACCGTTTCGACACTGGGGCCGTCGAACGGGGCCGCGCTCGCGCTCACGATCCCGCGGTAACGCTGGATCCCGTTCAGCGACCCCGCGTTGTCAATCACGATGTAGTAATCACCGGGCGTGAAGACCGGGACGGTGAGGATCTCGGTGCCCTCGAGCCCCGTGTCGTTCGCGAACCCCAGGCTCGTCGAACCATCCGACGCGAGGACCTCCACCGTCAGATCGAGGTTGTCATCGAAGTTGTTGAGCGTCCCCGACTGGCAGGACCCGTTCGCGTTCTGCGACCCGGTCAGATAGCTGCCGCCGTCTGGGTCGAGGCGGACCTCAAGCTCGATCGGCTCGGTCACGCTGATCCGGTAGTAGTCGACATCGTCGCCGTCATCGAGCGAGACACCCGAGATGATGTCGAGCGTCCCGACACCGACATTCCCGCGGTCCGTCGCCGTCGCCGGGGTGTCGTTGGATTCGAACTGGTCGCCGTAATTGCGTTGCCCCGCGAGGATGTCGTCGAGCTGGGGACCATCGAAGTTGATATTCGCGCTGGGCTCCATGAGTTTCGTGCTGTTCTGAGGGCAGGAGTGCGCGAACCCGAGGCCGTGCCCGTGCTCGTGCGACGCGACATTCCGCAGCCGGCGCGAGTTGGACGAGGTGCTGTTGTAGAAACTGTCGAACGCGTCGAAGACCATGTCGCCGCCGTCGGGGAACTGGTTGTACGCGAGCACGCCGAAGCCGCCGTCGAGGGTGACCGCGAAGATGCGGACATCACCCCGGACGCCGAGCTGGCCCGGCAGGGTGTTCGCCTCAACGCCGTCATCGTTCGGCTCATAGATGTAGCTGACCCCAGTGACCTCGGACCAGTCGTCAAAGACGCTGTCGAAGAGGGCCTGCCAGACAGCGGGGCTCCCATAGATGTTGTTCAGCCACGAGAAGAGCTGGCTCGTCCGATTCTGCCCGAACAGGTTGTCCGCGAGCGATCCATCGGGCGCGAACGAGTAGGTCAGCGTGATCGGATCTCCCCGATCCCCGGTGCCGCCGCTCGCCGTGTTGTTCCAGCGGGTGAACAGGTCAAAGCGTTCCCCGTTGGCGCCGCCGCCCCAGAACTGCTCACGGAACAAGAGTTCATACGCCGCGACGAGCTCCGGATCGGTTCCGGGCGCGAAGCACTGCGCGACGGGAACCGCGTCCTCGTCACCCAGTCGCTCCTTCAGGTAGAGCAGGCTCTTCAGATGGGTCTCGTCCAGACGCGCGAACAGCGCAGGGCTCACGATCCCACGAAGCGTTTCGTAACGGCTGTCGTGCGCGACGAGGAGCTCCCCGTCGCTTCCCGGGACAAGCCCCTGGGCGTAGATCTCGCTGCCGATCCCACCGGCCGAGATGATCGCCGCGCGGTGCTCAACCGGCATCATCGGGAGCATCGCCGCAGCGAGCGACCGGCGGGTCTGCTCGGGAAACTCCGGAAGGCCCACCGCGGACTCCGCGTGGGCGAGGGTGCTCGCGACCAGGCCGGCCGCGACGGTGAGCGTTTGAATCGTCGTCTTCATACTGAGAACCCCTGCTGATCGGGCCCCGCCTGAGTGTGGCGGACCCCATGGTCTCCCCCAGATCGCCCGCGCCGACACCCGACGCGTGGCCTCGCGATCTCCGACCTGATCGAGGCCGAAAAACAACACCGGGGTGAAACACCCCGTGATGTGGCATCGTCAGATCCGAATTGGCGACAGCACCCCGAACGGGATGCTCCGTGACTTCAGCCGATTCGAGGCCGCGCGGGCGTTGGTTCCAGAAAAACCGGCCCCGGGAGGGAGAGTCCGGAAACGAGCGGAAGCCGATCGCAATCGCGCAGGAGAAGCGGACCCAAAAGTCCGTTACTTCTTCGACTTCTTGTTCTGGAAGTAGTTGCCCGAGAACTTCCGCTGGAACTTCTCAACCCGGCCCGCGGCGTCAACGAATTGGCTCTTGCCTGTGAAGAAGGGATGCGACCCCGACCAGACATCGACATGCAGTTCCGGAACGGTCGCGCCGATCGTCATGACGACCTCGCCATTGTGATAGACCTTGCAGGAGGGGTAGAAGGTCGGGTGAGTTTCCTGCTTCATCGCTGGCTCCGTTCTGATCGCGCGTGGCCGACGGCTCGCGCCGGGCGAGGAGTTTAGGCCCGCTCAAGAGTCGAGGCGAGCGGGTGAGATCGGGAGAGACACCAAGTCGTCGCCGCCTGTGCCGGGGCCGAGTTCAGCGTGCGCTGATGACCGAAGGGGCAAGGTCATCACCCCGCAAGCCTGTTCGGAATATGATCAGGGCTTCTTCAGCTTGAGATTCTCGCGGACCCGGTCGAGCGAAACCAGGTTCACGCGGAGAGGCGGCAGCGCCAGTGTCCCCGAGAGCGGGGCATTGTCGTATCCCTCGACGGATTCCGCCGCGATCCGGACGCTCTGGAACCCGTACCCGTACTGATCCTGCGCGATGACGCCGTAGACCTCTCCATTCTCGACCGCGTCGAGCGTTTCGGGGAGCGCGTCGAAGCCCACGATCGTGATCGAGCGATCCGGTGCCGCGGTCCGCGCGGCCTCAGCCGCAGCGATCGCGTGGTAGGCATAGAGCCCCACAACGGCATCGATTTGCTCATCCGCGCGGAGCCTGTCGGAAATCAGGCGGGTCGCGGTTGCGGGGTCGAGATCATCCACGACGGTGCCCGCGATCACGAATCGGTCGCCGACCAGTTCAGAGTCGATCGGATCGGCGTTCAGTTCCGAGCGACCGTCGCGTTCGAGCAGCGAGTCGATCAGCCCCTGGCGCCGCTCCTGCCCGTTCGTCTTGTCCAATGGGCCCGCAGCGATCAGCACCCGACCACCGTTGGGGAGCGCCGCCCTGACGAGATCCGCGGCATTCTGGCCCGCGATGTAGTTGTCCATGCCGACGAAGCACACACGGTCCGAGAGTTCGCTGTCCGAGTCGACCGTAACCAGCTTGGTCTGCCGCGCCAGATCCCGGAGTTTGCCGGTCTGCCGAACCCCATCGACCGGGCTGATCACCACGGCATCGGCGCTGTCCGTCAGAGCAACATCGATACTCGCGTTCTGCGCGTCGAGTGTCCCGTCAGGCTGGATCACATGAAGATCCACGCCGTACTGCCGAGCGGCATCCCGGGCGCCCTCCGTCACACGCTCCCAGTACGGGGTCGTGTCCGCGGTGATGAACACCACCCGGGCTTTGGTATCGCCGTAGCGGTTCGCGGCGTAGAACGAGAACGCCACCACCGCGATCACGAAGACGGGCCAGAACACCGCGCGAGCGAGCGCCTTGGAACCGGAAGAACTGCTTGTGTCGGCCATCGTGTGCCCCCTTCGAGCATGTCGCGCCGCTTTCGACCGGACGAACCGACGCCTGTGCCATCATAGCCGATAGAACGGTCGGTTGAAGCAGGGGTTCGGGTTCCGGCAGCGCCGAAATCCAAACGCCGGGCAACCCGTCGCGTCAGCGCGCGGTATGCCGATCAGAAGGGGATCGGACATGCGCTGGATACTCGCGATCGCTGTGAGCATCGTCTCCGCGTCGTTCGCCCAGGACGCCTTTGACACATGGGAACGCCGCATGCTCGACGGGGCCTATTCCGTCGCCGCGGACTTCGCAGAAGGCTTCGCAACGCGGGAGGCGTCGAGCGCGGTCTGGTCCTATCGAGCGGCGGCGTCGCACGCGATGGCCAACGCCCCGGAGCGGGCGATTGACTGGCTACGCACGGCGGCCGAGCGGGGGTATTCGGGCGTGCGCACGATCGAGACCGATTCGGATCTCGACCCGATCCGAGCGAACGCAGAATTCGAGGTCGTCGCGAATATGGTGCGCTCGAACGCCCGGCGTCGGATGGCCTCGTTCCGCGATGCCGCGGAGCGCGCGGAGCCGACGGTCGTGCTCCCGCGAAGGCATGACGCGGCGACGCCCGCGCCGCTCGTCATCGTGCTGCACGGAACGGGCGG
>DLBY01000162.1 GCA_002480345.1 Phycisphaerales bacterium UBA7812 | reverse complement strand
ACGGTGACGGCGGAGGCCTTGATGGTGATGCCCCGCTCGCGTTCGAGATCCATGGAGTCGAGGAGCTGCTCCTTGGCCTCGCGGTCGGAGACGGCGTGGGTGGACTGGAGGAGGCGGTCGGCGAGGGTGGACTTGCCGTGGTCGATGTGGGCGATGATGGAGAAGTTTCGGATCTGCAACGGTTGGTCCGTCCGTGGGTAGGAGAATCGCGGGTGGTCGGTCTTCGGGCGGCTGTCCCGGGCGTGCGTTGTAACCGCCTCTCGCGGGGGACTGGCGGCGTGATGATACGCCCGGAAAGGGGAATTCCGGATGGTGATTCGACCCGAGGGGGTGCACGGGATTCGCGCGGCGGTGCTGGGGTGTTTGCGTCTGCTGGCGGTGGCGCTGGTGGGGCTGGGGGTGTACCTGGTCGGGGCGCGGGTCGCGTTCGGGGTGCTGGGGCGCGGGGATGTGACGGAGGCGTGGCGCGTGTGGCAGGGCGTGGGTGAGGGGCACGGGGTGTTCCGCGGACTGCCGATGATCGGGGTGGGGATCGCGTTGGGGCTGGCGTCGCGGCGGATCGTGTGGTGGGCGGTGCGGCCGGCTGAGACGGGGTGTCCTGCGTGCGGATTCGACACGGACGCAGGCGAGCGGCTGGAGCGGTGCCCCGAGTGCGGGCTTCGGGGGTTGGGCGATCAGCCGGGGTGATCAGCGGGCGCGGTCAGGCCTTGATCGCGATGGCGTCGAAGACGGGGGGGACGGCCATGAAGCGGTCGGGGTCCTGCGAGGCTTCGCGCCAGAGGGCGAAGAAGGCGGCGGCGTCGTCGGGGGAGAGGAAGCCCGCCTCGACGACGCGGGGGACGATGGAGGGCCAGAAGGAATCGGGCCAGGCCCAGAGGGGGTGGCCGGGTCGGGCGATGCGCTGGTGGGCTTCGAGGTGGACGAGGGTGAAGCCGGCTTCGCGGAGGTGCTTGGGCATGGGGCCCATGACATCGTTGGAGCCGTCGTTGGATTCCCAGTAGTCGAGCAGGGCGTTGATGGTGCGGGTGAAGAGGGGATCGCGGGGGGCGATGGACATGGCGCGCCAGTTGAAGTAGTCCTGGATGACAACGCGTCCTCCGGGCTTGAGGGCGGCGTGGACCTGGGCGAGGGCGCGGGGGACATCGTTGGAGAAGGAGAGGGCCCAGCGGCAGTAGGCGGCGTCGAAGGACGCGTGCTCGTCTTCGGTGAGTGAAGCGGCGAGGCGGTGGAAATCGGCGCGGCGGACCTCGGCGTGGTGATGGCCCAGCGCGGCCATGCGGTCGACGAAGTGATCGATGTAGGCGGGTGAGCCCTCGATGCCGAGGACGCGGCCTCGTGGGCCGACGAGTTCGGCGAGGTCGGCGGCGGCGTAACCCGGCCCGGTGCCGATGTCGAGGACGCGGGCGCCGACGCCGATGCCGGCGCGTTCCCAGAGCGCGTGGGCGTGGGCGGCCCAGAGGCGGTGCTGGATGCCGAGGCGGTGGAGCTCGGTGGTGTCGGTGCCGAGGAGGTAGTTGTCGACGGAGGGCATGGTGGGAGGATACTGAGGGGAATGGGGAATGGGGAATGGGGAATGGGGAATGGGGAGAGATCGGATTGTGAGGCGGTGGCGCTCTGGTGCGGAGCGTGCGATGGGGGCGGAGGGGGCTCGTGGTTCAGGCGCCGTTGAGCCAGAGGATGGCGGCGGTGACCATCGAGGCGGCAATGATGAGCGCGCCCGCGAGCTTCTGCGCGATGTGCACGGCGGCGCGGTCGGCTCGGGGCGGGCCCGCGGGGGGGACCGCGGTCAGCGACTCCGCGAGCGCGGGTGTGAGGGGCGGGTGCCCCGGGAGTGACTCGCCCCGTCGCGCTGTGTCCTGGACCATCGCGATGACAAGGGCCGCGTCGAACGGGCGGAGGCCCAGCAAGCGGGCGGTGCGCATCAGGCGTTCGCGTTTCTCGGGGCGGATGATCCCGGCGCGGCCTCCCTCGATCGCGGACGCGACGCGGGCGGCGAAGAGCCATCGGGGATCGGTCGGGGCGACGGCGTGCGCTGCGGCGTTGGGGTCGTTTGCGGGGGATTGGCGGGCGGAGGGGGCGTTGGAGGCCGATGGCGGGCGTCGGTCGGGCGTATGGGCCGTGGTGCGGTCGGACGCGCTGCGTCTGTGCAACGCGCGTGGTGCGTCGGCAACGGGGGTGTTGACGAGGCGCAACATCGGCTGGGCTTGGCGGTCCACGGGTGGCACGGAGGCGGTACGATGCACACGCGGTGCCAGTTGGGGATGTGCCGTGCCGGTGGGCGGCTTCAGGTTTGGCGTGTGAGTCGCCGATGACCGCTTCGCGGGAACGAGAACCAGACGGGGCGGGATCGCTGAACGACCGATAATGCATGGCAGGGACTGACGGGGACAACTCCACTGAGCGGCCGCTGGAGGCGGTGCGTCTGCGCGCGCCGGTTCATAAAGATGACGCGGTGTGGAAACTTGAGGTGATGTCGCGTCGGGGTCGGCTTCCGGGCTTCCGGCGGGAGGTTGGGGGCTTCGCGGTCGCGGCGCACGGGACGCCCTTTGACAAGACGCTGCGGATGCGGGCAGAGCAGGACCCCGGCGAGGGCTCGGTGTTCCGTCCCGAGCTGCGGCTGGACCGGCGGATGCCGTCGATCACGCTGGTGATCTTCGTGCTGACGGTCTGGCCGGGCGTGATGCTGACCGACTCGTTCCTGTACGGGCACTTCGAGTTCTACATGCACTGGATCAACGGCGGGCTGGAGACCTGGTGGTGGTATGTGCCGCTGACGGTCGTGAGCCTGGTGTGGGCGTGGTTCGGCGCGTTGAAGAAGTCGGACGCTTCGGCGGGCAAGGCGGCGCGGGAGACGCTGGCGAAGATTGCGGCGGAGCTGAACGGCGCGATCGTCGCGGCGGACGGCGCTTCGGCGCCCGGTTCGGCGGCGGCGGAGCCTGAGGCCGGCCCCGGTCCTGCTGATCGTGGGTCTTGAGGGGCGTGGCTTGAGCGGCGGCGTGGTCAGGGTGCGGGCCTCGGCTCTGCCTTGAGCGGTGTGATTCGCACGCGGACTTTGCGGCCGATCGCCGGGACGGAATCGGGGTCGGCGATCCAGACGGGCTCGTCGATTGTCGCGTCGGGGTTGATGAGGGGTTCGTAGGCGATGAGTTCGCTCCCGAAGGTGGCGAGCCCGATGATGACGCCTGTCCCGTCGGCGTCGTAGTACTCGCGCGGTTCCCCGTTGACGGTCCGGGTCGCGATGCGGGAGCCCGCGAAGACGAACCGGTGCTCGGGTCGGCGGGATCGGGTCGGGGCGTCGATGATCCAATCTGTCGCGTCGATGGGGCGGTCGCGGTCGGTGATGAACTCGACGCGGACAGCTTCCCCTGTGGGCGGGGTGCCGTTGCGGAGGGACGCGGGGGCGCCGGGTTCGGCGTCGATCGTGAGCAGGGCGGCGTGGATCATCGAGGGCGGGACGGTGGTGACGACGAGGGATTCGTGCTCGCGGGTGTCCGGTGCGCACGCGATGAGTTCGAGGTAGACATCGGGGGTGTCGGGGTGGTGGCAGTCCATCGCGACGGTGGCGTCGAACTCGACAACGCGGGCGGCTCGGTCAATGCGGAGCCCCGGCGCGAGGGCGGTCCAGTCTTGTGGGGCGTGGGGGGGCTGAACGGTTGAGCAGGCGGGGAGGACGGCCGTGATCGCGAGGAGGAGGGCGTTTCGCGCGACGCGGGGCGCGGTTGTGCGGGAGTCATGCATCGGGGGCTCCGAGGTGGGTGTCGAGGAGTGCGATGAAGGCGTCGCCCCGGGCTTCGTAGTTGGGGAACTGATCCCACGAGGCGCAGGCGGGGCTGAGCAGGATGGCGTCGCCCGGGTCGGCGAGTCGGGCGGCTTCGCGGACGGCGGCGTCGAGGGTGGCGCATTCGATGGAGGTGCGCCCCGCGGCGGAGGCGGCGGCGGCGATCGCGGGGCCCGTGGTGCCGATGGTGAGCAGGGCGGTGGTGTCCAGCGCGGCGAGGGCGGAGAGATCGATGCCCTTGTCGGCGCCGCCCGCGATGAGCCAGACCCGGTCGTGGCGCTCGCGGACGGCTGCGACGGCGGCGGCGGTGGTGCCCGGCGTGGTGGACTTGGAGTCGTTGTAGGCGGTGACGCCGCGGCGGGTGCCGGCGAAGGCGAGGCGGTGGGGGAGGCCCGGGAAGGTGGCGGCGGCTCTTGCGGCGTCGTGGGGGTCGATGCCGGTCGCGGCGTGGACGGCGGCGCCGGCGAGGGTCGCGTTGGAGCGGTTGTGGTCGCCTGGCAGAATGGCGTCGAGGTCGTGGGGGATCTCGGGCGTGATCGTGCGGGCGGGGGGCGGGACGGGCCAGTCGCGGACGGCGGGGGCGAGGACTGCGGCTGGGGCGTTGGTGTTCGCGCTGGCGAGGGCGTCGAGCAGGTGCTGCTTGGCGGCGCGGTAGTGGGCGAGGTCGGCGTGCCAGTCGAGGTGGTTGGGCTCGAAGGCGGTGAGGACGGCGACATCCGGTCCCCACGCGGGGCGGGTCTCGCGGAGCCAGTGGAGCATGGCGCTGGAGAGTTCGAGGACGGCGACGGTGTCGGGCGGGAGCGTGGACGCGACGGGGAGGAGGGAGCCTCCGATGTTGCCGCCCAGGACGGTGGGGCGGGCGAGGGCCCGCAGCGCGTGGTGGATCATCGCGGCGGTGGTGCTCTTGCCGACGCTGCCGGTGATGGCGATCACAGCGCCGCCTGCGTCGCGGTCGATCGCCTGTTCGAGGCGATCGATGGCGAGGGCGATCTCCGTTTCGAGGGTGACGCCTTTTTCGCGGGCGGCGCGGATGAACGGGTTGTTCCAAGGCGTGGATACGGCGGGGTTGACGATCAGGGTGTCGGCATGGTTGAGGTCGGCGGGGTCGTGGGCGCCGAGCGCGAGGCGGACGGCGTTCGTGGAGACAAGGTCGTCGATGAGCGCGAGACCCTGGGCGAGGTCGGCGGCGGGGGCTCGGTCGGAGATGACGACGCTCGCGGCGCCCTGCTCGACCGCGTAGCGGGCGACAGCGGCGCCGCCTCCGAAGCGGCCCAGGCCCATAACGACGATGTGCTTGTTGCGGAGGTCGGGCATCCGGGGATTGCTTTCCGTTCGGCGGTCGGCGGGCGGGCGTGTGCGCTGGCTACATCAGGCTGACGGGGTCGACATCGACGGCGGTGCGGGCGTCGCTTTTGAGCACGCCCTCGGCGCGGAGGGCACCGAGGAGGGCGACAAGGCGGGGGGCGTCAGCGGCGGTGACTTCGATCGCGAATCGGAAATGATCGGCGACCCGGCTGAGCACGCAGGGCATCGGACCCTCGATGCGGATCGCGCGGTCGGCGTGGGCGCGGAGGGTGCGGGCGATCGCCTCGGCGTCGCGCTCGGCTTTGCGCGCGTCGGGGTCGCGGCAGACGATGCGCGCCATGCGTGCGCAGGGGGGAAGGCCGTTGGTGTGGCGCAGCGAGAGTTCGTGTTTCGCGAAGGCGTGGTAGTCGTGTCTGGAGGCGAGCACGATCGCGGGTTCGTGGGGGTGCATGGTCTGCACGATGACACGCCCCGGGTGTTGGCCGCGTCCGGCGCGGCCCGCGACCTGGCTGACGAGTTGGAAGGTGCGCTCGGCGGCGCGGAAGTCGGGCTGGGCGAGCGAGGTGTCGGCGTTGATGACGCCCACGAGGCGGACATTCGGAAAGTCGAGGCCCTTGGCGATCATCTGCGTGCCGAGCAGGAGTTTGAGTTGGCCTTTCGCGAAGCGATCGAGGACGGAGAAGTAGTCTGCGGCTTTGCGGACACTGTCGGAGTCGAGGCGTTCGAAGTCGATGTGCTCGGCGAGGCCGAACCGATCGGCGAGTTCGTTCTCGACGCGTTGGATGCCGAGTCCGAAAAGGATGACCTTTCCCTGGCAGACGGGGCAGGCCCTCGGGATGACCTGCTCGGCGAGGCAGTGGTGGCAGCGGACATAGCCTCGCGGTGCGTGCTGACCCGGCCTGAGCCCGGCGCGGTGGACGACCATGCGGGCGTCGCAGGACTCGCACCCGAGTGACCAGCCGCAGGCTTTGCTGGAGCAGGCGACATAGGAGGCGAAGCCGCGTCGGTTGAGGAGGAGCATGGCCTGCGCGCCCTCCGCGAGGGTCTGCTCGAGGGCGTGGGCGAGGTGTGGGCCGATGCCGATCCAGCCTTCTTTGAGCATGCGTGGGGCGTTGGGGGCGGTGTTCGCGTTGGGTTGCTGTCCCGGAGCGGGCTCGCGGGGCCCGACGATGCGGACCTCGGGCATGGCGCCGGCGACGCGCGTGGGGAGTTCCCAGAGCGTGGAGCGGGTGGTGCCGTCGGGCGCTCTGGTGTGGGCGTTCCACCAGGATTCGAGGGAGGGGGTGGCGGAGCCCAGGACGACATGGGCGTCGTCGGCCTGGGCGCGCTTGATGGCGACATCGCGGGCGTTGTAGCGGGGGAGTTGGTCCTGCTTGTAGGAGGAGTCGTGCTCCTCGTCGACAATGATGAGGCCCGGGCGGTCGAGGGGGGCGAAGATCGCGGAGCGAGCGCCGACAGCGACGAGGGAGTGTCCTGAGGCGAGGCGGGACCAGGCTTGATTGCGGGCGCTGGCGGAGAGGCCCGAGTGGAGGACCTCGACGCCTGTTGCGTTCGGGCCCGTGGTCAGGCGGGCGACGAAGCGGCCCGCGGTCTGGGGGGTCAGCGCGATCTCGGGGACGAGGATGATGGCGGGGCGGCCCTCGGCGAGGGCACGCTCGATGAGATGGATGTAGACCTCGGTTTTGCCCGAGCCGGTGACGCCGCGCAGGAGGTGGACGGCGAACGGGCGTTCGTGGCGGGCGGCGTCGATGCCCTCGACGACGCGTTGCTGATCGGGGGTGAGGGCGGGGATGGCGGTGGATTCGGCGAGGAGGACGGGGTCGGTCGCGCCGAAGCGGCGGACTTCTTCGGTTTCGATCCTCGTGAGCAGGCCGGCCTCGACGAGGCGGTTGATCGGGGCGAGGTTGGCGGCGCCGGCGGCACGGGCGAGGGCGCGGGGCTCGAGCGGGAAGGTCTCGGGCGGGAGATCGGCGATGACGGCCCACGCCTTCTTTGCGGAGGGTGTGAGTTTGGGGAGATCGGCGGGGCGGTCGGGTTCCGGGGTGCGTTGGATCTTTTCGACGGTGCGGGCGCCGACGCTGTGCTTGACAGCGGCGGGGACCATCGCGGCGAGGACCATGCCGATGGGGGTGAGGTAATAGCGGGCGATCCACTGGGCGAGGGGGACGAGGGAGGCGGGGAGGACGGGGCCCACGCGGCGGGCGACGGGCTTGACCTTGGATGGCGGATAGTCGCCCAGGAGTTCGGCGCCCCCGGTTTCGAGGACGAGGCCCCCGGTCTTCGTGTTGCCCCGTCCGAGGGGGACCTCGACGCGATCACCGACCCGGAGGGGCTCGTCGCCCTCGCGGTAGGTGAGGCCCTGTGCGTCGAGTCCTCGCTCGACGGCGACGCGGACGAAGACGGTGTCTGCGGGGGGTGGCTGCTCGTCGGCGTCGTGGATGTGGGCGAAGGGAAGCCGCTCCATGGCACGCATAGACTATCGCCCATGACCAGCACGACCACGGCGGCACGGGGCACGGAGAGCGGGGCATCGGTGAAGACGGTGGGGCGCTTGGCGCTCGCCGACGGTCGGGTGTTCCGTGGCGAGGCGTTCGGCGCGACGGGTCGGGGCGTGGTGACGACCGCGGAGGTGGTGTTCAACACCGCGATGACGGGGTACCAGGAATCGCTGACGGATCCGTCGTATTCGGGGCAGATCTTGGTTCAGACGACGCCCTTGGTGGGCAACACGGGTGTCAACGAGGAAGACACGGAATCGACACGGGTGCATGTGTCGGGGTTCGTGGTGCATGAGCACACGCGCGTGCCCTCGAATTTCCGCGCGTCGGCCACGCTGGACGCGTACCTGCGAGAGGCGGGCGTGCTGGGGATCAGCGGGATCGACACGCGGGCGCTGACGCGGCGGATCCGCGAGGCGGGCGCGGTCCCGGGCGCGATCACGGACGATGATTCGGTGACGGACGCGGAACTGGTGGCGAGGGCGCGGGAGGCGCCCTCGATGGAGGGCGCGAACCTGGTGCCTGGCGTGGCGCGTCGGGAGCGGTGCTCGTGGAACGAGGGGATGGGGGCGTGGCGGTGGAGGCCCCGTAGTGAGACGGGGGCGCGGGCCGGTGGCGGCTCACCCACGATCGCGGTGCTGGACTGCGGGGCGAAGAACAACATCCTGCGGAACCTGCGTGAGCGGGGGCTCTCGCTCAGCGTGCTTCCGTTCGATGTCGCGGCGGACGATGTGGTCGCGGCGTTCGAATCGGGTGAGTTCGCGGGGTTGTTCGTCTCGAACGGGCCCGGCGACCCGGCGACGGTGACGCAGACGGTGGAAACGGTGGAGCGGGTGTTGACGCTCGAGCCCGCGGTGCCGGTTTTCGGGATCTGCCTTGGGCACCAGTTGCTGGCGCAGGCGATCGGGGCGAAGACCTACAAACTGCCTTTCGGGCACCGGGGTGCGAACCAGCCCGTTCTGGACACGGAGTCGGGCGAGGTGGCGATCACGAGCCAGAACCACGGGTTCGCGGTCGACCGGGACTCGCTTGAGGCGGCGGGGGGCGTGGTGACGCGGGTGCATCTGAACGATCAGACGGTCGCAGGGTTCCGCCTGAAAGACCGCCCGGTGTTCAGCGTGCAGTATCACCCCGAGGCGTCGCCCGGGCCGCACGATTCGGGCCCGCTGTTCGACCGATTTGCGGATGCGGTGTTCGCGTTCGCGCGGGCGGGGGCTCCGTGACGGGAGTCGGGTGACGCGCGGTGATGTGTCGTTCGGGGGGTTCCGGCGGGCGTTTGTGTGAAGGTGGGTAATTTGGGCGTTTTTCGGACGGCGTTCTGAGGCGGTCTGGAGGGGCACCGGCGCGGTTGTTGGGTGAAAAATGCGCGAAGGCCCCCTTGCAAGGCGGGTGGAAATCGGTATATTCGATATGCGAGAGGTTCTCCTCGGGGTCTGCCCGTGGGCCTTTCGTGTTTGAGAGAGGGAGTCATGTGCCTCGCTGAAGAAAGTCTTCCGTCTCGTCGGGGATGATCTTTGCGGAGCGCCGGTCGGCATTTCTCAGAGCCGGTCGGAGGGAGATCGAGACTTCAGCATCAATCAGTCGTTCAGCGTGGTTCGGCGTGTTGCCGAGTTGCGCTCTTTGCGGGGCGAGTGGGCCTCGCTTTCCTGAGTCGGAGTCCGTTTTTCAACGTTGAATAGAGGAGTTCTCACCATGAAGATCAAGAGCGGTCTCATTCTCGCGGTCGCGGCCGGTGGTATTGCCGGTGTCGCGAACGCCGAACTGGACAAGACGCCCATCGCCCTCGAGTGGCAGAAGTACGACGGTGGCAACACCGGTCAGGTGTACATCAACATGCGCACCGGCGAGCGTATCTTCAACGCCGAGGCGACCACGGGCGTCGTGAACCGCGGCAGCTGGAGCTGGAACGCGAACATCGCTGATCCGTGCGAGGGCGCCGCTGGCGTCGCGCCCGAGGATCAGGGCGTCGGTGTGTTCACCGGCATCATGAGCGAGGCGAACGGCGATGCGCTGGCCGACAACGGCGTGCGTCTGTGGCAGAACTGGTTCGATGCGCCGGCTGATTCGATCATCAACGGCATCAACTTCCAGTACTACACCGGCCTGCAGGATCCGGCCTTCACCCCGGGCCAGGACCCGACGGGCGTCGATCCCGCGGGTATCGTCGGCTATGACTTCATCATGGCGTTCACCGAGAACGACGACCCGGCGACCCAGTCGTCGGCGGTTGCCCACAGCCCCGTCATCGTGACGGACCTCCCCGGCGCGAACGACACCGACAACAGCGGCGTCATCGAGTTCGCCGAGGGCTTCCTGTGGACCATCTTCCTCGACATCGCTGACACCCCGATCGAGATCGCGGACAGCAACGGCAGCTCGACCAACCCCCAGGGCAGCGACGGCGACGCGCCGGGCACCGTGGGCGAGGGCTTCTCGGACTGCGGTTTTGTGATCACCTTCCGTCAGCCCGGCGTGCTCGAGGGCGACGCGATGTTCAGCAACAACGACCTGATCGACTTCAGCGGCATCCTTGGTGATGTTGCGAACCCCGACGGTTCGGCTGCTGACCTGTCGACCTTCAACAACATCCTGCCGACCGGCACGGGTCTGTACGCCCCCTCGAACCGCCTCGATACCTTCCCGGCGACCGCGGCGGCGATCACCCAGTGGCCCGTCGATGTCGCGACCGTGGTCGAGCCCGGCGAGGGCTTCGGCTCGTGGGACGCGATGGAAATCTTCACCTCCGCGGGTGTCGATGAGTCGGATGTCGGGTTCCTGTTCTACTTCGGTGGCTTCGCCTGCAACACGCCCGGCGGCGGCACCGACGGTTACCTGAACCCCTACTCGTCCGCCTTCATGCAGTTCAATGTCGAGGCCCCCGGCCCCGACGGCTGCAACCTGGCCGATGTTGCCGAGCCCTTCGGCGTCCTCGACCTGGCGGACATCAACGGGTTCATCGGCGCGTTCCTGGCTCAGGACGCGATCGCGGACCTGAACGGCGACAATGTCTTCGACCTGACGGACCTCAACATCTTCGTGACCGAGTTCCTGGCGGGTTGCCCGTAATCCGTGCGTCGCATGGATAGCTGACCGGTGAACGGGGCGTGCCCCGGGAGCCGGATCGAGCCTGACTTCACCCAGCACCCGCGGCTCTGCCGCGGGTGCTGTCTTTTTGCGTCCGGTTCTGTCCCGGTCGCGTGGTCGCGGCGGGGCGCGTGGTGGTACCGGGCGCGTGGATCTCGCGCGGTGCACCGGGCGCATCGAGCGGGCCGACAGGCTTCTCGTTGGTCGGTTCTGCGTTGGCCGGTGTTGGGTGATCGTGCCGCTGTGCGGTGCGCTGCGGGGACCGGATCATGGGATTGCATCCGGATCCGCGATAACACCCAGATCCGCGACGGCAAAGGAATGCCCGGGGACGATGCAAGCATGCGCCCCCGGGCCGGGAAGAGAAGAGCAGGGTGTCTGGTCGAGAGCTTCGACCTAGCGGGGACCCGCGGAGCCGCGGTGATTCAAGCGGTTAACAGGGGTCTTCTCCGCCTCTGGAATTGTTACAGATTCATTCAGTTCTGACAGGTGTTTCGGCGGGGTCTTCACCAAATGCACACAAAACGAGTAATTTCCCTTGGCGGATTCCGGGGCGGGTTGGGCTCCGGTACACTGGAATCGTTGTGCATGGGACCGCCCTGCGGCGAGGCGTTGTTGGTCTGGAGGCACCGGGCGTGACGGATGAACGGCAAGGCGAATCGGGTGAGCGTCCTCGGGCGCGGCCGCTTCCGGCGTCGTCGGAGTCGCGGTCCGGATCGGAAGCGGAGACCGACGCGGTGGACGGTGTGTCGGAGCGTCCCGGTGCGTATGCCTCGCTGAGCCTGGATGACGAGGAATCTCTGGTTGCGCGGGCGACGGGGGGCGACGAGGATGCGCTGTGCGCGCTGCTGGAGCACTATGGGCCGATCGTACGGGATCGCCTGAAGCCCAAGATCGGCGCACAGTGGCGGACGGCGGTGGACGAGGACGATGTCATGCAGGTGACCTATCTCGAGGCGTTCCTGCTGATCGGGCAGTTCCGCTATCGGGGGCTTGGGTCGTTCCTCGCGTGGCTGAGCCAGGTCGCGGAGAACAACCTGCGGGATGCGCTCCGCGGGCTGCAGGCGGCGAAGCGCCCGAACCCGAAGCGGCGGGTGCAGGTGGCGAAGCACATGGCGGACAACTCGTTCGTGGCGCTGGTGGAGTTGCTCGGGGCGACGGAGAGCACGCCCAGCCGAGCGGCGGCGCGGGACGAGAGCGAGCAGATGATCGAACAGACGCTGTCGGCGCTGCCTCCCGATTACGAGCGGGTGGTGCGGCTGTATGACCTGGAGTGCCGTTCGGCGCAGGAGGTCGCGGAGCAGTTGGGGCGTTCGACGGGGGCGATCTATATGCTGCGCGCGCGGGCGCACGAGCGGATGCGCTCGGAGCTCGGGAACGCTTCGCAGTTCTTCACCGATCCGGGGCGGTGAGCGGGGGCGGCGCACGCCGGGGTTGTGCGGCGGCTCGTGGGCACGGGGTATGCTGGGGGTGGACACGGCGCGGCGTGTGCGACGCCTTGCAACGCTCGGGGACCCTGCTTGCCTGATGATGCTCAACAACCGGATGCCCGCGACGCGCGGCGCGAGCTGGATGCCTCGGAGCGGGAGGCGGAGACGGAGATGGTGTCGGTGCCGAAGCCCGAGGGGTCGGGCGGGGGCGCGAACGACTCGGGCGCGCGTCGGGTGGTGACGGCGGGGGATCTCTCGCGCGGATCGGTGTCGCGCGGGGATTCGGACTCGGGATCGGGTTCGAGCGAGCTGGGGCTGATCCGCGCGGCGCGGATGCAGGCGCAGCATCGGAGCCGTCCGGCGATGCGCGGGATCGGTCTGGCGGCGGGGATCCCCGGGTACACGATCGTGCGCGAGTTGCACCGGGGCGGGCAGGGTGTTGTCTACCTCGCGCGGCAGGAAGGGACCGGGCGGCAGGTCGCGATCAAGCTGATGCGGGAGGGGGCGCTGGCGCGGCAGAGCGATCGGATCCGTTTCGAGCGGGAGATCCAGGTGCTCGCGCAGCTCGACAACCCGAACATCGTGACGATCCACGACAGCGGGATCGCGGGCGGCTGCGGGTACTATGTGATGGACTACATCGCGGGGCGCAAGCTCGACGAGTATGTCACGCACAACGAGCTGGGCATCGAGGACACGCTTCGGCTGTTCGGGAAGATCTGCCGGGCGGTGAACGCGGCGCACCTGCGTGGCGTGATCCACCGTGATATCAAGCCCGGGAACATCCGTGTGACGCCCGAGGGCGAGCCGCACATTCTGGATTTCGGGCTCGCGAAGCTGGAATCGGTGGACGGTCACCTGAGCGCGGCTCCGACGCAGATGACGGCGACGGGTCAGTTCATCGGGAGCCTCCCGTGGGCGAGCCCGGAGCAGGCGAAGGGGGACATGGCGAAGATCGATGTGCGCACGGATGTGTACTCGCTCGGCGTGATCCTCTATCAGTTGTTGACGGGGCAGTTCCCGTACCGGATCAACGGTCCGATGCCCGAGGTGGTCGGGCGGATCATGCACGAGATTCCGCCTCGCCCCGGAACGATCAACCCGCAGGTGAAGGGTGAGCTCGACACCATCACGCTCAAGGCGTTGGCGAAGTCGCGCGATTCGCGGTATCAGACGCCCGGCGATCTGGCGCGGGACATCGATCGTTTCCTGACGGGTGAGCCGATCGAGGCGAAGCGGGACAGTTTCGGATACCTGTCTCGGAAGCTGCTGGGGCGATATTGGTTGCCGATCGCGGGGGGGCTGGGGGTTGCGGCGGTCGCGCTCGTGGTGGTGACGGCGATCGTGGTGCATCCGGATGAGGGGTTCCCGGAAGAGACGGCGCTTCGGGTGGAACTGGACCGTGTGCGCGGGGAGCTGGATGCGGCGATGGCGGAGAGCCGGGCGTTGCGCGAGCGTGTGGCGGAGTTGGAGGCGGCGCTGCGGTCTCAGGATGAGTGAGCGCGGCGGCGATGGGGTCGCGGTAGGATGCGATCGCGTGGCCGGCGCGTGGGGCGTGCGGTCCGTCGGTGTGGCAGGAAGCAGGACGGAGCGGGCGCGATGGGGGGGACC
>DLBY01000030.1:86921-87766 GCA_002480345.1 Phycisphaerales bacterium UBA7812 | reverse complement strand
CGCAGCACCGCGGCGACCTCCAGCCCGTACCGGTCCGCGACGCGGTTGAAACTCGCGTGGTGGGTCACTATGGCGCGTCCCGCGAAGGGCGCGAGACGCTCGGCGTACTCCGCGTCGATCCCGTCGATCGCCTCGGCGAGCCATGCGGCGTTCGCATCGGTCTCATCGTTACGGAGCGACTCGGGGAGCGCCGCGGGCAGCGCGCGCACAAAGCGGGCGGCGAGCACGGGGTCGAGCCACAGATGAGGGTCGTCCCCGGGGCCGTGGTCGTGCGCGTGGTCGTGTGCACCGTGATCGTGGTCGTGCCCCGCGTGCGGGTCGGTCTCGATGCCCACCAGGTCCGCCATGCGGATGACCAGTTTCCCGCGCACGGCCTTCGCCATCCCCGTCTCGAGGTTCATCCCCACCAGCACGACCGCGTCGGCCCGCCCGATCGCCGCGATGTCTTCTGGCGTGGGGCGATAGCCGTGCGCCGAGCGTCCCGCCGGGACCAGCACGCGGACCTCGCTGTTCGGGGGCAGCAGGGGGCGCACGAGCCCCGCGAGCGGAGGGATGGAGACCACGACCGTCCCGCCGTGGGGGAGCGGGGGCACATCGGCGCACTCATCGCATCCCAGAGGGCATGCAGCCGCGACGAGCACCAACAACACTCCCCACCAGAGGCGGGCAAACGGGGCCTTCATGCCGGCATCTTATTGCGAGTCAATTCTCAAAGGCAAGCGAATTCGGGCTTTCCGGGTCCCGCTCGTGCGGCGTGTGCGGTCACACCCGTGCCGGCGTGTTGTCGGCGGGCCGGGTGGTGCGTATGCTTCCCGCCACACGGGGCGGTAGCTCAGCTGGTAGAG
>DLBY01000030.1:17119-86620 GCA_002480345.1 Phycisphaerales bacterium UBA7812 | reverse complement strand
GGGGCGGTAGCTCAGCTGGTAGAGCGCATCGTTCGCAATGATGAGGTCGGGAGTTCGAATCTCCTCCGCTCCACTTGGACGGGTCTCCGGTTTCGGAGGCCCGTTTTTCCTTTTGCACGCGCCGGTGATTCCGGTCCGAGCATCCGCGCCCCGGCTGGTTCCGAGCGACGCTCCCCGTTCGGGCGGGTGAGCCGGAAGTTCTCCCGACCAACGGTGTTGCCGTTCGGTTGCGTCGTGACGCAAGTATGCCGGTTCGATCATCCGCAAGCCTCGGATGACGAACGCGTTGCGGAGCGCCCTTTTTCTGTTCAGAAACGGTGAATCGCGCTGTGCGCATTCTTCGCGCGCATTGAACCCATCCAAAACCGACTTCACACACCTCTGCGCGGATACTTGACGGCGTCGAGACAAGGTCGTCTCGGCGTGCGGGCCCTGATGCGGCCCACCCGCTGACAACCGGGGGACGGCGGAGCCGTCGTCTTCCAGCGCCCCGCGCGCACGAACACGGACCGTTTTCTCGCATGGAGAACAGCATGAACAAGGCTCGCTGGAACGCTCAGGGCTTCACGCTCATCGAGCTGCTCGTGGTGATCGCGATCATCGCCCTGCTGATCGGGATCCTCCTCCCCGCGCTCGGCGCCGCCCGCAACTCGGCCCAGGCCCTCAAGGCGGGCGCCAACGCGCGCAACATCTCGCAGGGCGTCGCGGTCTACGGCGCGACCAACCGCGACTATCTGCCCCCGGCCTACACCTACCCGACCACCCCGGACGGGTTCAACTGGCGCCCCGAGGGCCAGACCCTCGAGGTCGAGTCCAACCCCGACGGCATCAACGGGTACGCCCACTGGTCCTACTTCCTGTTCGGCGGCGCCGTCCCCGAAGACGCCTTCGAGAGCCCCAAGACCACCAACAACGGCGCGCCCCGCACCTTCGACAACCCCAACGACCCGTTCGACCAGGAGGACTGGCAGAACCCGTCGAATCAGACGCTCGTGACCGACCGGCAGGTGCCCCGCATCGCGTTCACCGTCAACGGCGCGATCATGCCCCGCAACAAGTTCCAGAACATCCAGAACGGGTGGGGGCTGCGGAACAATGTGCTCGTTCGTGTCGACCAGATCACCAGCGGGTCGAACACCATCCTCGCCGCGGAGATGGAGGACCGATTCGAGTGGCGCTCCGTCGCGGATGTGAGCAATTCGAGCGGCGAGGGCGAGAGCAAGTCGCACCGCCCGATCGTGCCCTTCAAGGCCGCGTTCGGCGACCTCCCCAACGTCTATAACGTCCCGAACGCGCAGGGGCGCGGCCGCAAGGCGTTCCGCTACTACCTCCCGACCGAAGTCTTCACCGAGGAGGAGATGCGTGAGCAGGGCGCGGGTCTGCTGTCGCGGGACGAGTTCAACCTGAACATCGTCTCGCGGGCGCACAACGGGCGGAGCAACTTCTCCTTCGTGGACGGGCATGTCAGTCTCGCGGAACTCGAGGAGACCCTCCAGAAGCAGCAGTGGGGCGACCGCTTCTACAGCCTCACCCCCGCGGGCGGGACGGGCACCTCCAACGACACCGCGGTCTACACCCGCGACGAGTGGGAGCGCATCGGCGCCGGCGGCTGATCACGATCACCGACCCGACCCCGCGAGAGCGGGGTCGGGTTTTTTCCCGCCTCCATCGCGGTTGGGGGAGACACGAAGAGAGATCGGCGCGGGGCAGGGGCCTCCCCGCGAGCGCGATCGGTCTGTCCGCCGGGCCTCGGCTTTCCGGTTCCACGAGACACGAGATCGAACACCCACGGAGGATTCACAAATGAACGCCAAGTCCATCATGTGCCTTGTCGCCGCGTGCGGCGCGGCCGCGTCCGCCGACCCGCTGATCATCACCGGCTCGGGCGCGACCCTGCAGGAGTCGTTCTTCCGCAGCGGCGCGAGCACCAACGACTTCATCGACTACGACAACGACGGGCGCGCCGGCATCTTCGCCAGCCTCTTCCCCGACCAGCTCGCCCCCAACGGGAGCGGCTGCCTGAGCGGCGCGTTCGACTGCGGCAACGGGCCCGGCATCAACGACACCCAGTGGCTGTTCCACTACCGCATCACCGGGTCGGGCAACGGCATCGCGGAGTTCGACACCTTCTCGCTCGCGTTCGATGAGAACGGAGATGAGTTCGACACCGACATGGACGGCGCGACCGACGACGATCGGGGCAACTCCTCGTTCGCGGACGGCGCGATCTGGAACCGCCTCGACCTCGTGATCGCGGGCAGCCTGCAGGGGCTGGGCAACCCCGCGAACCGCTCGGGTGCGCCGTTCCTCCCGGTGCCCGGCTCGTTCGAGCCCGGCGTGACGGGCGACGGCAGCGGCGCGGGGCTCCACATCGACTTCTCCACCTCCGATGTCCCCCTCTCCTGGTTCGGCATCGTCCCCGGTGAAGTCAGCCCCCTCAACGCGCCCTCTTCGGCGGGCTACGGCGGCAACCCCCGCCCCGCGGTGGACACCGCTGGCGTGCCCGTCGACTTCGGCAACCAGCTCCGCCCCCTCAGCCGCCTGAACGCGAATGTCGGCAACCCCAACAGTGAGACGGTCTACGACTTCGCGGTCTCGATCGTCCCGGTCGCCGCGATCGTCAACTACGGCGTGGGCCTGCAGGAGATCGCGATGAGCGACCTGCGCCAGCTCGCGGCGACGGGTCGCCGCGCCAACGGCGAGAACCTCACCAAGATCACCCGCGACTCGGGCTCGGGCACCCGCAACGCCTTCATGAACGGCATCGGGCTCGACCCCTCCTTCGGGCGCGGCGAGAACATCGGTCTCCGCGTCACCAGCAGCGCCAACGACCTGGTCGGCCCCGACTACCAGCCCTCCAACAAGGGCGGGTCGAGCCGCATGGACGCGACGGTGCAGAACACTCGTCTGGGCGTGGGGCACACCGGCGCCGAGCGCCTGGTGAGCCGGGGCTACCTGTTCGATAAGGACTTCGACTGCCTCGCGGTGGTCAGCGACATCAAGGGGGGCACCGTCGCGGCGCGCCCGACGCTCGAGGCGATCATCGACGGCGGGCCCGACGGGTACAATATCACCGGCCCGGCGGCCTTCACCTTCCGCGGCGACCCCCGCAACGCGCCCGCCGAGCTGGGCGGCTGGGGCTGGGACCCCTCCGAGACGGGCCCGAACCCCTTCGCGGGCAACCCCGCGCCCGCGAACCCCGCGGCGGCGGCCTACTGGAACAACATCCGCCGCTCGATCGCCGCGTTCGTCGATGTCCCGACGGGCTTTGAGAGCGACTTCATGCCGGGCGAGCTGCTCGCCCAGCAGTTCCTGCTCACTGCTGCTCCGGACCGCGTCCCCGCGGACTTCGACGCGGACGGCCAGCAGCCCATCGCGATCATCAGCAACCCGGACCTCAACCAGAACATCCAGAACTTCACCCTCGGTGATCCGAACAATGTCTTCAGCAACCCGCTGCTCGACAGCTTCGACACCACCGCGACCGGGCGGGTGCCCTTCCGCACCATCGGCGTGACCTATACCGACGGTAACACCGCCAACCACTATGTCACCGCGAACGGGACGCAGCTGACCTACGGCTCGCCCCTCAACCTCCGCAACAAGATCGCGGGTGACTTCGACGGTGACGGCGACCGCGACATCAACGACATCGACGACATGGTCCGCGCCTGGCAGAGCCGCAACGGCGGGCCCGCCTGGACGGGCTCGGGCGATGCCTCCTTCGAGATCCTGGGCGATCACAACAACGACGGCAACTTCACCATGGCCGATGTCCGCTACGCCGCGGACGGCCTCGTCCTCGTCAACGACACCCTCGACCGCGCCGCGGGCTTCGCCGCTGTGGACAACGCGTTCGGCGGCAACTTCTTCGGCACCACCCTGCTCAACGGCAGCTACGACGCCGGTGACTCGGTCGCCGATGTCGCGGGCAATGTCGGCACCACGCCCGGGTACGCCCCCGTCGGCGCCGACGGCGTCGTCGACTGCGACGATATCCAGTATGTCCAGGACAACTACGGCGACTGGTCCGACCTCGAGCAGGCGGTCAACATGGACCTGTCGGCCGACATGAACGGCGATCTCGTCGTCGACGAGGCGGACCGCGATGTCGTGCTCGCGATCCTCGACAGCCAGTTCGGCGACCTGGACTTCGACGGTGATGTCGACGCCGACGACGCGGCTCTGCTCAGCGCCAACATCGGGACCGGCAGCACCTACTGCGAGGGCGACCTCGACAACGACGGCGATGTCGACGCCGATGACCTGGCGCTCATCGCGGGCGGCTGCAACGCGGCTGACCTCGCCGAGCCGTTCGATGTCCTCGACCTGCAGGACATCACGACCTTCGTCGGGGCGTTCACCACGCAGGATCCGATCGCGGACATCAACGGTGACACGGTCTTCGACCTCAGCGACATCACCGCGTTCGTCGGTGCGTTCACCGCGGGCTGCCCGTAATCGGGAGCCGCACCGGGCCGGTTGCCCGGATCAAAGTTACAGACAAGGCCCGCGCCATCCGGCGCGGGCCTTTTTCGTTCCCGAAGAAACTCGTTCAGGGGCGGGCCGACGCCGCGAGACGCTCCGATCAGCCGCCGTGCGACCCGTCATCATGATGGTCGCCGGTGCCGCCGTGGTCGGCCTCGCCCTGACCGCCATCGCTGGCTTGGCCGCCCTCATCCGCATGGGGCCCGGCGGGCGTGGCCGCCGAGGGCGCGGGCTCTTGGGGGATCGGTTGGCGGATCCAGTTGATGCTCTCGATGCGGATCCAGTGCCTCTGATCCGCGCTCGTGTCGTCGATCACGATCCAGTCCGCGGTCGCCTTGTGCAGAGTCCCTGAAAGGGTGACCATCGCGCCGTTGATCGAGTCCGTCCCGACCGGAACCGGCAGATCACGGGCCGCGCCGAGCGCATCGGCGCGGAATCCCACCGTGGTCGGCTCCCCAACGACCACTCCTGCCGGAGGGCCCTCCTCCGAGACATGGTTCACGACATTCGTCGCCGTGTTCCCGCAGCCCGCGATTCCGACCGCGAGCGCCGCGAGGCTGGACCCGGCAATGCCTCTCATACTCCGTAACCCGTGCATCACATCCCTTTCCCAAGACAAAATCATCCCGGCAAAGGCCCCGCCGTCGGGGCCATCCGCTCAATAGGCATTCTTACGGGAAGAATCACCGAAGTTTCAGGGTCGCGATCCCGATGAGTGCCAGCAGGATCGAGATGATCCAGAACCGCGTCACCACCTGTGACTCGGTCCAGCCGCCCAGGTGCAGGTGATGGTGGTAGGGGGCGCAGCGGAAGATCCGCTTCCCCCGCATCGCCTTGAAATACCCCACCTGCAGCACGACTGAACCGATCTCCGCGAGGAACGGCGCGCAGATGAGCAGCGTCACCACCTCCTGGCGGATCGCGATCGCGATGTAGGCGATCAGCCCCCCCAGCGCGAGCGACCCGGTGTCTCCCATGAACACGAGCGCGGGCGACCCGTTCCACCAGAGGAAGCCCAGGCAGGCGCCCGCCATCGCGCCCGCGACGACCGCCAGTTCGTCAACAAACGCGACATGCGGGACGAGCAGGTACTGGCTGAACCCCTCCGACCCCGCGACGAACGCGAGCACCATCAACGCGAACGCCGCGGAGGTCGACAGGCCGCCCGCGAGCCCGTCCATGCCGTCGGTGATGTTCACCGCGTTGCTCATCCCGGCGACCATCAGCGTTGCGATCAGGATGTAGACCGGGGGGGAGAAGTAGACCAGCCCCTGCGCCACGCCCTGCCCGCCGGGCTCGAAGGTCCGCTGGAACGGGAGGTTCAGCACATGGGCAAGGTCCTGGGCGACCTGCGGGTTGTCCCCCGCGACATACCCGAAATAGCCCACGACGACCCCGATCCCGAGCTGGAAGATCAGCTTCTCCCACGCGAACAGGCCTTGCCGACCCGTGCCGCGCCGCTGGGCGGTGAGTTTCAACCAGTCGTCAAAGCCCCCGAGGGTGCTGAGCCAGACCAGCACGACGATGCCCAACTGCACATGCGTCTGCCGGATGTCGGCGAGCAGCAGCGTCGCGATCAGGATCGCCCCGCAGATCAGGATCCCGCCCATGGTGGGGGTGTTCGCCTTGTTCGCGGCGTGGGCACGGAGCGCCTCCGCATCGGTCGAGCCCGAATCCCCGATCTTCAGCGCCGTCAGGTAGCGGATGACGGGACGCCCGCCCAGGAGGACCATCAGGAAGGCGAGCAGCGCCCCCGCGAACGCGCGGAACTCGACCTGGTCGAGCACCCGCACGAATCGGTACAGCCCGTTCGCGTCGAGCCAGCCCCGGGTTGCGTCCACCAGCCAGTACAGCATCCGTGCGTCCTGTGCCTGATCGTCGGGCGACCGCCCGTCCGTGGGGGTGCCGTCGCGTTAGCCTACCTTGCCCGCCGATCCCGCGCCGCGGCGTTGTTCGTCCCCGAGGGCCTCGACCAGCCGTTCGAGCCGCATCCCACGGGAACCCTTCAGCAGAACCACATCCCCGTCGCGTAAGGATTCGATCGCGTCGGGTGTCCAGTCGTCGGAGTGCAGGGCACGGATGCCGGTTCCCCTCGCCGCGGCCGCAAACGCGGGACCGATACACATGACGAGATCGACCCCGTCGAGTCCCGCAGCATATCCGAGCACCTCGCGGTGGACCGCATCGGTGTGCTCGCCCATCTCGAGCATGTCACCCAGGATCGCGACACGCCGGGGTTGGCCGCCCGCCCCCCCCGCGGGGTCGAGTTCGCCCGCGCCGAGCATCGCGAGCGCTGCCCGAGCCGACTCAGGGTTCGCGTTGTATGCATCGTTGATCAGCGTCAGCAAACCACCCCCGATCCCGACGACCGAACGCTCGAGCCGCATCGAGGGCGGAACGACGCCCGCGAGCCCCGCCGCCGCTCGTGCAGGATCCGCGCCGCACGCCTCCGCGACGACCAGCGCGAGCCCCGCGTTGATCGCGTTGTGTGTCCCCGGGAGGGGGACGAAGGGGCGGTGGTCTCCGATCCGGAACCGTGTGCCGCCCGATTCGGGCTCGATCGCGTCGATGGTCCGGTCGGCACGCGGCGAGACACCGACCCGAACGACCGCGCTGGGGATCGCGCCTCCCCCCGTTTCGGAAAGCTCGTGATCGAGTTCAGGCGAGTCAGCGGTGACGATCGAGACGCCGTGCGCCGGGACCGCTCGGACGAGTTGGGCCTTCTCCGCGGCGATGCCCGCAACGGAGCCCAGACGCTCGATGTGCGCGCGCCCGATCGAGGTGATGACCCCGATGTTGGGGCGCGAGAGCGATGCGAGGTCCGCGATCTCCCCAGGCGCGTTGGTGCCGATCTCGCAGACGAGGTAATCGTCGGTCGGAGAAGCGTTCAGAATCGTCAGCGGCACGCCGAGGTCGTTGTTCTCGCTCTTCTGCGCGTGCGTTCCCCGAAAGCCAGCGCCGGACAAGGCCGCGTGGATCAGTCGCACCACGGTGGTCTTCCCGTTGGATCCGGTGACCCCGATGATCTGGAGGTCGTCGAGGTCTCGCCTGTACGCGATCGCGAGAGACCGCAGTGCCTCGCGCACGCTCGGCACGCGCAGGACGCCCAGACCACGCGGCAGATCGGTCGCGTCCTCGACGATCGCCGCGGCAGCGCCCGCATCACGCGCGGCTTCCAGAAAGCGGTGCCCATCCGTGCGCTCACCCCGGAGCGCGAAGAACAGGTTGCCCGTCTTGATCCGCCGGGAGTCGATCGCCGCGCCGAGCATGTGCGCGGACGGAGCGGGGACGATCCACTCGCCGCGTGCCACTGCAGCGAGGGCCGCGGGGTCGAGCATCGCGGTGCCGTCCGCCGCTGCGCGCACGATTCCGTTCATCCCGATCCCTCCGCCGCGTGGACTCGCCATGCGTCGCGTCTCGCCGCGAGCGCCGCCCGCGCGACCTCTTGATCCACGAAGCGAACGACCACCGGGCGGCCCGCGTCGTCGGCGGAGACCTGGTCGGTCTCGTGCCCCTTGCCCGCGATGATGACGGCACCGCCCGGGGCGGCGGTCAGGATCGCCTCACGGATCGCACGCGCCCGTTCGATGTGGACCGCTGTGCGCGCGCGGGCGTCCGCGGGGATGCCGCCCATGATCTCGCCCACGATCCCGGAGGGCGGCTCGGAGCGGGGGTTGTCGCTGGTCAACACGATGCGATCCGCGTGGCGCGCCGCGGCGGCGCCCATCCGCGGGCGCTTCGCGCGGTCGCGGTCGCCCCCCGCGCCGAAGACCGCGGTCAGTTCGGCGTCCGTCACCGCGCGGAGCGTCGCGAGCACCCGGTCCAGCGCATCGTCGGTGTGGGCGTAGTCCACGAACACCGCGAGGTCATCGCCCGGCGCATGAACCGGTTCGAGCCGGCCCTTGGGCGCGGTCGCGAGCGAAAGGGCGTCCGACAGCCTGTGTGCGCGATCGCGTTCGTCAACGCCCGCGCGGTCGAGAATCGTCCACGCGGCGGCGATCGCCTGGCAGGCGTTCATCGCGTTGAACGCGCCGATCAGCGGGATCGTTCCCACGATCTCGTACCCCGAAGCGTGCCTGATCCTGAGAGACTCACCCTCGATGGAGGGGACGCCGCGTTCCACGGTCCAATCCGTGCGCCCTCGGGTGCTGTCATCGCTCGCGTTCGAGCAGAGCACCGCCCGCCCGCTCCGGATGCGCGGGGCGCTGGACGCGACGCGTGGGTCGTCCGCGTTCAGCACCCCGGGGGCCTCGTCGTTGAGCAGGCCAAGCAGGCGCTGCTTGGACGCGAGATAGTGCTCGAAGGTGGGGTGGTAGTCCTGGTGATCGCCCGTGATGTTCGTGAAGACCGCGCAATCGAAAGCGAGCCCGTCCGCCCGGCGTTGGTCGAGCGCATGGCTCGAGACCTCCATCACCGCGGCATCGCACCCCGCATCGACCATCGTCGCGAGCGTGCGGCTGATCTCGATCGCGGGGGGCGTGGTCATCGAGGCGGGTGCGAACCCGTTTCCGTCGTCGACGCCCACCGTTCCGATGAGCCCGCAGCGGATCCCGCAGCGGTTGAGCAGCCCGTGCACGAGGTGGGCGACGGTCGATTTCCCGTTGGTGCCGGTCACGCCGGTGAGAAGGAGGCGCTTGCTCGGGCTCCCGTGCATGCGTTCGGCGAGATGGGCGGTCACGGTGCGCACATCGTCGCACACCAGCAGCACGGGCCCGTCGGGGACGCGGTCGACCGGTGTGGTTGCCTGGAGAAGCACCGCGACGGCGCCCGCCTCGATCGCGTCGGGCACGAACGCGGTGCCGTCGGAACGGAGGCCTGGGCGCGCCACGAAAAGCGAACCGGGCAGCACGGTCCGGCTGTCCTCGGTCAGATCGGTGATCCGGACGCCTTCCGCGGCGCCCCGGGCGATCGTGATCGGGAGGGCAACGATGAGATCGGTCAGACGCATGTGTTCGGCACCCCGGGCGGCAACTCCGAATCTATCGGCGCGGGACCGCTCCGCGGCGCAGAATCCACGGGAATCCGCATCAGGGGAGGATCAGCATCGCGTCTCCGAAGCTGAAGAACCGGTATCGCTCGCGGATCGCCTCGGCGTAGATCGCGCGGACGCGTTCGATGCCCTCCGGGAAGAGAGCGGCGACGAGCGCCAGCAGCGTTGAGCGGGGCAGGTGGAAGTTCGTCATCAGGCCTTGCATTGCGCGCCAGGTGTGCCCGGGCTGGATGAGAAGGTCGGTTTCGAGCCACTCCGGAGCGGGCTCGCCTGGTGGCAGCGCGGCGAAGGCCTCCAGCGTGCGCGCGGCGGTGGTGCCGACCGCGATGACCCGCGTCGCATCGTGCATGCTGGCGCGCGCCGCGTCGGGGATGGCGCACCATTCCGCGTGCATCGGGTGATCGTCGAGATCGTCCGCTTCGACGGTCTTGAAGGTTCCCGTCCCGACATGGAGGGTCACGCTTGTGCGCGCGACGCCGCAGCCCTCGAGTCGTTCGAGAAGGTCGGGGGTGAAGTGCAGGCCGGCGGTGGGGGCGGCGACGGAGCCCGACGCACCCGGCGCGCGGTGTGCGTCGTCGTCGGTCGCGTAGACGGTCTGGTACCGGTCGCGGTCGTCATCGCGGTCCTGGTCCATCCCCGCGTCGCGCCTCGCGTGGCGGATGTAGGGCGGGAGTGGGGCGAGGCCCACCCGGTCGAGGATGCCCGGGGTCGAAGCATCCGGGTCCGATTCGTCCCAGGCGGCGAGGCGCCATGCACCGGTCTCGGTCTCGTCGCGCCCGAGGAATTTCAGCCGGATCGTTGAGGGCCGGTGTTCGCGATCGAGGACCGTCAGCACGCGCCCGGCGCGGTGCCGTCTGGCCTTGACCAGCGCACTCCAGACCAACCGGCCCTCCGGATCGCGTCCGTCATCGCGGAGCCAGAGGCCCTCGGCCTTGCCCCCGGTGTCGGTGTTGATCGCGAGGAATCGAGCGGGCACGACCCGCGAATCGTTCGTGACCAGCAGATCACCTGGGTCGAGCAAAGCGGGCAGGTCGCGCACGATCCGGTGCTCGAGGCGCGACGGATCGCTCCGGCTGACAACCAAGAGGCGGGCGCGATCGCGGGGCTCCACCGCGGTGGCCGCGATCAGCTCGGAAGGGAGGTGAAAATCGAGGTCGTCAACACGCACGCGGGGACTCTACGCATCGTGGGCGTGTTCACTTCCCACAACATCCGGCGATGCGTGATGTCGCGTGTCGGCGTCTTCTTTGGAATCGACCCGTCTCTCCGGTAGAGAGCCCAGAAATTATCGGGCTTGATTGACTTCGCGCTCGCTGGCATGCGTGGTGCACCGACGCTCATCGTGTCGGAGACAGGCATCCAACCCATCGGGCTCTTTGGCTCGCCATGGCGGCGGGTGGAGTCCGTCTTTCTGCAGCCGCGTCGGTTTCCGGAGTATCTGCGGCTACAGAATGTCCGGGATCGGGGTTTCGATCTCCCAAAACTGACCGGTGCGGCGGGGGAGCGAGCCTGCGTGCCCGGTGCGCAGGGATCGGCGGAACCGGGGCGGGATCCGACGCTTGCGCGGATCGGCGATGTGCCGCCTGTTGAGCCCCAAGCGGTCTGTGCGCGTGGGGGCGACGCTGCACCCGACCCGCCGGCAACGACGCGGGCGATCGACGGCCTGGGACGGATGATCGATCTGATGGCGTGATCGACGCACGGTCGGTAGGCTCTCCCCGATGACTTGCGCATTCATGGGGTCGAATCGGCGATGGTGGTGCGGCGCGATTGTTGCGGCGGCGGGCATTGGTGCGATCTCCGGTTGTTCATCGGGGATCAAGGTCGCGCCGGAGGCCTACCGCGGGCCTCCGATCGGCAGCGATACCGAGAACGGCTTCCACATGGTGGTTGCGGAGCTGCCCTCGCCCGGCTGGGCGTTGGAGATCGACGCGACCCGCGAGTCGGCGGACCAGACGGATGTCTTCGTCACGCTGCGGCGCCCGAATCCGGCGGCGGTCTACCCCCAGCAGATCGTTACCCAGCGGGCGGTTACGCGCGTGGATGAGCAGGAGCGGCTGGGTATCGTCGCCCGGGTCGTTGACTACTCGGAGACCGAGGACCCGGCCTACCGACGCGTTCGTTGAGGGGCGATCGCGTCGCGGTGGTGTTTGCCTAGCAGGGATTTGTTTGTAGACTCGGGGCATGACCGCGATCGTTGATCCGCTGACCCCGCGAGCGCGCGCGTTGCTGTCCCTGGTGATGCTGCCCGGGCTCGGATCCGTGCGTGCGAGCCGATTGCTCGACGCGTTCGGTGGTTCGGCGGATCGGGTCCTCGGGGCGTCGCACGCGGCGTGGTGCGCGGTGCCCGGCATCGGGCGGGTGACGAGCGAGAAGGCGCGGGCGGGTATCCCGACAGTTGGCGATGCGGTAGACGCGGAATGTGAGCGCATGGCGCGTGCGGGGGTGCGCGCTGTCGCGATCGGGGATCCGGGGTATCCGATGTTGCTCGCCGACTTGCCCGATGCGCCGCGGCTGTTGTTCATCCGTGGTTCATTTGGAGGGATCGAACAGGAGCCCTCGCGGGACGCGTACCCGGTCGCGATCGTCGGGTCACGGCGGTGTTCGCAGTACGGGATCGAGCAAGCCGAGCGGTTCGGGGGGGTGCTGGGGCGGAGTGGTCTGACGATCGTTTCGGGCGGGGCGCGTGGCATCGACACCGCGGCGCACCGGGGCTGTCTGCGGAGCGGTGGGCGGACGGTCGTGGTGCAGGGGTGCGGGCTGGGTCGGGTGTATCCGCCCGAGAACGGGGCCTTGTTCGATCGGATCATCGCGGAGGACGCCGGGGCGATTGTGAGCGAGTTGCCGATGCTGACGGAGCCCCGGGGCGAACATTTTCCGGCGCGGAATCGGATCATCAGCGGGCTCAGCCTGGGCGTGGTCGTGATCGAGGCGGGACGAAAGAGCGGGGCGTTGATCACGGCGGCTGTCGCTGCGGAGGAGCACGGGCGGGAGGTGATGGTGGTTCCGGGGCGGGTCGATTCGGCGGCGAGCGCCGGGTCTCTGGACCTTCTGAAGCGTGGGGGTGGGGCCCTGGTGAGCGAGCCCGGCGATGTGCTGGCGCAGCTCGAGGCACCCGCTCGATTTGCGCACGATGGCTTGCACGCGGTTCGGTACGCAGACCCGGGGCGCACTGAAGATCAGGCTTCGGGCGCGGGTGGCCCCGAGTCACAGAACGGCGTGCAGCGACAGGCGGGTAAAGCGTTGTTTGGGGAGGGCGGGGCACCTGCTGAGAACGGGGATGAATCGGAGGTGATGTCGGCTCTTGCCGCGTGTGTTGGATCCGCGCCGGGCCTTTCGTTTGATTCACTGCTCGGCGTGGTTGGCTGTCCGGCGCCGCGGCTCCGCACGGCGTTGACCATGCTGGAGTTACGGGGGCAGATCGAGCGGTGTGGGTCGTTGTTCACGATGCGCGGAGGCTGAGCCGGTGCGTTGCCTCGTTCCTGAGGTTGAACAGGCCTGTTTCGCGTCAGATCCGTGGCGTCTCCTTGACGAGATGCTGATAACAACCGATCGAGTTCCGAACAATTTTTGCGAAAAGTTGAACTTTGTGAGGGCTTCTGATCGAATGATGTGATAGAACATGAAGGGGGCGTCGCTCTTCCATGCGTGGCGCTCCCTCCCGGAGGGTCCCTCGTCAGCGGACGCGATTTGGGAGATGGTTGGCACGACGCGGGCGCGGAGGCGTCGGAAGTGTTCGCAGGCTGACAGTGGTTCGAAGCTTGCTTCGAGGATTGGGCAACCCGGGAGAGGGGCTGCCACCTAGCGAGGCGAGATGGTGAGCAGATGGAAAGGACTCCATGGGCCTGCTCGGAATGAAGAGTCGATTTAGCGGACCAGCCGGCGTGCACGCGTCGCACGGCCTCTCGTCAGCGGCGTCCGGCGGTGGTGCATGCGTGGTCGCGCTCGGCCCCGGCGGGGCGTTCCGCCGTTCGTGGCTGTCGCTTGGGGATCGTTCGGGCGCGTTCCGGGTGGAGAACTCGTCTCTTTCGAGCGATCGTGCGAGGAGGGAATCGCCTGAAGAACCCGGCGATGCGCGACCGCGGCCCGGGACCGGTGCGTCGGAGAGCATGGGCGACCACAATGCGGCGTCTCATGAACTCGGACTGATCGTGCTTGCCGAGCGGCTCTTCGCGTCGCAGCGGGACCAACTGAATCGAGCGCGGCTGAGACTGCGTGCGGAAGAGGGAATGGACGGGGTAACGGGGCGCCGGATGGACCGCTCGTTGCGGCCGGTAGAGAGACTCGCGGGGGCACTGCCGTTGATCGGTTCGGCCCCGTCGACCCAGCACAGGACAGAGGAATCGAGCCATGACACCCAACAAATCCATGAATCTCACTCCGAAGCAGCTCAGGATTCTCAAGCTGATCCGCGACTCTCGCGTGCGTCGTGGCTATTCGCCGACGATGCAGGAGTTGGCCGACGAGATCGGCGTCAGCAAGGTCACGGTGTTCGAGCACGTCGAGGCGCTCATCAAAAAGGGCGCCCTCGTCCGCGAGCGGAACAAGGCTCGCTCTTTGTCGATCGCTGAAGGGATCGCGGTCCCGGATGAGGACCGGCCGCTGCGGCTTCCGCTCGTGGGCAAGATCGCGGCGGGCTATCCGATCGAGAAGGTCGCGAATGACGAGGAACTCGATCTCTCCGAGGTGCTCGCGACGGGGGACGAGTCGGGCGAGTCGAGTTTCGCCCTGTGCGTGGACGGCGACAGCATGCGCGACGAGGGCATTCTCGACGGGGATTACATCCTGCTCGAGCGGGCCCAGGTTGCGCGGAACGGTGACCGCGTGGTTGCGCTGCTCGAGGATGGGAGCACGACGCTCAAGACCTTCTACAAGGAAGAGGATCACATCCGCCTGCAGCCCGCGAACCCGGATTTCGAGCCGATTCGCGTCAAGTTCTGCCAGGTGCAGGGGATCGTCAAGGCGGTGGTGAGGCGGTACCGCTGAGCCGAGTGACGCCCTGTCACGCGAGGCTGTCGGTTGGACGGTCTCTCAGATGAAGCCCCGCTCGTGTGCGCGGCTGTGTTTGACTTGTGAAGACGGGGTGCTGGCGCGTCCGAGTGACTCAGCGACCCGCGGTGGCGGCTTGGGCCCATCGGATCGCGTCCTGTAGATAGGGCGGTGCAAAGGCCGATCGCGCGAAGGTCTGCGCGTCCAGATAACGGAGGTCGTGCACACGGTTCTCGGTGAGGATCCGAGCGGCCCGTTCGATCTCGGGATTCGGATCGAGGGGGGCATCGCTGGCGATCACGATCCCGAGCGGGGTTCCGAAGATCTGGACGGGTGCGATCAGCGTGAGCGCCCGCTCGAAGACGCTCTGTAGCTTCGCGCGAGTTCGGGCGTGCGGCCCGACTTCGGCTGGTGAGATTCCGCCTGCTTGCGTGGTGAATATGCCCCCGGGTGTGAGAGCCGAGCGGGCGCGTTTGTAGGCCTCGATCGTGAACAGTTCGGCGGATGGTCCGTGATCGATCGGATCGGAGAGATCGCCGATGATGATGTCGAAGCGTTCGTGCTCGGTGGTCATCGCGGTCTCGAGCACGCTCGCGGCATCATCGACGACGACCTCCAGACGGGGGTCGTCTTCACACCCTGCGTGGAACTCCGGGAAGTGTGTTCGGCAAGCCCCGAGGACACGCTCGTCGATTTCAGCGAGAACGACGCGGCGGACGCTCGCCCATTTCAGGGCTTCGTGCGCGGTGCGCCAATCGCCTCCGCCCGCGATGAGAACAGATTTAGGCCCCTGTCGTTCGTTCGCAATCGCGTGATGCAGGAAAGACGCGTGAACGAGGGGCTCGTGATAGATGTGCGCGTCGCTAGTGGAGGATTGCCAGCGACCGTCGAGGATCAACGCCCGGCCCATCGTCGGGGACTCGACGATCTGCATGTGCTGATACGGCGTGCGATCATCGAGGATGACGCGAGAGACCTCGTGACGGCAGGTGTCGAAGGGGGTGATCGGTTCTTCGAGCCTGATGCGCGTGCTTGGAGTATCGCGTTCTTCAGGCATCGATCGCAACGCCGGGCTCGAGAATCTCGTGGTCGAGGGTGCAACTGGCCATATGGGCATCGGCGGGGTTCACGCCCTCGGTTTCGTCGAAGGTCAGCCCCGCGGCACGGGGGATCTTGGCGAGCGTGTGCCGCGCGGCGCGGAACTCTCGCGCGATAAACCGGCAGGCCTTTTCCGGCATCGCGGCGTCGCCGCAGGTGAAGACATCCACGGCGGCATAGCCCACCTCGGGCCAGGTGTGGATCGAGACATGGCTCTCCGCGAGGAGACCCACGCAGGTGACGCCGCACGGATTGAACCGGTGGTGCAGTTCACCGAGCCAGGTCGCGCCGGCGTGGTCCGCGGCGTTGTTGAGTGTCCGGGTGACGAAGCCCGGATCGTCGAGGAGTTCGACGGGGCATCCGTAGAGTTCGAGGAGGCAATGGATACCGACGGATGCCATTGTTTGCTCCTTCGTTGGGGAACATGGTGATGGGTCGAAGCCCGCCGGTCGGTCCGGGCGGCGCGGCGGGGAGTATACGGGCGTGATCGCTGGGTGCCCACCGCAGGGAGAGCGAATCGGAGCCCGTCGTTCAGCGCGGTTCATCCGGCACCGGGAGGCCTGCGCGCGGGAGGGTGTTGATTTCCGCGAGTTCGGGTGTGTCCTTGGCGCTCTTGGCACCGGCGTCCTCGAACCGTCGGAGTGTGGGGACGAGGCGAGTCTGGATGGAGCCGACCGCGTCGTTGTAGCGGTTGGTCGCTTGCTCCAGCGATCTGCCGAGCTTCTCGATGTGAGAGAACGCGACGGCGGCGCGCTCGTGGAGTTCCTTGCCCAGGACGAAGAGTTCGCGGGCCTGCTCCGTCAGCGCGTGTTCGCGCCAGCCGACCGCGACGGCGCGGAGCAGCCCGATGAGTGTCGCGGGGCTGGCGAGGATGACATTCTGCGATGCGGCGGTGTCGATCAGATCGGGCTGTCGCTGGAGCGCGGCGTCGATGAAGTGGTCGCCCGGGACGAACATGACGACGAACTCGGGGCTCGTACCCTCGATCGCGTCCCAGTATTTCTTGTCCCCGAGCTTCTTGGCCTGGTCCGCGACATGCTTGGCGAATCTGTCGAGGTGTCGCTGACGCTCGTCATCGGTGTGGGCGTTGACGGCTTCGACATAGGCGTAGGTGTTGGTCTTCGCGTCGACAACGATGCGGCGGTCGTTGGGCAGATTAACGATCATGTCGGGGCGATGGAGGGTGCCCTCGCCGTCGCGGCTGCTCGTCTGCTCGGTGAAGTCGCAGTAGCTCGTCATCCCCGCGAGCTCCGCGACGCGGCGGAGTTGGATCTCGCCGTACTGGCCCCGGACCTCGGGGCGGCTGAGGGCGCGGGTGAGCTTGCCGGTCTCGTCGCGGAGGGCTTCGCTCGCGGCGGCGGTCATCTCGACACGCTCGCTGAGCTTCGCGAGTCGTTCCTGTGTTCGCTCCAGCGTCTCGCCGATGGGTTTCACCATCGCGTCGACCGCCTGGCGGCGCTTGTCGAGATCGCCCTCCGCGAGTTTCATCTGCTGCGCGAACGACTCCTTCGCCTGTTCGATGAACCGCTTGGTGTTCGCATCGAGCGCCTCGCTGGAGAGCTTCGCGAACTTGTCGGCGAGCTCGGTCTCTCGCTCGCGGAGCCAGTTCTGCAAGCGGGTCTGTTCTTCGCGGAGGCGTTGCTCCCGCTCGGCGTGCAGGCGTCGGTCGGCGTCACGCTGCTCCCGTTCCCGGCTCAGTTCCAACTCGAGCGAACGGGAGGACGCGTCCGCTTCATCGAGTTGCTGCCGTAGCGACTGCTGGATGTTCTCCAGTTTGCCGACATCCTCGGTGCGTCGGGACTCGGCGAGATCCGCGTCGCGGCGGGCCTGGTCGGCCTCGGCCCGAGCGGTCGCGGCGGCTTCGGCGGCCCGTGCTTTGCCAAGGGCGAGCCAGATCACGGCGCCGACCGATGCGAGCAGCGCAATCCCCAGAATGATTGAGACGGTCTCCATGCCCAACAGGTTAGCGGGGGGCAGGCCCGGGATGACTCGCACACTGCCGGCGCGTCGTCAGTCTGTGGGTCTCACGCGGGCTGGGTCGGCCGGCGGATCGCGAGGATCAGCACGACCGCGAGGATGCCGGTGAGACCCATAAAGACAAGCTGGCTCGCGAATGCCGGATTCAAAGCGAGTTCGCCCTTTGCGGCGGTTGGGATGATCCTGCCCAAGGGGCCCAGAAATCCGAGAATCGAGAGTACCAGGGCCGCGATCAGTGCGGGCCGCCTCGCTTTCGCGGCGAGCAGGCCGCAGAGGAGGATCGGAAGACCGGCAAAGGCGGGGATGAGCGCGGTCAGGCTCTCCATGCCCGTGAGCAGATAGATGGCAGCGCCGAGGAGGATCATCGCGATCGCGAAGGACACGGTCGGCTTGTGGGGACTGGCGGCGGGGGGCATGTTGACTCCAGAGTATGGCGTGCGATACCGCTGCCGTCGGCAGCCGGCGAGCGGCTCAGTCTGCTCGTGCGGAGCGGTCAGGAGAATGGACCATACGCGGCATCAGGCGTTCGAGCGCTGCGTCCATCGCGTAGCGGTACGCCCACGCGCGATCCTCGTGGGACTGGGCGGCTTGTCCTGAGCGGAGGCCGCTGGCGAGCAGGGCTCGGGCGTCTTCGGGCAGCGGCGCGGGGCTGGTGATCAGCGAAGCGATCGCGATCTCGTAGAGATCGGCGCAGGCGCCGGGATCGCCCGCGTTGAAGCGGGGGACGCCCCGCTCGATCGCGCCGCTAAGCACCGCGGTTGCCCAGGTGCGAATCGACTCGGCGCTCGGTGAGGGGGGGCTTGCCCGATCTCCGTGCGTGGCGGGTGAGGCGGCGTGCTCGCTCGGCATCGCGCCCCCCTCGGTTTCCTGATCGTCGGCGCGATAGGTCCCGATCCACTCGATCTCGAGGCGGAATGGACCGTCCTTCTTGTCGTAGATATAGAAGGCTGCGCCCTCGGCGTCCTCGGCCCGCAACGCGGGGGCCCGTCCGGTGATGTCCTGGCCCATGAAGGTCGGGACGAACGCGTCGAACGGGATGCGGACGGTTTGCCACTCGCCTGTGGTGTCGAACTCGGCCCAGTAGGAGATGTCGAAGCGTCCGGCCCGCGCGCCGTTCCGGAGGGCGGCGATGTAGGTCCGCCCGTCGCCCTTGACGCGGTAGAGCATGCCGTCGGTGCCGTCGAGGTCGAGATTGTCGGTGCGTGTGCGGATGGAGCTGAAGCCGCCCCCGTTGGTGTTGGTGGCGCCCTCGAAGACGAGCCGGCCCTCTTGAACGGTGAACCCGCCGACCGATCGGCCCCCCATGACATTGTCGTTGACGGTGATCCAGTCCTTTGCCGCGTCGGGCTCGTCGAAGCCGATCACGATCTCGTTGGGGACGAGGGCGAGCCGGTCCGGGATGGGTGAGACGGCGATCGCAGCGGCGGCGGACAGGGCGAGGCAGACAGGCATGGCGGCGTTCATGGGTGCTCCGAATCGGTGGGGGATCGCACTTGACGCTCCCGTGGGCGAAAGAAAACCCCTCAAGAGCATGATCGGGCCGGGGTGGCGGCCGGATTCGCGGCGTTGAGGTTCTTACACTGCCGTCCCATGATCGACCTGAAAGACCTGCGTGAGAACCCCGACCGTTATCGCACCGGTGCTGCGCGCAAGCAGATGGCGGTGGACATCGATCGGCTGCTCGAACTGGACACCAAGCGGCGCGAGGCGCTGAGCGAGCAGGAGTCGCTCCGTGCCGAGCAGAACAGGCTGTCCAAGGAAACCGGTGCGAAGATCGGGCCGCTCATGGGGCAGCTCAAGAAGGCGGAGGGCGACGAGCGGACGCGGATCCAGGCGGAGGTGGACGCGATCAAGGCCGCGCCCGCGGCGTTGAAGGAGAAGATCCAGTCTCTCCAGGAGACGATCGACGCGATCAAGCCGGAGTTCGACGAGATCCTGCTGAGTGTCCCTCTTCCGCCTGATGAGGATGTCCCGGTCGGGGAGTCTGCGGACGACAATATCGAGCTCCGTCGCTGGTCGCCGGATGGCTGGGACGCGGACAAGTCGTTCCACGAGAACCGGGGGTTCAAGCCTCTGACGCATATCGAGCTGTGCGATCGACTCGGACTGGTCGACTTCCCGCGCGGCGTCAAGCTCGCGGGGACTCGCTCGTATGTTCTCACCGGGATGGGCATGCGACTGCACCAGGCGGTCTTGCGCTACGCGATCGACTTCATGGCCGACACGAACGGGTTCACCCCGATGTCGGTGCCGGTGATCGTGAAGGAAGAGGCGATGGTCGGCACGGGGTTCTTCCCGGCGGGGCGTGATCAGGCGTACCACATCGAGGAGACGGCCCGCGGTTCCGGTCACGATCTGTTCCTGACGGGAACAGGTGAGGTCGGGCTGATGGGCCTTCACCAGGACGAGATCCTCGATGAGGCGAGCCTTCCCATCCGGTATGTCACGGTCTCGACCTGCTTCCGGCGCGAGGCGGGGGCCGCGGGCAAGGACACCGCGGGGTTGTACCGGATCCATCAGTTCGACAAGGTCGAGCAGGTCGTGATCTGCAAGAACGACGAGGCGGAGAGCCGGGAGTGGCACAGGAAGATGATCGGGTTTGTCGAGGCGTTCCTGCAGAGCCTCGAACTCCCGTACCGCCTGCTGCAGTGCTGCACGGGCGATCTGGGCGTCAAGAACGCGGACATGATCGACATCGAGTGCTGGATGCCGGGGCGGGGCGAGCCCGACGCGGACGGCGTGCCATCGGGCGAGTTCGGGGAGACGCACTCCGCGAGCCGGTTGTATGACTACCAGTGCCGGCGTCTGAATATGCGGTATCGCGGCGGTGGTGAGGCGGGGCAGGGGGCGACGACCTTCTGCCACTCTCTGAACAACACGGTTGCTGCGAGCCCGCGGATCCTGATCCCGATCCTCGAGAACCACCAGAACGCGGACGGGTCCGTCAGCGTGCCCCGGGTGCTTCGTCCCTACATGAACGGGATCGAGCGGATCGGCTGAGACCCGCGGTGCTCAGAAACGAAAAAACGCCCCGGCCTGAGCCGGGGCGTTTTCTTTTCAGAAAACGGAGTGTCGTCGCGTTCAGCGGCGGCGACGGGTGGCGGTCAGTCCGCCGAGCCCGAGCAGGGCGAGGGCACCCGGGGCGGGGACGAAGTAGACATCGTCCACGAACACCGACTGGTCGATGCCTGCACCGAAGCTCTGGATCGCGTAGACGACGCGGGCGGTATCGGCGCCGGCGGGGACGAAGTCGGTCAGCGCGAACTCTTCCCAATCGCTCCCGACGGTCGGCGCGAGGTTGCCGGTCCGGCTGATCTCGACATCGTTGACCGAGTCGCGCCATTCGATGCGAATCTCGGTGCCACCGGCGACGCCGAGCGACTTGTGCCAACCGCCGAAGGTCCACTCCTGACCGGCGGACAGGCCGCCAACATCCTGGAACGCGCCGGCGAAGCTGTTCGCGACGGTCAGGCCGAGTTCCATCGACCGTGCGCCCGTCCGCGCCATCGCGGAACTGGAGAACGCGATATCAGCACCGGCGAACTGATCACCGTCAGCGCTGAACGAAACCCACGAGCCGGAGATCGGCGGGAAGTCGCCGAAAATGTCCTCCTCGAACCCGGCGTTAGCGAGCAGACCGGCGGACGCGGTCAGCGACGCCGTGGCGAGCGCGATCGACGCAAGAGCGAGCTTCTCTCTCATTATCCTAACTCCTCACGAGTGCAGCGGGACGCTGCGGAAAAACAGATAAACCTCAACCCCCACGCCGGGGGCTATTCAAGATGTATCACAACAGCTGGACCATCGCAATGCTGTTACGGGTGTGAATCGAACAGGAGATCGACTAGACTGGGACGATTGGCTCGATATTCGATTTCTGATCGGGTTCTCGGGGTTGTCATCGGTCTGAGTTGGGCGTTCGGACTCGGTCTCGGGGTTGTTCATGGATGAGGGAGTTCAGGCATGTGTTGCGCTCTGAGGCAAATGAACCGCGATCGGCGGGGCATCCTGTATGGGACAGGGGCCCTGCTTGCTTCGCTTCCCTCTTGCGTTGCGACGGCCCAGACCTTCATTGATGTCGCGGCGGCTGCCGGGATCCGGCACACGCAGACCCGACCAGACCTGATCGTCGACCTGGCGAGTTCTTCGTTTTTCACAGGCGGGGTCGCCGCGGCGGACTTCGACGGCGACGGGTGGACCGACCTGGTCTTCACGAGGCTCAACGGCACGGACATCTTCTATCGAAATCAGGGCGACGGGACCTTCGAGGCGCGGACGAAGGCGGCGGGCTTCACGACGCCGACGCTGACCAACGGCGTGGTGTCGGCGGACATCGACAACGACGGTGACGCTGATCTCTACATGACCACCTGCTCGGGGACTCGCAACTATCTCTACCTGAACGACGGGACGGGCTTCTTTACCGACGCCGGGACGGGGCGGGCGGCGGCACTCGCGAACGGGACTTTTCGCAACGGTCAGGGCGCGACCTTCGGTGACTTTGATCGGGACGGCTTTCTCGACCTGATGACCTGCGACTGGGGGAGGCTCGCGACGAATTGCCAGTCGAGGTTGTTCAGGAATCTCGGGGGCTCGGCTCCCGGGTTCTTCGAAGATGTCACCGTCGCGGCCGGTTTGAATATCTACCGCGGATCTGTTTCGTTCCGATTCACGCCGCGCTTTGTCGACCTGGACCGCGACGGTCATCTCGATCTGGCGATCGCGTCGGATTTTAACACGAGCCAGCTCTTCTGGAACGACGGCGACGGGACCTTCACCGACGGCACGATCCCTGCGGGGGTCGGCACGGACTTCAACGGCATGGGCTCGACCTTCGGGGACTACGACAGCGACGGGGACATCGACTGGTTCATCTCGAATATCACCGCGGATCCGGATGCACCGCCGACCGGGTTCGGCGGGTGGAATCGCCTGTATCGCAACGACGGAGACCGCCAGTTCACGGATGTCACCCAGGAGGCCGGGGTACGCGACGCGCGGTGGGGGTGGGGGACCTCGTTCTTCGACTTTGACAACGACGGTGATCTCGACCTGATCGCCACCAACGGGTACAACGGGGCGGGGTGGTTCGACGACCGCACGGTGCTCTGGCGCAACGACAACGGTGTGTTCACCGATATCTCGGAAGCCGCGGGGATTATCGATCGCCTGCAGGGGCGCGGCCTTGTTCATCTCGATTATGACAACGACGGCGACCTGGACATCGTCATCGCGAACCACATGGACGCGCCGATCCTTTACCGCAACGACGGCGGCAACGCGCGTGCGGCGCTGCGGGTGGATCTTGTTGGTCGGCAATCGAATCGGGACGGGATCGGTGCGTTCATCACCGTCACACCCGATCTCGCGAGCCCCGACCATCAGATCGTCTGGGAGGTCGACGGCGGGAGCGGCTTCCTCGGGCAGAACGAGCGGACCGCTCACTTCGGGCTCGGGGCCCACGCGGGAGGGGTTGGTCGCATCACCGTGGAATGGCCGAGCGGGGTGGTGCAGAGCCAACTGTTCGTCGGCAAGACCCAAACGCTGCGCATTTATGAAGCGGGCTGGGCGTTCGAGATCGCGCCGCGGCCCTGACGAACGCGAGCACCCCCGGGGTGCGCAGTCGAGCGGCACGGGCCTCCGGCGCGAAACCTGCTACATTTCGAGGCGTGCCCCAGCTTCTCCGACGCGATCTCTCCTCACCGGTCGGCCCGATCCTTGCGGGCATCGTCGAGCCAGGCCTGACGGCCCATGAGCCGGGCGGCGTATGCCTCCTCGAACTGGGCGATACGGATCGGCGGGCGCGAGAACTCGCGGAATTGGAGTCCTACTTCGGCGGTGTCTTCGTCGCCGACACCGTCCACGGGGGATCCTCGATGCTCGACCGACTCGAGCGGGAACTCGGAGAGTACTTCGATGGCAGCAGGCGGGCCTTTTCCGTCCCGATTTGTGCGCCCGGGACACGCTTTCAGCACGAGGTCTGGAACGCGATGCGCCGGATCCCGTTCGGAGAGACCACCACCTACGGCGGGCTCGCTCGGTCACTCGGACGGAAGGCGACCGCGTCTCGCGCCGTCGGGCTTGCGTCGGGTCGCAACCGCGTGTCGCTTCTCATCCCGTGCCACCGCGTGGTGGACGCCTCGTACGACGGTGAGGTGGGGTCCACCCGGGGCCTGCGCGGCTACGGAGGCGGGCTGCAGACGAAGCAGTGGCTCCTCGAGCACGAGCAAGCGGTCGTGGGCCGCGGGTTGTTCTCCCGGTCCTGATCGTGTGGGCGTCAGGGGCAGCCGTTCACAAAGGCTTGGACGAAGGCCTGGATATCCGCGAGATCGAGCACGCCGAACGGTGCGGCGAAATCCGCGAGTTCGAGCCCGTTGGTAAACGAGAAGATGAAGCACTGGATATCCGCGAGGTCGGTGACGCCGAACGGTTCGGCGAGGTCCGCGGGGTTGCACGAGACGATGTCGGTGTTGACGGTCAGGGCGATGTCGTCGACGACCACATCGAAATCGGTAAATCCGAAGAAGAACCCGGGCTCCAGGGTTGTCACGACGATCTGGTCGTACCCCGCGATGACATCCGCGAAGGTAATTCCGTCGGGCAACATGGGCTCGAATGTCACGGGGTCCTCGGCGCCGGCGCCACGCCAGCCCGCGGGCATGCTCCCATAGTCGGACTCGGAGACCTGCACGAAGAACCGTGTCCACTCGCCGTGGGTCGCGGCGCTGATGTCCGCGAATTTGTACCACACGCTCGCGAATTGGTCGCTATTGGGGCCCGCGTCGAAATCGCGGAGTTCAAGAAGCCAGGGACGGGGAACGGGGGTGCCGAAAAACGCGATGTCGTTGACCTTCGTATCGATCCCGAACGCGAAGCCGAAGACTTGTGAGAGATCCTGGACGAATTCGGGATTCGTGCTGTTGCGGAAAGTGATCCCAAAGTCGTTGAAGACGGTGTGCAGTCCCGGCGCCGGGTTTCCCTCATTTTCATCGACGAAGGTGCCGACCCCCCCGATGCCCTGAGAGCCTTCCCAGCCCCCGGTTCCGTCATTGAAGGTGACGAGCCCGTCGGGCAGGGCGAACGAGGCGCTCGCGAGCGAGAGCACGGTCAGGACGATCGGTGTGCGCACGGTTCATCTCCTCCGGCGTTGCGGGCGGGTCCGGCTGGAACCCGAAGCGGTCATTGGACCGCATCGGGCGGCCGGGGTCAAGGTTCGCGTCCGAGATCCGCGTACGCGGGCTATCGTGCCGACACCCGAGGGCGGGTAGCTCAGTTGGCCAGAGCGTTCGCCTTACACGCGAAGGGTCCCGGGTTCGAGTCCCGGCCCGCCCATTCCCAGCCCCGCGAGGATCGTCCGACGCGGTCAGGGGCACCCCGCGAGGAAGGCGTCGACGAAGGCCCGGATATCCGCGAGGTCGAACACGCCCGCGGGGTCCGCGAGGTCCGCGCGATCACCTCCCAGCGAGAAAGCGGTCACGAACGCGTTCAGATCGCTGAGATCGAGTTCGCCGAACGGCTTTTCGAGGTCCGCGTCGTTGCAGGGGATGGGCCCCCCGCCCGCGAAGAGTCGCACGGATTCGAACGCTTCGGGCCCGAACAGATCCGGGAGGGTGAAGATCCCGTCGTCGGGTGCGACGCCGAAGACCTCGTCCGGCGTGTCCGGGTCGGCGCTGCGGACCGCGTATTCCATGAAGACGGGCCCGCCGTTGAACTCGACTTCGAATGTTCCGATCACGACGGGGTTGCTCAGATCGAGACCCCCGACCAACGCGGACTGGAAGCCCCGAAAGGCGAGGAGATCGGGCCCGTCGGGGAGGGGTGTGTCGAGCGGCAGGCTCCAGTCGCCGACAACGGGGTTGCGTGCTGTCGCGCCGTCCGTGTCGCCTGTCGCGAGCAGGTCCGCACGGATCTCCGCGAAGTAGGCGCCCTCGTAGTCCGCGATCAGAACCAGATGTGCCGTCTCCCCGACCGCGTACCCCGCGACCTCGCCCGGGCCGATCAGGAACCCGCCCTGGTCGGCGTAGAGACCGACGGAGAGACTCGTCGGGTTGCCCGCGTCAACGCGTGAACTCAGGGTGAGCGTGCTCGCGACTGCGGCCGCGACGAGCCCGATTCGTGTGGTCTGCTGCCGTACCATGACTTCCTTCCCGACGCGGCGGCGCCACATGCTCCACGCCATCGAGGAATGTACCGCGCTCGGAACAGTCGTCCAAGACCTTTGGCCCGCTCCATGAACAGGCTCGATGTCCTTTACCTGATCGCGTCCGTGCTCGCCTCGCCCGTGCTGCTGCGTAAGCAGAGGAAAGGGTGGCGGGAGCGGTTGGGTCATGTCGGAGGCATGCTGCGACGGGACCCGGCGGTGGGCCCTCTCGCGCACCGTCGCGCCCGTGTGGTGCTGCACGCGGTCTCGGTGGGCGAGGTCAACGCGTTGCGGACGCTCGTGCCCATCCTGGGGGAGTCCTGCGAGGTCATCGTCTCGACGACCACCGATACCGGCCTCGCGAGGGCCCGTGCGCTGTTCGGACAGACCTGCGAGGTTGTTCGGTATCCGTTGGATTTTTCGTGGTCCGTGCGCCGGTTTCTCGATGCGGTGCGTCCCGATCTGGTTGCGCTGGTCGAACTCGAGATCTGGCCCAACTTCGTCTCACAATGCGGCGAGCGGGGCGTGCCGGTCGCGGTGATCAACGGGCGGCTGAGCGCCCGCAGTTTCCGGGGTTACCGCAGGTTCAGGTGGTTCTTCAGGCGCAGCTTCGCGTCGCTTTCTGTCGCGGCGGTGCAGGACGAGGGATACGCGGAACGATTCAGAGCGATGGGCGTGCCGGCGGAGCGGATCCGCGTCACCGGGTCGATGAAGTGGGACAACGCGCACGCGGGGCATGCGGACGAATCGCTGCGTGCCAAGGCGGACCAACTCGCGATGGACATGGGGATCGACCGCTCGGCTCCCCTTGTGGTCGCGGGAAGCACGGGGCCGGGGGAGGAGTCTCTCGTCCACCGTGCGTGTGCGCCCCTGGGCGTGCAGCTTCTGTGCGCCCCCAGAAAGCCGGAACGGTTCGAGGAAGCCGCCCAGGCGATGCGCGGATGCGTGCGCCGGACGGAGACAAAGTCCTGCGGTCCCCCCTCGTCGCGGGCGGACCGGTTTCTGCTCGACACGATCGGGGAACTGGGCGCGGCCTACCTGCTCGCGGATGTCGTCGTGGTGGGCCGAAGTTTCGGGGACCTGCACGGGTCGGATCCGACCGAGCCGATCGGTTTGGGCAAGCCGACGATCATCGGGCCCGCGGTGGGTGATTTCGAATCGATCGTTCGCTCGTTCGAGGAAAGCGGGGGGATCGTGCGCGCCACGCGGGAGAATCTCGCGGCGACAATCCGCGCGCTGCTCGACGACCCGGATCGTGCGCTGGATACGGCCCGCGCCGGAGTCCGGTGCATCCGTGAGCACCAGGGGGCGAGCGCCGAGCACGCGGCGCTGCTCGCCGAGATCATGAAATCGCTCCCTGACTCGCCCGGTTCCCTCGGCGCCGTACGCTCTGGTTAGGAGGTGGCGCCCATGCTGCAGAGGCTCGCGAGTCGGTTTGTTGTTCTGTTGGGGGTGCTGGCGTTCGGGACGATCGCGGTGACGAGTGGCTGCGGGGTCTTTGACGAGGGAACTTCCGGACCCACGCTCAGCGAGTCAGCATCGGAGGCGGAGTCGGAGAACGGGCGGGGCAATCGGCCGCTGGAGGAGACCGGCCCCGCGACGGTACCGGAGACCCCGAACGGGACGCGTGACTCGGATCCTCCCGAAGGCAGCAGCGGCGGCGGAGACATCGTCGCGGCTTCACCGTCGAACGACGCGGAGGGCGTTGCGGTCCCGGTTCCGGCGGAGGCGCGCGCGCAGACGGTGACGCCCCCCGCCGCGGCGGACGCGGCGAGCAAACCCAAGCTCACGACCCAGCAGGTCCGGAGCCGCCTCCGCTCGTTCGCGGACCAATACCGCAACGAGATCGCGTCTGCCTGCGACACGATCAAATCGAATCGGACGGATCCGCACCAGCGCCGGCTGGCGCACCAGTACAAGATCGATGGGGTCACGGCGGTGTACGACATCGCGGTGGAGGACAACCCGAGGCAGGCGGTGCTGGACATGCTCGTGCTGGTGACGCTCCAGTGGTACGCCGCGGAGTCGCACGCCGAGCAGCAGTTCCCGGATGATCACCCGCTGATCCGCGAACGCGCCCGGGTGATCAAGGACAGCGCCTGGACACTCGCGGCCCAGGTGATGACCGAGAAGCAACGCGCCGACCTCCTGGCGATCATCGATCGCTGGTGGCAGGCGAACGGGACGCAGACGGAGATCTGGTATGTCCGGATCACCGATTTCGCGGGGTACGGCACCGGGACAGCGTTCGAGGGGATTTTCGGCGGGGTCACAAACCTCCCGGGCAAGTTCCTGAACGCGTTCGTGCCGATCGATGACGCGACGGAATCATTGAGCGAGGCGAACATCACCGCGGAGCGCGCGGTCTGGTTGACGCCCCGCCTGATGATCCTCGCCCAGTGGCGCGCCGAGGCGATCGTGCTCGACACGCTGGCGACGACGGAGGTCTCCGGGCTCATCGACTCAACGAACGAGGCGGTCCGCGTCGCGGACCGGGCGACGAGCGTTGCCGAAACGCTCCCGACAGAGCTCGGCGCGCAGCGCGAGGCGTTGATCCGGGATCTCGTCGAGAACGAGGCCTCGCTCAAGGCGCTGCTGGATGAGACGAGGGCGACCATCGATTCGATCCGGACCGTCACCTCGGACGCGAACTCGATCGTCGTCGAAGGGCAGACGCTGCTCGAAGCGACCGAGTCCACGCTCGGCGCGGCGGACACCGTCGTGAAATCGGTCGAGTCGATGATCGCGCGCGCGCAGGAGAGCGGGGGTGAGGAAGACCCCGGGGCAGAGCCGGGCCGGCCCTTTGACATCACGGAGTACACGGAAGCGTTGCGCTCCGCGGAGTCGGCGTTGACCGAGGTCAACACGGTGCTGGCGAGCATGCAAACAGCAACCGAGCCCGACGAGCTCTCGAGGCGGATCGAGCCCGTCCTCGGGCTGAGCACGGAGTTCGTGGACGAGACCCTCGGGCGGGTCGAGCGGTTGGTCGTTTTCGCGGCGATCGCGTTCGCGCTCGCGGGCATCGCGGTCCTCGCGTTCGCGAAGCTTGTCCCCTCGCGAAACCGGCAATCCTGATCGATCGAAAAGTGGGCGATGAGCCCGGGGAGGTCCTATTGTCCCGGTCCCCGGGGGCGTAGCTCAGTCGGTAGAGCAGTGGACTTTTAATCCATTGGTCGGGGGTTCGAGTCCCTCCGCCCCTATTTGAACGCCGGGACGCGTTCCCGGTGCCTCGGCAGACGGGCACGGCGGGCCCGGGGGGCGGGTCCGGGCCCGCTCCGAAAGGACGCCTTCGGGAATCGTGCACCAAGGAGGGATCGACGCATGACCGACAGCGGGGCGGTGCTCCAAGCAGACACGCTCGTGCTGCACGCGTGCTTTTCGGATCGAACCGTGCTCGTCTGGGGCGAATCCGCGGGTGCGTTGAGGGCCGCGGGTGGGGGGGGCGAATCGGACGAACACGCCTTCTCGATCGGCGCGGATCGCCTGGCCTCCGTTGTCGGTGATCAGGCGGGCGGCTCCCGTCGTGTTCGGCTCCTCCTCCCCGCGGAGGGCGGCGCGTCGCGTGTGCTCCCGAGTGAGCAACTGGCCTTCGAAACGGGGCTGGACGCTGAAACGCTCTCTCCGATCTCCGACGATGAGAACGGGGGTGGGCTGACGCTCCGCGAGGTCACGGTCGATGCGGTCGAGGTGCCCTTCGATCGGTACCGGGCGGTCTTCGATGCCCTTCTCGAGCGCGAGAACGAGGCGGGCGGGGGCGACCGCGTTGTGGTTGGGGAGACGATCGAGTTCTACGCGACACTCGGGGTCCTCGCGCACCACCTGCTCGCGCAGCAACGATTCCTCCCCATGCTCTACCAGGATCAGGCGGATCTGAGCGGAGGCTGGATGGCCTGGCTGGGCGACGGGGCGACCAAGGAACGGGTGCTCGCCCTCGCGGCGCTCATGCCCCCCGCGGCCCGCGCCGCGATCGACGACAGCGAGCATGACGGATGGGCGATCATCCAGAGCGTGCTCGATGGGTTCATCGACACCGCGTGCCGGGCGACGCTCATCCGCGAGGAGATGACCGACACCATCGACGGGCGCGACCCGACGGATGTGCAGATCGCCTGGCTCAGCGGGCTGCTTGGCGAGGAGCACGCGGTCCGTGCCGTGGAGCCCACCCGTTCGGAGATGACGCGCCGGATCCGGCGTTGGGTGGGATCGCTCGAGGAGCAGGGGCAGAGCACGACCTGGCGTTTGCTGCTTCGGCTCAACGAGCCTCTGGAAGAGGCGCTCGAGGGCGTCGACGGTCCCCCGCCCGACAGCGTCCGCTGGTCGCTGAGCCTCCATCTGCAGAACACCGAGAACGAGCATGTGGTCGTCGATGCGGTGGATATCTGGTCGTTCGGTCGGGACAGCGTGATCGTGGAGGGTCTGCAGCTCGATTCGCCTCCCGAGCTGCTGCTCGCGGAGTTGGGGCGCGCCAGCCGGTACTGCCCGCCGCTCGAGCGGGCGCTCGACGAAGCGGAGCCCATCGAGGTGCTGCTCGAGACCAAGGAGGCGTACACCTTCCTCCGCGAGATCAAGCCCATCCTGCTCGAATCGGGGTTCGCGGTCGAAACGCCGGCGTGGTGGGATTCACCCGTCGGGCGTCTCGGTGCGAGGCTCCGCATCGAGAGCGAGGACATGGATTTCGAGGGCGCCGAAGGCTCGGCGGACGCCGCGGCACCCAGGCTCGGGCTCACTTCGCTCGTCGGCTACCAGTGGGATATCGCGGTGGGCGGCACGACGCTGAGCCTCCACGAGTTCGAGCAGCTCGCATCGCAGAAGCAACCGCTGGTGCGCATCGATGGCCGGTGGGTGGAGATCCGCCCCGAGGATGTCGAGGCCGCGGTGGAGTTCATCCGCACCAACCCCGGCGGGGAGATGGCGCTGGGCGAAGCGCTGCGCATGGCCTTCGGCGCCGACGCGAAGAAGATCGGGCTCCATGTGCTGGGTGTCGAGGCGACGGGGTGGGTGTCCTCGATCCTCGGAGGTGGGAAAGACGAGCAGGGCAACCCCGTCCGGACGACGCTCCCCGAGATCGATGCGCCCGACAATTTCCGAGGCACGCTGCGGCCGTACCAAGCGCGGGGCCTCTCGTGGATGGCGTTCCTCGAGCAGTTCGGGTTCGGGTGCTGCCTCGCGGACGACATGGGCCTCGGCAAGACGGTGCAACTGCTCGCGCTGCTGACCCACGAGCGAGAGGTCGCGAAAGGGCAGGGCGAGACGGTGCGTCCGACCCTGCTCGTCGTGCCGATGTCGGTCGTCGGCAACTGGCTCAAGGAGGCCCAGCGGTTCGCGCCCGACCTCCGGGTGCTGGTCCACCACGGGCTGGACCGCAAGCAGGGCGACGAGCTCGTCGAGGCCGCGAGCTCGCACGACTGTGTGATCACGACATTCGCGCTCGCGAACCGGGACCGGGAGCTGCTCGAGCGTGTCCATTGGGGCCGGCTGGTCGTCGACGAGGCGCAGTTCATCAAGAACCCTGCGGCCAAGCAGTCGGTCGCGATCCGCTCGCTGAACGCGGACAAGCGGATCGCGTTGACGGGCACGCCCGTTGAGAACCGCCTCAGCGAGCTCTGGTCGATCATGGAGTTTCTCAATCCCGGCTTCCTGGGGTCGAGCGGGGAATTCCGGAAGCGGTTCAGCCAGCCCATCGAGCGGTACCGCGATCAGACCCGTAGCGAGCAGCTCAGGGGGCTTGTCCGCCCGTTCATCCTGCGGCGCACGAAGACCGACCCGACGATCGCGGCCGACCTCCCCGAGAAGCTGGAGACGCGCGAATACACGCACCTGACCAGCGAGCAGGCGGAGCTGTACGAGAACTGCGTGAACCGGATGCTGCACGCGGTGGAGGAGAGCGAGGGGATCCACAGGCGTGGTCTCGTCCTTGCGGCGCTGATCAAGCTCAAGCAGATCTGCAATCACCCGGCGCAGCTGCTCAAGGAGACCGTGGGCGAGGGCGGCGGGGCGCCCAACCCCTCGCGGAGCGGAAAGTGCACCCGCCTCATGGAGATGGTCGACGAGGTGCTCAGCGAGGGTGAACGCTGCCTCATCTTCACCCAGTTCAGGCAGATGGGGCATCTGCTCGCCGCGATGCTGCGCCAGCACCTGGGGCGGGGCGTGCTTTTCCTGCACGGCGGGACGCCGCAGAAAGCGCGCGAGAAGATGGTCGAGGAATTCCAGAACCCCCAGGGTGATGTCCCGATCCTCATCGTGAGCCTGAAGGCGGGCGGCGTGGGCCTGAACCTCACCGCCGCGACGCATGTGTTCCACTTCGACCGCTGGTGGAACCCCGCTGTGGAGAACCAGGCGACGGACCGTGCGTACCGGATCGGGCAGACCCGCACGGTGCATGTGCACAAGTTCGTCGTCCGGGGCACGCTCGAGGAGCGGATCGACGAGATGATCGAGGCGAAGACCGAACTCGCGGAGAACATCATCGGTGCCGGCGAGCGCTGGCTCACCGAGCTCGATACCAGCCAGCTCCGCGACATCCTGACCCTGCGCGCCGACGCGATCGGAGACGAGATTTGAGCGCCGCGGACGATGCCAAGAAGCCCGGGACCACCGGCGCGGCGGGCAAGCCCGAGGGCCCGTACCGCCGGGAGACGAAGCTCCCCCAGAACCCCAGGCGCGTGCGCGGCGGCGTGCGCATGAAGCGCAAGGAAGGGGATCCGGATGCGTGGGCCGAGCAGAGGCTCTGGCGCATCTGTGAGCAGGCGGCCGACGGAGAGACGCTGAAAGAGGGTCTGGAGTACGCCCGCGGCGGGCAGACAAGGCGGATCAGCTTCGAGGGCGGGAAAGCGGAAGCGTCGGTGCAGGGCCGGCGGAGCAGGCCCTACGCGACTTCGGTCAGCCTCCCCGCGTATTCGCACGAGGAGGCGGCGCAGGTCATCCAGGCGCTGGGTGATCAGTCGAGGTACGCGGCGAAGCTGCTCGCGGGCGAATTGCCCCCCAGCATCGAGGATGTGTTCGTTCCCATCGGGCTCCACCTGTTTCCTTCGAGCGAGGAAGACATCGAGCTTTCGTGCTCGTGCAAGGAGGAGAACAAGCCCTGGTGCAAGCACGCGGTGTGTGTCGCGGCGCTGCTCGGAGAGAAGCTTGCCGATGATCCGTTCCTCGTGTTCGAACTGAGGGGCATCCCGCGTGACCATCTCGTCGAGGGGCTGCGCGATGTGCGCGCGATGGCGACCCTCGGGCCGGGCCCGCAGCCGGTCTACGCCGCGCATGTCTCGGGCCTGAGCGACACGCCCGCGCCATCACTCGAGCAGTCGGTGCAGGGTTTCTGGCGCGCGCCGAGGCGCGGGCCGATGCCGAGCGTCCCGGTGGAACCTCCCGAGGTCAGCCATCCGCTGCTGCGTCGGTTGGGGCCCAGCCCGTTCCAGGAGAGCCGGTTTCCGCTTGTCGGGCTGCTCGCGACCTGCTACGACCTGATCGGGCGGGACGCGATCGAGGCGGACGACCCTGATGTGGGGTCCGAAGATCCGCCGAGTCGAGAGGCGGAGGCCCAGGCCCAGCCGGAGCCCGAACAGAAACAGGCCGAGCCCGAACGGCCCAAGGCGCGTCCGCGCGCCACCGCCCGTCCCCTGAAGAGGGATTGAAGCGGGGGTCGCAGCGGGTTGGGGCATCGACCGTCCCGGGGAGCGGGCCGCTGGTCCCGTCCCGACAGGCGACCTAAACTCGATGCTCATGCGGAACCGCCCATGACGGACGGTCTCGTCGCGGCTGCGGCGGGCCCGAGGCGTGGGCAGGTGCTTCCCGGCGGGGACCGGTTCTCGAATCGGACCCACGCGGCAGCGGGGGGTGCTGTTCCAAGCGGGTCTCGGCGCGTGCCGAGATCCCGCGTCGTGCCGCGGCTCCTGCGATGCCTCGCCCTCGGACGGGTGTGGGGTCGTCCGGACCGCGCAGCAGGTTCGGATGCATCGCCGGCGTTCTCGTCGGCCTTGAAAGCAGGAGTCGGCTCAGCCCCCCGCGTCACCGAAAACGACTTCCCCGTGGTGTAATTGGCAGCACAGGTGTTTTTGGTACATCTAGTCAAGGTTCGAGTCCTTGCGGGGAAATTCGACGCGGCGGGCTGAGCCGTGCTGAGCATGGCAGGCAGCACCAACGGACAACGGGGTCTCTCGGCGATCGTCCTCGCGGCGGGCAAAGGCACGCGCATGCAGAGCGATCTGCCCAAGGTCTGCCACGAAGTGGGCGGGCGGCCCATGGTCTGCGCCGTGGTGGACGCGTGCCTCGAGGCGGGTTGCGAGCGGGTCGTGGCGGTGGTGGGCTACAAGCAGGAACTCGTCCGCGACGCGCTGAGCGGGTTCGGGGACGCCGTCGAATTCGCGGTCCAGAGCGAGCAGCACGGCACGGGGCATGCGGTCGCCTGCGCCCGCGACGCGTACGAGGATGTGCTCGGCTCGGGCGATCCGCACGACGCGTTCGTGCTCGCAGGGGACGGGCCGCTGATCCGTCCCGAGACGCTCCGGACGCTGCTGGCGCGGCATCGGGACGCGGGTGCCGCGGCGGCGCTCGCGACGAGCGTGATCGACGATCCGACTGGGTACGGGCGGATCGTGCGCGACGATGCGGGCGCGTTCCTCCGGATCGTTGAACAGAAGAACGCGACGGAGACGGAACTGGCGATCCGCGAGGTGAACCCGAGCTACTACTGCTTCAGCGTTCCGCACCTGTTCTCTGCGCTCGAGAAGGTCGAGCGAAACGAGGTGAGCGGCGAGTACTACATCACCGATGTGCCCGAGCTTTTGCTGCGGGCGGGCGAGCGGGTCGAGGTGATCGACGCGGTGCCCCCCGAGGACATCCTCAGCATCAACACGCCCGGGCACCTTGCGGAGGTCGACGCGATCTACCGCGCCCGGCACGCGGACGCGAGCGGCGGAAAGGGAGGCTGACCATGGGCGAATCACGCGGGATGCGGATCTTCGCGGGGCGGAACAGCAAGCCGCTGGCCGAAAAGGTGTGCCGCCACATGGGCCTTCCCCTGGGCGATGCGCGCACCCAGGTCTTCCCGGACGGGGAACTCCTCGTCAAGCTCGAGGAGGATGTTCGCGGGCGGGATTGTTTCGTCATCAGCTCCACCTGCGCACCGGTGAACGACAACCTGATGGAGTTGCTGATCTTCATCGACTGCCTGCGCCGCGCGTCGGCGAGGCGGATGACTCTTGTGATCCCGTACTACGGCTACGCGCGGCAGGACCGCAAGAGCGAGGGGCGTACGCCCATCACCGCGAAGCTGGTCGCGAACATGATCACCGCGAGCGGCGCGGACCGGGTGATCACGATCGATCTGCACGCGGCGCAGATCCAGGGGTTCTTCGATCTTCCGCTGGACCACCTGTCCGCGACCGAGGTCTTCCTCGACTACTTTGAATCGATCCGCGACAAGCTGGGCGACCTGTGCCTCGTGAGCCCGGATGTCGGGAATGTCAAGGTCGCGGAGGGGCTGGCGCAGGAACTCAGGGGCGGGCTGGCGATCATCAACAAGCAGCGCCTGAGTGGGTCCGAAGTCAAGACGGGCAACCTGATCGGTGATGTCGCGGGCAAGACGGTGCTCATGTTCGATGACATGATCTCGACGGGCGGCACCGTCTGCGAGGCGGCGCAGCTCGTTATGGACGAGGGCGCAAAGGGCGTGATCGTCGCGGCGACGCACCCCGTTCTCGCCGGGCTCGGTGCCGAGCGGCTCGCGGACGCCCCGATCTCCAAGGTCATCGTGACCGATACGATCCCGCTTGCCGACGACAAGAAGCGGGCCCTCGGTGACAAGCTCGTGGAACTGAGTGTGGGCCCGCTCCTGGGCGATGCGATCCGGCGGATCCACGAGGACCGCTCGGTGAGCGCGATCTTCCGACGCGCGGAGATGAAACGCTGAGAACACGGATGGGCCGGCGATGCCGGCCCGAACTCCGAATTCCGAACACCAAAGACGAGAGAATCGCAAGAGAAAGGAACCGAATCATGAGCGACGAAACCCCTGTGCTGCAGGCAAAGAAGCGCGAGCGGACGGGCTCGCGGTACAGCCGCCGGATCCGTGAGCAGGGCGGGCTGCCCGCCGTGGTGTACGGGCACGGCCAGGACCCTGTCTCCATCACGCTGGACGCGAAGGAGAGCCTCCGGCTGATCGAGGACGGCGAGCGGGTCTACACGCTCAACATCGAGGGTGGGGAGACCGAGACGGTGCTCCTCCGCGACCTCCAGTTCGATTATCTGGGCACGAATGTGGTCCACTGCGACCTCGCTCGCGTGGACCTCGACGAGCGGGTGCATGTCCGCGTGCATCTCCGTCTCGTGGGCGAGGCGCCCGGTCTGAAGCGGGCCCGCACCTCGATTCTCACCCCGATCACCGAGCTCGAGCTCGAGTGCACCGTGACCAACCTCCCGGAAGAGATCGATGTCGATGTCTCCCACATGGACATCGGTGATGTGATCCACGCGGGCGAGGTCAAGCTGCCCAAGGACACGATGGTCCTGCTGACCGATCCCGACACGGTCGTCGCGAACCTCATCCAGCAGAAGGAACTGGAAGAGGAGACCGACGAGTCCGCCGAGGCGGAGGCCCAGGCGGCACCGGAAGTCATCACCGAGAAGAAGGACGAGGAAGGCGAGGACTGATCGTCCCGCCCGACTCGGGAGTGAGCCCGTGAAACTCGTTGTCGGCCTTGGCAACCCCGGTCCCCAGTACGACAAGACCCGGCACAACGCCGGGTTCCTTGTCGTGGACCGGCTCGCTCGCGACCACGCGGTCGGCGAGACGCCCAAGAGCCGATTCAACGCGGCGTGCGTCGAGGCGCGCGTCGCGGGCGAGAAGTGCCTGCTCATGAAGCCCACGACCTACATGAACCGCTCGGGACAATCCGTGGGCGAGGCCGTGCGCTTCTACAAGCTCGACCCTTCGGCGGACCTCGTCGTGGTGGTCGATGAACTCGCATTTCCTATCGGGCACATCCGCGTGCGCGCCAAGGGGGGGACCGCGGGGCACAACGGGCTCAAGGACATCGACCGGGTGCTGGGCGGCGCGGATTACCCACGCGTCCGCGTCGGCATCGGCGAGAAGCCGAAGCTCATGAATCAGGCGGATTGGGTGCTCAGCCGGGTCACGGAAGGTGAGTGGCCCGCGTTCGAGTCCTCGATCGTTCAGGCCGCGAGAGCGGTCGAGACTCTTCTGGGCGAGGGCGTGGACGCGGCGATGAACGCGTTCAACGAGCGTCTCTCGTCAAAGACGCCCGAGCCCGAGACGCATCCGGACCAGCGCCCGGGCGAGGACGGCGGACCGCCCTCGGATGTTCATCCGGGATGGACCGCCTGATCCGGCACACGACCATCACAAAGCAACGCACCGCAACAGAGATTGGAGTTGACCATGGCCACCGCAACAGAGACCCGCATCTACGAATGCATGTTCCTCATCAGCCAGGGTGAGGCAGCGAATCTGCACGCCGTCGTCGAGCACATCGGCGAGATCCTGGGCAAGGGCGGCGCGGAGATCCTCGCGCTCAAGAAGTGGGACGAGCGTCGCCTCGCCTACGAGATCGAGAAGCAGAAGCGGGGGGTCTATCTCCTCGCCTACATCGCGTGCCCCCCGGAGGGCATCGAGCGGATCGAGCGCGAGTGCAACCTCTCGGAGCACATCATGCGCCTCATGACCATCCGCGCCGACCACATGAGCGAGGACCAGGCACGCGCCGCCGACGACCGCGACGGGCTCGCGGCCGAGGCCCAGTTGCGTGCCGAGAAGGCCGCCGCGGGCGAGAACGAAAAGAAGAGCGGCGCCCGTCTCGGCGCGCCGGAGCCCGAGGAGGAGGCGTCGGCGAGCGACGAGAGCGCCGCGGATTCGGACGCCTCCGATGACGACGACGGGGATTCGTCCGACGAGGACTGATCACACCGGGTCCGAAAATCGGTAGAATCGAGAGGAGCCGGGCGAAGTCCCGGCTCCTTCTGCTAGGATCATGTACGGTTCGGGGCGGCCGGGGAATCCGGCGCGTCGCGCGGACCGGTAAGGAGCGTTCCACCATGGCGGGTGATTACAACAAGGTTCTTCTCATGGGGCGGCTGACGCGGGATGTCGAGCTGCGCCACACTTCGGGCAATCAGGCGGTCGCCAATATCGGGCTCGCGACGGGGCGTCGCTACAAGACCTCGTCGGGCGAGCAGCGCGAGGAAACGACCTTCGTCGACTGCGAGGCCTGGGGCCGCACGGCCGAAGTCATGAGCCAGTACCTCTCCAAGGGCCGCCCCGTCTTCATCGAGGGCCGCCTCAAGCTCGACCAGTGGGAGGGCAAGGACGGGTCCAAGCAGTCCAAACTCCGCGTCGTCGTCGAGAACTTCCAGTTCATCGACTCGGGCCAGGGCGGCGGAGGCGGGGGCGGCAACCGCGGCGGCGGCGGAGGCTCCTACGCCAACGCCGGCGGCGGCGGTGGGGGAGGCGGCTACTCCCAGGGCGGCGGAGGCGGCGGTGGTGACTACGGCGGCGGGGGCGGCGGTACTCCGATCGACGCCGACGACATCCCGTTCTGATCGGACAGAACAATGTCGTCATATCTCATAGTCGATGGCTGGCTTCATACGCCACACCTTTCGGGGTACGACGGAGAACTCCAACAGGCTTTCAAGCAGCATTGGGGTCATCCGCTGGGTGGGATAACCGGCGAGACCGTCAATATGAAAGACCCGAACTCCGTTGTGAGGGCCTACGCCGGTGGCTGGCGTTTGGCGGGATCCAATCGAGACTATCTGTCGTTCCATGAGGACGTGAATACCTCTGCGTTCCACGCATTTCGAGAGCGGGTGCAAGGGCTCGTCAGTGCGTTCAACGAACTCTATTTAAACAATGACGAGTATCAGTTGCCCGGGTACCCGCTAAGTGGCATGGGATACTGCGGCCATTTCTTTGCACACAATTTCGAAGAATATATCGGATTTTCAGATCAGATTTGGGTGGTCTATGACGGTTCCTTGATTGTGTATGAAGCCGGCTCCAAATTCACCACTGAATGGGTCAAATCGATGAAGCCTCCGAATGATACTGCCTCCCCCTAATGCCCAGTGCCTACTCCCCCAATTTCACCAGCCCCAACCGAGAATCCCACCCCCAACCCCGCCTAAACTCGGCTCCCGCGGGCACTTCCCCGCACCCATCATGCCGTTGGGGCCGAGGCTGATCGGCTCCTCAACTCCCCGCCCCCTCCAGGGCCGGGAGGACAGCGAAAGGAGGCCCACCGTGGCCAAGTCCATCAAGCTCCTGCTCACCGAGAATGTCGACAACCTCGGGATCGTCGGCGATGTGGTCAATGTCCGCATCGGCTACGCCCGCAACTACCTTCTCCCGCGCGACCTCGCGACCGAGCCCAGCGACGAGATCCTCGCCCAGCTCGCCGAGAAGCGGGCCCAAGCGGAGAAGGACCTCGCCGCCCTCCGCGCGAAGCGTGAGGAGCTCATCGGCAAGCTCGAGGGCCTCGAGCTCACCCTCACCCGCTCGTGCAACGATCAGGGCCACCTGTACGGCTCGGTCACCCAGCACGACATCGCGGAGGCGCTCACGGAGCTGGGCTTCGCGGTCAAGGCCCGCGAGGTGCGGCTGGCGCAGACCATCAAGCGAGTCGACACCTACGAGGTGCTCGTCAAGTTCGACACCGACCTCGAGGCGACCATCAAGCTCTGGGTTGTCGCGGACCGCACTCTTGACACCGAGCGCGAGGAAATGGAGTTCGACAACGAGGGCAACCTGATCGAGAAGCCCAAGTCCGCCGAGAAGACCGAAAGCGAACCCGCCGCGGCGGAGTAAGCCCGAACGGATCGGACCGGTCGCAGCAGCAATGAAAAACCCCGGGGCAACCCCCGGGGTTTTTTCGTGCAAGCGGCAGGGCTCTTTGGTCCGCGCGCTCACCCGCGCCGCGGAGCGTGGTTCACTGCACCTCGACCGGGGGATCGAACTCCGCGATCACCTTGCCGCCGACCGAGAAGTAGCGGATATCGACGCCCTTGGAGACCCGGAACACGAGCTCGAGCTTCTGATCACTCCGCGACGAGCTGACCGTCGGCACCTGCTGGAGGCCGCGGATGGAACTCGCGGGGTCGTAGGAGATCTCGACGATGCTGTTGTCCTCGTAGATGAAGCCCACCGCGGGATAGGCCTGGTTGTTCGTGTCGATGAGCTGCGGCGGCAGCACCCGGCTCGCGAGCCGACCGGCGGGACCCAGCAGGCTCGCGGGGCTCTCCCGGCTGACATTCACGCGGACGATCTGCACATCGGGCGCCGTCGCGAAGCTGTCAACGGTGACCTTCTGGTTGAGGCCGCGGGCGTCCAGGTCGCCCGGGTTGAATTGCTGCGATCCCCGGAGGATCGCGTTTTCCTCGTTGAGCTCGAGCGAGCCCTTCTGGCGGACCTCGAAGCTGTAGCCGATCCGCTCCGAGACGATGATCGGCCGGAGAGAGCGGAACCCCGCGTTCGGATCGACCTCGACGGTTGAAACATCGTCGAGGTCGAGATCCGTCACCGCGGACCCTCCGACGAGCGAGCCGGAGTTCAACGCCGCGAACCGGGCGGTCGGATCCGAGAAGTTCTGCTCGGTCTCGTCGAGCATCACCCGGGTGTTCTTGATGACGATCGCCTCGGGCTCGTATCCCTGCGGAACGACGAACTCGAAGCCCATGGTCGCTCGGCTCGCGCCGCCGACCGAAGCGACGAACAGTTCCTCACTGTCGTACATGAACCGGCCGTACAACTCGGCGTCCGACGACCGGGCCTGCGAGATGATCGCCACGGGATGGGCGACCTCGCTCCCATCGGGCCCGGTCATGAGGAGGCGGGCCTGCCCGTTGCCCATGATGACCTGGCCGTTCTGCTCCTTCGCCTGCTCGCCGAACTCGACGACGACCCCGAACAGGCGACCGGTGCTCACCGATTCGCCCGAGAGATCCTGGTACTGCTGCACGAACGCGTCCGGCTGCGCATTCTCGACCAGGAGTTCGCGGGTGGGTGAACCGTTCGGGGAGCCGACGAAATAGGTCTTCTTGATCGATATCGCGTCATAGGGAACAGAAGGCTGGGCCTTGCCGCCCGCTTCGCTGATGTTGATCGCGTATCCGGTGATGTCCAGATCGGGGTAATACTCCGCGAGCGGCTCGCCCGTGCTCAGCGAGGTCGTGGACAGCTGCCCGTAGAACGCCGCGGTGAACTTCTCCGCGGGGATCCACAGCCCGCCCGCGCGACGCAGCGATCCGATGCCCGCGCTCTCCGCGGAATAGTCCACGGGCCGCACGCCGCCCGAGCCTGGCATGAAGCCGTACCCGATGAACAGCATGCCGACGGTGATCATCGCGGTGATGCCGCCGCAGATCGCGCCGCCCAGATAGTCGACCGCCCCGATCGGGCTGACCTTGTTCTTCAGGAACGCGTCGGTCGCGAATCGCAAGACGATGAGCGCCAACGCGAACGGGACGAGCAGCGCCGCGCCCCACGCGATGTAGGCGAGGAACGACAGGAACCCGCTGTCGGGCGAGAAACCCATGATCAGATAGGCGAAGGGCTCCCAGAACGCGAACGCGATCGCACCCGCCGCGATCGTGCACAGCATGTGGATGAACGCGTTGAAGAACCCGCGGTTCAGCCACACCCAGGTGATCGCCAGAACCAGCACCAGGCAGAGGATTTTCACAATCATCGTCGTTCTCCGGCCGTGCTCGGCGCCCGCTCGGTGCGGGAGCTGGTTTCGATGGGGGCACGCATGCTCATCCCAACCGAATCTCTTCCTAGCCGACGCTCGCGTTGTGCGGAGGTCCCGCGGGATCGCGAGCGATCGGAACTCACTTCTTCGCCGCCTGCTTCGCGGAGAGGCGGGTGACTTCTTCGATGCTCGTGAGCCCCTCCGCGGCCTTCATCAGCGCGACCTGCTGGATGCTGGGCAGCTGACGCTTGCGCATTTCGGTCTTGAGCCCGTTCCAGTCCTGCTTGGCGATGCACGCCCGCTCCTCGGCACCGATCGGGTAGATCTCGAAGATCCCGAGCTGGGCCTCGTAGCCGATGCCGTTGCAGACGGGGCAGACCTCGGGCTTGTTCTTGACAAGGACCTGCCCGCCCTTCTTGTACAGCTGCTGGATCTTGGAGGGGAGCTGCAGCTTCTTGAGCAGCTCGGGCGGCGGCTGGTAGGGAACGCGGCAATTCGTGCACAGGTGGCGGATCAGACGCTCCGCGACGACGCCCCTGAGTCCCTTGGACGCGAGAGCCGGGTCGCCCACCGCCTTCACCCAGAGGCGGACAGCGTTCATCGCGGTATCCGCGGTGACCGAGGCGTAGACGCGAGAACGCTCGAGGTCCGCGTTCGCGATCTCCTGCGCGGTCGCCTGATCTGGGATCTCCGCGACCGACAGCACATCCGGGTCGCGCCGGAGATTCGATCGAACGACTTTCGAGTACTCGTCCGCCCCTGTCGGGTCGAACTTGATCTGCCGGATGCCCTCGAGTTCAACGAGAGGCTCGATCTCGACGGTCTGCACATTGCTTGTGTACGCGTCGTGCATCTGCGTCACGGAATACAGCGTCGTCGTGCGCCCGCCCTGTGCGAGGCCCGCGAGGACGACAACACCGCCGGGGCTGTTGACCATCTCCTCGAGCACCGTCTTCTGGTTCGGGAGCAACCCGAGGTCATCGACCTTTCGCAGAACGGATTGGGCGGGGTCGAACTGCATGGTCAATCGGAGTCCGCCCTGCTGACCGATCGAAACCAGCCGCACCTTGCTCTTGATCTCGTCGCGGACGATCGTGAGCTCGCCGACGAGCCGGCGGCGCACATCCTTGACATCGAGACCGGCGCAGGCCTTCCAGAAGTCGATGATCGCCTTTGCCTGCGGCGCCGAGAGTGTCTCACCCGGGTGGCGCACGCCGTCGATCACGAACTCCGCGCCCGAGCCCTCGCCCTGCTTGGCCGAGATGACCACCCGGCTCGCGCGGTTCTCCCGCGCCTTGATGTAGACGCCTTCCGCCTCCGCACGGACCTGGTATTCCGGGCTCTCCTGCTTGGGCGGCGCCACCGTGCCATCCGGGCCCTGGATGCCGAGCGAAACGGTCGCGGCCTGCTTTGCCGCCTTCCGGCGGGCGCTGCCCTCCGCCATCGCGGACATGTCCAGCTTGAGCTTGTGCTCGTCGGGGACGCGTTCGTCCTTGTTCACGATCGCCGTGAACACCAGCACATCGGCACCCAGGATCAGCACCGCGCCGAGGAAACCGATCAGGAAACCCCACCATGCGGGGATCGGCATGCCGAACGCGACCGCCGCCGCGAGCAGACCAACGAAGAGGTGGATGGCGCCCCATTTCTCCTGCCCGAGATGGAAGCGGTCGGCGTGCTTGTCGAACACATCGCTGACCAGCTTCCCCCAGAGAAGGAACGGCAGAAGCAGGATCAGCACCTTCCACCACGAAACGAGCACGAACGCGGACTGCGCGAGCACGAGGGGCGCCCCGCCCGGAGGCAGCGTGAGCCCGGTCGAGACCGGCAGTGTCTGAATGAGATCAATCGCCACGGTGTGTTCCTCTGGCACGCGAACGGAGGTCCGGATCGCGGAACGCGAGGATAGCCCTTCCCGGGCGATCCCGCAGGGCTAAGGGGACCCCGATCAGCACGAGCCGCGTGCTCCGTGGTCGGACCCGCCCGCTCACGCGAGCTTCTTGAGCCGCATCTGCAGTTCGTCCGCGTTCGGCGTCGCTTCCATCGCGACACGGAGGTGGATCATCTCCGCCTCCACCAGATCGACCAACGCCTGGTTGAAGTCGATCATCCCGCTCTGGCGAGCCTCGATGCTCTTGAGGTACTCGCGCAACTCGCCCTCACGCCCCTCCAGCACCATTTTCCGGACAACACCGTTGTTGATCAGGATCTCGACCGCGGGGATCCGGTGGATGTGCTCGTGCAGCGTCGGCAGCAGTTTCTGGTAGACGAACGCCCGCATCTGGTACGCCAAGATCCGGCGGACCTGCTCGACCTCTTCCTGCTCGAACAGGCCGTAGATACGGCTGAAGGTCTGCGTCGTGCTCGACGCGTGGATCGTCCCGAACACGAGGTGGCCCGTCTCCGCGGCGTGCAGCGCCGCCTCGAAGGTCTCCTGGTCACGCATCTCGCCCACGAGCACGATGTCGGGGTTCTCCCGCACCAGCGCTCGCAGCGCGATCTTGAAGTCCAGGCAGTCGATGCCGATCTCACGCTGGTTGATCGTCGCCTTCTTATCCTCGAAGATGTACTCGATCGGGTCCTCGATCGTCAGGATGTGCACCTTCTTGCGCTCGTTGACATAATCGAGCATCGACGCGATCGTCGTCGACTTGCCCGAACCCGTCACGCCGCAGAGCAGCACGATCCCCTGCGGCTGCATGCAGATCTCGCTCATCACCGGGGGAAGCCCGAGTTTGTCGAAGGGGAGAATGTTCGAGGTGATCCGACGCGCGGCGACGGAGATCTTACCCCGCGCCTGGAAGAGGTTCACGCGGAAACGCGTCTTGTCATCGTAGTCGTAGGCGAAGTCGACCGAACCGAACTTCTTCAGGTCCGCCATCTGCTGCTCGTCGAGGATCTCGTTGAGGATGGTGTTCCAATCCTCCATCGTGACGGGCTCGGTGTTCAGCTTCTTGAGCGAGCCCTTGATCCGCAGCGAGGGCGGCTGGTCCGTCTTGATGATCAGGTCGGAAGACTCGTAATCGATCGTCGCCTTCAGGAAGTCGCCCCAGCGCGTCGCGTGCGGGTCCTTCTTCTCGGTCACGAACGAGATATGCCCGGTCGGGTTCTGCGTCTCTGGGGCACTGTCAATAGTCGTCACGGTCACAACTCCCCCGCGGGATTCCCCCGCGTGCCATCCCTCGTGTCGCCGCAGCGGGCGTTGCGCACCTCCCGCTGGTCATCGCTGTACGCACAGAATAGCGGTGCCGATGCGTTTCGGCCGCGAAATCGAGGGGGAGCGAGCCCGGCGACCTCCAGACCGCAAACCACCCCGCCCTGCATTTGAAATGCGCAATGGCTCCAATCGCCGGAGACAAAAAAACGCCCCGCCGGAACACTCGCGGCACGCAAGTGACTCGGTGGGGCGTTTCAGAGAAACGAAGAGAATCCCAAGAGGGAGAAAGCTCCGCGCACGACCATCTCAGGCGGTCGCGGCTGCCTCGCCCTCGGGTGTTTTCTCCTGGGGTTCGCCCAGGAATTTGCTCTCCAGTTCGGTCCGGATCTTCTCCATCGCCTTGTTCTGGATCTGACGCACCCGTTCTTTGGTCACGCCGATGATCTGCCCGACCTGCTCGAGCGTCATGGGCTTTTCCGCGTTGCTGTTCTCGAGCCCGAAGCGGTGCTCGATCACGGTCCGCTCGACCTCGGTGAGGTCGGCGCGATTGTCCATGACAATTGTCCGGACCTCCTCCGCGGCGTCCTTCTCGAAGGTCGCCCGCTTCGTCTCCAGGAAGTTCGATTTCTCGAGCTTCGGATCGAAATCGGTGGGGAACCGCTGGCGATACTTGCTGAGCTTCATCCCCTGACGGCTGAACGCCTTCAGGATCGCGCGGCACGCATAGGTGGAGAACTTGTAGCCGCGGCCCGCATCGAACTTATCCACCGCACGGAGCAGCGCCATGTTCCCCTCGGACACGAGGTCCGCGAAGTCCACTTCGCTCATCCGCGTCCGTTTCGCCATCGCGAGCACCAGCGCCAGGTTGGTCTCCGCGATCTGCTCACGGATCCGGTCCGCCCGGCGGTGCCACCCCAGGATGTCCTGGGCCTGCTCCGGCGTGGGCTGCTTGTCCGCGTTCGACCAGATCTCGTCCTGCAGCAGACGGACCCGGTGCCGCGCATAGTTGAACTGGTGGAAGAGCACCCGCTCTTCCGCGGCGGTGAGGATCACCTGCTGGCTGCTCTTCACGCTCCGCGTGCGAGAGCCCGAGTAATCGTCCATCACCGGGTGGTACCAGGTCGTGTCCGGCTGCTGGATCGCCGGGGCCTCGTCATAAATCGACTTCTCCGCGCCGTCTTCATAGAAGACCTCGCTGTCGATGTAATCCTGAGGCTTCGCGAGGATCTGCTTCAGCAGCCGCTCATCCTCGTGAGAAAGACGACGCACGGCCCCGCCGCCCGTTGTGGACGAACGGACACCGACGCGCTCGCGGCGCTGGGTCTGCTCGATCGGGCTGGGGGCGCGCTTCTGTGCGTTCACCATCGTGGGTCAACCTTCCTCGCGGGTCCGTCCGGGATCCGCTTTCCGCTCGGGCTTCTGCGCCCGTTCCGCTTTCCTCAGCCCGCTTGGGGCCGGGAAATGAGACTCTCGAGTGACTGTCAAGCCGGGTCGGAGTATGAGTTGTTCAGGCTGCGGTAGGTATTTCAGCATCCCGGTCCATACCAATACGAATTCGCAGCCCGATTGTTTCGCCTCCAACTCAAGAATGATTCAAATTTGCGCTCCGAAATCCCGTGTCGCCAAACAACGGTCCGGGTCTTCAGCCACCCCGTTCCTGTGCATCCATGACTGCCCCGCCGCGCGTCGACTCCAATCCGCCACTCGTCATTCGTCCGACGATTGACCTGCCCGGCACCGAGACCTACGCTCGTTATCGGTCAGCACCGCTCACCGGACGATGCGCCGAGCGGACATCGTACATGGATCACTCCTCGCCGGCAACCGGCGGGGCGGTCGGTCCTCAATCTGTCCACAATTTGCGTGTTTTTTCAGGGCTCGGTCACCCGATCGGGCGACAGGAAAAGACCGCAAAACCGTCCGAAACCCAAACAAAGAAGGAGCCCATGATGCCCTTTTCGCTCCCCGATCTCCCCTACGCGACAGACGCGCTCGAGCCCCACATCGATGCGAAGACCATGGAAATCCACCACGGCAAGCACCACGCCGGGTATGTCTCCAAGGCGAACGCCGCGTTGGAGGGCACCGACTGGGCCGACAAGCCCGTCGAAGAGGTTCTTCGCAACATCGACAAAATTCCCGAGGACAAGCAGACCGCGGTGCGGAACAACGCGGGAGGTCACGCCAACCACAGCCTCTTCTGGCAGGTCATGGCGCCCGCCGGCAAGGGTGGGGGGGGAGCGCCCGAGGGCGAGCTCGCCGACGCGATCAACTCCGCGTTCGGCTCGTTCGAGAACTTCAAGGAGGAGTTCGTCAACGCCGCCGCCAACCGCTTCGGTTCCGGCTGGGCGTGGCTCGGTCTTGATGAAAACGGCAAACTGCATGTCGGGTCCACACCCAACCAGGACTCGCCGTACATGAAGGGCCATACCCCCATCCTCGGCCTCGATGTCTGGGAGCACGCCTATTACCTCAACTACCAGAACAAGCGTCCCGATTACATCGCCGCGTTCTGGAATGTCGTGAACTGGAGCAAGGTCGCCGAGAACTTCGCAGCGGCGAAGTAACTCCGCGCCAACCCGCAACCTTTCAGAGCCCGGGCCTCCGCCCGGGCTCTTTTGTGCGCATGCGAAGAGGGGTACCGGCGCTACCCTTCGCCATGCAACGCGCCGAAGGCCGCAAGAAAAACCTGTTGCTCACGCTCTGGCTCCTGCTCCCCTTCGCGGTCCTCACGGGCATCGTCGCGATCATCTTCCTGTCCTACGGCAACCAGAAGATGGACGCCCGCCCCGTCGGCCAGGGCGCGGGCGAGACCGGCGGCGCCAACGCGCTGGGTGAACTCATCGCGGGCAACGACCCGCTCGAACGCGAACGCATCGCCCGCGACCTGCGCGAGGGACGGCTCGTCGATCCGCTCGAATGGCCGCACGGCGTGACAATCACGCGGTCTGATTTCGAAGCACCGGGCTGGCTCGTCTTCGGTTGGAACCGCAGCCGGCAGGTCTGGGTCCGCGCGACCTCGACCGCGTCCTCGGGCGTCATTACCCCGCAAGAGATCAACGAGGTCTTCCGCGAGGGCTCCACCCAGGCCGGGATCTTTATCTCCACCGGGAATCTCACCACTGGCACGGAAGGCCAGCCCGCGAGCGAGACCGGCTCGATCATCAGAGTCCGGTTTCCACTGGTGCCCGCGGAAGAAACCACTCCCGGCGAACCGATCGAGATCGTTGTGGAGCGTCCCTCCGATTGACACGAACCGAAGACCCGTCGGTCGCTGTCTCGTTTGTTTCGTCAAGGGGCGGGCGTTTGGGGCGATTGAGTTGTCCGCTGGACGGCGCTGTTGATCGCAAAACTAAGATCCCCCCGGATTTGACTGAACGCAGGATCACTCAGGGCACCCGCGTCCAGCAGGTCCCTTGTCCGCGCCGCGAGTGAGAGGGCCACCGGGTCGTGCTCATAGAGACGGAAGCGGAGGTACTCCGCCGCCCGCTCCGCCATCACCGGGTCCGGGTCCGCGATCGCATCCACCACCGCCTCCTCGATCGCGAGCGGGATCTGCGCGTTCGAAGGACCGCTGGGAATCAGGCCCTCCCGACCGGGGCGGTTCGACCGGATCGCTTCCACGATCGCTCGAATCCCGTCTTCGTCATGTGTCCGGCGGCTCATCAACACCTGCGCCGCGTACGCGCTGATCTCCGGAACCGGGTCGCGCACCGCGTTGCCCAGGGCGGACCGCAGCCGGATCGAAAGGTCTTGCTCCCACCCGGTGTCGTTCACGAGCCCGTTCAACGCCGTGAGCCGAACGGAAGGAGACGGATGCTCCGTGAGGTCATGCAGCCGCGGGATCGCATCGGGATCCGCGCGAGCGGCCGCGACCGCGAACCAGGCCAGCATGCCACGACGGGCATCACGGATCGGGAACGGGTGGTGCTCAATTGCCCGGAGTGCAAGATCGGTCTCCAGCCTCTCGCCCGAATCGGGCTCGGGACCGATGGAACCCCAGACCGTGCGGACCGCGAGGCTCAACGCTACCCCATCCACGGCTTCCCCGTTCGCGACCCGCTCGAGGATTTCGTCCCGTTGTTCGGCCGTGATCGCCGGGGCGGTGAATCCCCTCCCCCAGACAAGCGCATCGAGCATCTGTGTTTCGCGCTGATTCGCGGGCCGGTAGCCGAGAATGAATGTGCCCAGCCGTTCCGCGCCGTCGGGCGGCAACGCGAAGTCCGCTTCGCTCCAAACCGCCATCGACTCGGCGCGAACACTCGCGATGTCGTCTCGCAGTTGCATCGCTCTCGGGAGCAAGTCCAGCGAGCGCGGGTTCGAGAGCGCCCGCGTCGTCGAGGCCCACAGGCCGACCGGTTCAGCCCGCTCGAACTGAATCCGATTGCTCAGCGAACCATCAACGCGCTGGTCTACGATCAGGGTGTCCGGGAGCCACTTCCACCCCAGCGAGAGCGCCGTTGTCGGCACGCCCCCGAGCCAACCGGCACGGTGGATCCGTGCGGTGTGCCGCCACGCGTAGACAGCACCGAGCACCAGCACCGCCGCCATCACGAAGGGCCACCTGCGACGACGGGTGCGGACCAGGTCGCTCGGGCCCGTGATGTCCCGACCACATTCGGGGCAGCGGTCGCCCCCAGCAGACATGTCGTACCAGCACCCGGGGCAACGCTTCCCCCCCTTGGCGCGATCCCCGACGATCCCGATCCCGAGCAGCACGACGCAGGGAAGCAGCATCCCCGACGCGACCACGAGCGCCAGCCGATCAGCGGACCCGCCAGAGCTCCACGAGAACCAACGGCGGACCGTCAGGGCGCCCCAGGACGACCCCGCGCCGAGCAAGCACAACCCGACGCCCAGCGCAACGAGCGAGCGGGTGATCCGCCGGCGCGGGATACGCGCCCCTTCCTCAATGTCTCCATCGCTCGGAGGCCGCGCCGCCCGCCTCGCGATCCGCACATCCTCGCCGATCAGCCCGCGGACGACATAACACGCCCCGCCGCTGAACAGCGCCATCATCGCGAACCAGAGGATCGCCTCGGCTTCCGACATGTCGAGAACATAACACACGCCCCCGCGATCCCGAAGCGCGACCCGCTGCGAAGCAACGAGCCGGACCGAAATGCTGGATCAGCAAGCGTCATCCGCCCCGACACAGGGGGCGCGGCGCCTGCCCGTCCCGCTTCCGCATCAAACGCCCGCCGTCTCGAACCGCTCGGTCAGCCGCTCGCTCCCCTTGCAGGCGATCTCGTCCGCGATCGCGTCCACGAAGTCGTCAACCGGCATCGACCCCAGCGCGTCCTTGATCCCGAACGCGCGGACATTCACCTCGCCGGCCTCCTCGTCGCGCGGACCGACGATCGCGGAGTAGGGGATCTTCATCCCGGCCGCGTGCTTGATCTTCGCCTGCACCCGATCGTTGTGCAGATCGACCGTCGCACGCACGCCCCGCGCGACGAGCTTGTCGCACAGCGCCTGTGCATAGTCGTTGGACTTCTCGCTCACCGGCAGCACCCGCACCTGTTCCGGCGCGAGCCACAGCGGGAACGCGCCCGCGAAGTGCTCGATCAGCACGCCCACGAACCGCTCCATCGAGCCGAACGGGGCGCGGTGGATCATCACCGGGCGGTGCGTCTTATTGTCGCTGCCCACATACTCGAGCCCGAACCGCTCGGGAAGGTTGTAATCCACCTGCACCGTGCCGAGCTGCCACTCGCGCCCGATGACATCCTTGACCACGAAGTCGATCTTGGGCCCGTAGAACGCCGCCTCGCCCGGCTCCTCGGTCACCTTGCCGCCCAGGCTCGCCGCCGCGTCGCGGCAGGCCTGCTCGGCGCGGTCCCACACCGCGGGGTCGCCCACATACTTGCTCGAGTCCGGATCCCGAAGGCCCACCCGCACACGGAAGTCCGTCAGCCCCAGCGTGTCCAGCGCGATCTTCACCAGCGACAGGCAGCCCATCACCTCGTCCGCGACCTGGTCCTCGCGGCAGAACAGGTGCGCATCGTCCACCGTGAAGCACCGCACACGCGTCAGCCCGTTCAACTCGCCCGACTGCTCCCAGCGGTACACCGTCCCGAACTCGCTCAGGCGGATCGGCAGGTCCCGGTACGACCGCGGCCGACTCGCGTAGATCTTGATGTGGTGCGGGCAGTTCATCGGCTTGAGCAGATACCCGTCGATGTCGCCCGCCCGCATCATGTTCGAGAGGTCGCCGCACGAGCAGCCCTCCTCGCTCACCTGCTCGATGAACTGCCGCTCCATCACCGGCACGAACTGGCTGTCCTGGTAGTAGGGGAAGTGTCCCGAGGTCTTGTACAGCCCGAGCTTGCCGATGTGGGGGCAGAACACATCCGTGTACCCCATCTTCCGCAGCTCGCCCCCGATCCAGTCCTGCAGCTCCTTGCGGATGATCGACCCACGCGGCGTCCACAGGATCAGCCCCTGCCCCACCTCGTCGTCGATGTGGAACAGGTCGAGTTGCTTGCCCAGCACACGGTGGTCCCGCTTCTTCGCTTCCTCCAGCGCGTGCAGGTGGGCGTCCAGGTCCTTCTTGTTGAAGAACGCCGTCCCATAGACACGCGTCAGACGGTCGCTGTTCTCGTCGCCGTGCCAGTAGGAGGACGCGAGGCTCATCACCTTGATCGCCCCGATCCGCCCCGTGCTGGGCACATGAGGACCCCGGCAGAGATCCTCCCAGTCCGTGCCCGGCTCGCCCGTCGCGTACCAGCTCAACTCGTCGCTGCCCGCGTCGATCGCCCGCTGCGCGTTGTCGAGCTTGTACTTGCTCCCCTCGCTCTCGAGCTTGGCCATCCCTTCGCCCGCCGGCATCTCGTACCGCGTGAAGGCCCGGTCCTCCTTGACGATCGCGGTCATCTCCGCCTCGATCGCCTCGAAATCCCCCTCGCGCAAGGGCCGGTCCTCCGGGAACGCGATGTCGTAGTAGAACCCGTTCTCCAGCGGCGGCCCATAGACCAGCTGTGCCCCGGGCACGATCCGCTGGATCGCCTCCGCCATCACATGCGCCGCGGAGTGCCGGCACAGGTACAGCGCGTCCGGATCCGCCTCACCATCTCGCGTCTTCTCGGTCACGATCGCGACCGCCGCGTCGTGCTCGATCCGCGTCGAAAGGTCGGACAGCGCCCCGTCCACCTTCGCGCCCACGGCGGCCTTCGCCAGCCGCGAGCCGATCGACTCCGCGACCTCCAGCGCCGTCACCGGGCCCTGAAATTCCTTGACCGATCCATCCGGCAGCGTGATCTTCACCATGCCGCGATCGTACGCGTCCGCCCTCCCCCGCGCACGCTGTCGAGACGCTGGGCGGATTCGGATCAACCCTCGACGCGGACTTTCCGGAGCGCCGCGAGCCGTTTCTCGGTTGGGGGATGGGTCGCGAAGAGCTTGCTCAGCGTGTCACCCCCGAACGGCTCGACGATGAACAGGTTGTGCATCGCTGAGTTCGTCCCACGCATCGGGATCCGCCGGTTCGCGTTCTCGAGCGTCGCCAGCGCACTCATCAGCCCAGTGGGTGAGCCCGCGATCCGCGCCCCCTCCGCGTCCGCGGCGAATTCCCGGCTCCGGCTGATCGCCGCCTTGAGCACCGCTGCACCGACCGCTCCGAGGATCACCACCGCGATCATCGCCAGCGGGTTCCGCCCCCGCGCCCCGCCGAAAAACAGCCCCCATTGGGCGAGAAACGCCAGGACGCCCGCCATCACGCCCGCCATCGTCGAGATCAGCGTGTCCCGGTGCTTGATGTGCGCCAATTCGTGCGCGATCACACCCTCGAGCTCGTGCGGCTGCATCAGGTCCAGCGCCCCCTGCGTCAGCGCGACGGCGCTCCGCTTCGGGCTCCGACCCGTCGCGAACGCGTTGGGCGCCTGGTGCGGGGTCAGGTACAGCCTGGGCATCGGCAGGTCCGCCCGCTGCCGAAGGCGATCCACCATGCGGTAGAGGTCGCCCCCGTTCTCCTCGGTGACCTCCCGCCCGCGCATCGATTTGATCGCGATCGTGTCGCTGAAGAAGAACGCGACGAGGTTCAGCCCCCCGCCGAAGAGCAACGCCGGGATCAGATAGCCCTCGCCGAACATGCCGCCCACCGCGACGAATAGCCCCATCAGGGCACCCATCAGGATCGCGGTCTTGCCGAAATTGAGCAGGTCTCGACCCATCGGTTCCTTCCGATCGACCGTGGAGCAGGTCCCGGCGTGCGCACGCCGCGGACCGCTTCGCTCCCGAGTCATTCGTAACGCGGAGCCGGTCGTTTCAGTTCGCGCCGGATCCGGGGCTCTCGCTCAAAAGAAGCCCGCGAGCTTGAAACTCGCCCCCGCGAGCACCACCGCGATCGCGATCCGCAGGACCGGGAGCTTGAGCGAATGCGTGAGCCCCGCTCCGATCGTGGCACCGACCATCGCGCCCGCCGCCATGGGGATCGCGATCCAGAGCGCTTCGCTCCATTCCTGTCCGTGCTCGTCGAGCGTCGCCAACTTGACGATCGCGCCGGCGGGCGCCGTGATCTGCATCACCCACGCGCTCGCTGCGACCGCCTTCCGGACCGGCACCTTCGCCCCGACGATCATCAGCGGGACCATCACGATGCCCCCCCCGATCCCGAGCAGACCCGCCAGCACACCGGTTCCGCCCCCGATCGTGCCGATCACCCCCCAACCGGCCCGCATCTCGCCCTCGTGCGGCTCGGGAAGCTTGCGCACCGTCGTGATGATTGCATACGCGCAGTAGAGCCAGAGGAAGCCGACCAGCGCAAGCTTGAGCGTCCCGCCCTCCATGACATTGGAGAGCAGGACTCCCCCAAGGATCCCCGCGAACATGGGGGGGCACAGCCGGGTCGTCAGGCGGGGTTCGATCGCCCCCGCCTTCCGGTGCTTCCGGGTCGAGAACACCGCGACGACCGAGTTCACCACCATCGCAGCGGCCATGTAGAGGTGATGTTCGGACTTGGTCGCGTCTTGGTACCCGAAGAACACCCCCAAAGCGGGGAGCATGATAATCGAGCCGCCGATGCCTGCGAGGCCGCCGATGACGCCCGCGACAAGACCGATAACCAGCGTCAGCACCGCCGCGAGAACAGTTGAATCACCCAAAATCCGTGCTCCCTGCGATCCTGAGAACGAAATGAGAACCCGCGACACCACCGTTCGGGGGGAAGATCCGGAACTCCCGGCCAGACCGACATATGCGTTGCAATCCAGCGCCGGGCGAGAAAGATCGGGCGATTCGCGGGATTGTTCCTCCGATTGCGAATACCGTTTCGAGTAACCCGAGCGATCCGCTCTGGCGTTCCGGTGTGGTGGGACACCCGGCATGCACCTTCAGGGCGGGCCCGGGCCGTGCGGGGAGGCACGGTGGATAGTCAAAGAGCAGCACACATCCCGGTCGGGATCCAATGCGCCCAATTCGCGGCGCGGGGGATCATCGCCCTCGCCGCGGTCGGCGTCACCGCTTGGTCCGCGGTTCTCGTCAAGGAGCGTACCGTCCGCACCCCTCTGGTGCAGACCGAGTCGCGCCTGGTGTCGACGCAGCCGGTCGTCGTTGATCCTCTGCTGATCGACGAACAGGCCCGGGCGGCATCCGAGGCACGCGAGGCCGAGGAGGCAATCGAGCGCATCCTGTCCGAGGCGGTACCTGTCGAGGACAGCGCCGTCCGCTGGTTTGATGGTCGCCGGGTCGTGCCCGTGCGCACGATCTGGATGAAAGTCACCGCGTACTCGCCCGACGCGCGATCATGCGGCAAGTGGGCGGACGGGCAGACCGCGACCCTCCACTCCGTCTGGACCAACGCGATGCGTCTCGTCGCGGCGGATACGCGGATCCTGCCGTACGGCTCGATCATCACCGTGCCCGGTTACGCCGACAGCGAGATCGTGCCGGTTCTGGATTGCGGCGGCGCCATCAAAGGCAATCGACTCGATGTCCTCTTCCCGACGCACGAGATCGCCCGCAAGTGGGGGGTTCGAGACCTCCCGATCACCGTCTGGGCGTACGAGGACGAACTCGAAGACTGATCCATCGGAGACCGTTCTGATCGGTCATCGCCGGACGGGGCCCCGCGGTCGCTGTTTCAAGGCGTCGATCTCCGAATCGTCCAAGAACCGCAATCCGACGATGTCGAGTTCGTACGCGAATCCGGCGTACGGCCCGATGTACGGCGGGTAGTCGAAAGGCCCCACGGTTTCGCGTGACGCCTGGAATACGGGGGTCGCGTTCATCTTGACGCGTAGCTCCGCGTGAAGGGTTTCACCCGGCGTGACCGACTCCGGGAACCGGGCCTCCATCCGTTTCGGAACCGGGATCATCACGGGCCTGCTGATCGGGGTGCCGGTCCCTGTGTCCAAGACGGTCGCGAGCGCGCGCAGCCCGCCCGCCCGGTCGCGGTCCTTCTGCTCCCGGACGATTGCCTCGATCGCGACGAGCCAGGTCGTGGGACCCTCGTAGGCGGATCGCATCTCGCGGGTCCATTCCCGTACCGCGTCGGGTTCGGGCAGCTTCGGCGCTGTCGGGTCGGTCGTGAATCGCTCCCGATAGTCGAGCAGCAACGCGACAAACAGCGCGTCCGGGGAGGCGAGCGGGTCCTGGCTCAGCGCGGACACGGGCACGCTCGGGCGTGCGCCATCGGTCGGTTTCGCTTGCTCTTGTCTCGGCGCCGCCGGATCGGATCCGGGGATGATCGCTGCCCGGAGGCGTGCGATCTCCGCGAGCAACTGGTCTCGCTCCGCGGTGATGGTCGCGAGTTGGGCGCGCAGCGCCGCGACGCGTCCCTCCAGCTCCACGACGGTCTGTCGCAGTGCGGCGGGGGAGTCGGGCTGTGCGTCCGCCCAGGGACTCAGACTCATGAGCAACAAGAGGGCCAGCGGCAGAACACGCGTCTGGTTCACGACGGACGCTCCTTTCCGATTCGATCCCCGCGGGTCCCGCGGGTCCCGCTCAACTCAGCGTACCCTGCGGAGGTCCGGTCGGCTGCAGCGGAGTCCCCCCATGCGGATCATCCAGACGAGCGACACCCCGCGGACGATGGAGGACCTGCTGCCTCCCGCGCTGGCGGCTCGCCTCGACCGGCTCGATGTGCTCAGCCGGAAGGTGTTCGCGGGCAAACTCCCGGGCGAACGCCGGTCCAAGCGCCGGGGGCAATCCGTCGAGTTCGATGACTACCGCGAGTACACGCCGGGGGATGACCTCAGGCACATCGACTGGAATGTCTTTGCGAGGCTCGACCGCTTCTTTGTCAAGCTCTTCCGCGAGGACGAGGACCTCGTGGTCCACCTCGTCCTGGACGACAGCCCCAGCATGCACGGCGGCGCGTTCCGCAATGCGGAGATCGATGCGCCGTCGAAGGCGGCTTACGCGCGTCGCCTCGCGATGGCGCTGGGCTACATCGGGCTGGTCAACCAGAACCGCGTCGTGATCGAGCGGTTCGGGCGCGGGCGGACACGCCGGCTCACCCCGATGCGCGGGCGCGGGCAACTCGACCGCCTAACGGCGTTCCTGCTTGAGGATCCGGAGCCGCTCGAGGGTGGTGCTCGCCCCGAGCCGTTCGCGGACGCGATGCGGCGGGTGGTCCGCACAAAATCGGGGACGGGTGTGCTGGTCGTGCTCAGCGATTTCCTCTTCCCCGAGGGCGTGGACGCCGGCCTTCGGTATCTGAGCGCCGCGGGGATCGAGGGGTTCGATGTCAGCTGCATGCAGATCCTCGCGCCGGGCGAGCTTGACCCGGAGTTGGAGATCGATACCGGGATCCGGGGGGACATCCGCCTGACCGATATCGAGACCGGACGGGCGAGCGAGGTCACGATCTCTCCGGCGTTGATCGAGCAGTACCGCGCTCGGTTGCGACGGCATATCGACGGGATCGCGGAGACCTGCAAGGCCCGCGGGATGCGCCACATGCTGCTCGACACGGGGGTGCCGGTGGATCGTGTGATCCTCGATTCGCTGCGCCGACGCAGGATCGTGGGCTGATCAACCGATGCAGGGGAGACGGGGTTGCGGCGTGCCCGCCTAGGCTCCTGATAGAAAGCCGTGCTCGCGGTCGTAAGCAAGAGGCTGCAGGGAATCGAGGATTTTCGTGACACGACCTGATCAACCGTCAAAGTTCAAGGCCGCGGTGGTGGGGGGGACCGGGTACGGCGGCGCGGAGCTGATCCGCATGCTGCTCGCGCACCCGTCAGTCGCGCTGGCCCGCGTGAGCAGCATCGATCAGGTGGGCCAGCCGCTCGAGTCGGTCCACCTGAGCATGACCGACACGGGGCTGACCTTCGAGGAGATCCCGCTCGCGGACGCGGCGGACGGGGTTGATGTCGTGTTCCTGGGCCTCCCGCACAAGGTCTCGTCGACGCTGGCGCCGGAGATCGAGCCGCTCGACGCGAAGGTGATCGACCTCTCGGGCGATTTCCGCCTCCGCAGCGTGGAGGACTACAAGACCTATTACGGCGAGGACCACCCGCACCCCGAGCATCTCGATGGGCGATGGCAGTTTGGGCTCCCGGAGCTGTACCGCGATGAGATTGCGCAGGCTCGCCGGGTGAGTTCGCCGGGCTGTTTCGCGACGACGATCATGCTCGCCCTGGTCCCCCTGGCGCAGGCGGGCCTGCTGAAGGGCCCGGTGCAGGTGGTCGCGTCGACCGGATCGTCGGGGAGCGGCGCGTACGCGAAAGCGGGCACGCACCACCCGATCCGTGTGAACAACCTGAAGAGCTACAAGCACCTCAATCACCAGCACACCCCGGAGATCCGGCGGATCTTGGGCGAGGCGATGGAGCGGGGCGGTGTGAAGACGGACTACGCCCTGCACTTCATGCCCCGCAGCGCGCCGCTCGCGAGGGGGATCCTCTCGACTTCGTTCGTGAGGCTTGAGGACTCGGTTACCGACGAGCAGATCGACGAGGTCTTCCGTTCGTTCTACTCGGACTCGGCGTTCGTCCGCGTCCACGGCGCCGGTTCGCGCACGGCGGAGGTCGTCGCGATCAAAGGGAGCATGTGGGTCGACCTCTCGTGGGTGATCTCCGAGCCCGATGGGCTGGGAGGGCGACAACTCGCGATCGACACGGCGCTCGATAATCTCGTCAAGGGCGGGGCGGGCCAGGCGGTCCAGTCCATGAACCTGATGCTGGGACTCCCGGAGCGCGAGGGGATCGACGCCCCCGCGATGTGGCCCTGATGAGCAAATCCGAGACGACAATCGCCGTGCTCAAGTTCGGGGGCGAGGTGGTCGCGGACACCGCGCGGCTGGTCGCGGTCCTGCGCGAGGTCTCGGACCTGGTCGCGTCGGGGTGGCGTTTCGTGCTCTGCCACGGGGGGAACCCCCAGGCGAACGCGCTCACGCAATCGCTCGGGCTCCGGCGGACGCAGGTGGGTGGGCGTCGGCTGACCGACGCGGCGACCCTGGATGTCATGAAACGGGTCCTCGCGGGTGAGTGCAATGTGGATGTCGTCGCGGCGGCGATGGGGCAGGGGCTGAGCGCCGTCGGTGTGAGCGGGGTGAGCGCGGGGCTCGTCACCGCGAGGCGTCGTCCGCCTGTCGTGATGGCAGGGTGCGGCCCCGATCCCATCGACTTCGGGCTCGTCGGTGATATCGAGAAAATCGAGCACGGGCTGCTCGAGACCCTGCTGGGCGCTGGATACACCCCGGTTGTGAACACGCTGGGGATCGACGCGGCGCCGGGCGACGACGGCGTGTGCCCGGTCTACAACATCAACGCGGATACCGTCGCCTCCGCGATCGCCGCGGCGCTCGGCGCTGACCACCTCTTCCTCATGACGGGCGTGCCCGGCGTGCTCCGGGACAAGGACGACCCGTCGACGCGGATTCCGACGCTCACCGCGACCGAGGCCCGCGGTGCGATCGCGGACGGGGTGATCGTCGACGGGATGATCCCGAAGATCGAGGGGGCGCTCGCAAACCTCTCGCGTGGGGTCGGGGCGGTCCACATCCTCGGTGCGGAGCCGGGGGGGCTCCGTCGGGAGGCGGCGCAGGCGGGTTCCGCTGGAACGGCGCTGATCCACGACGATTGACCGCTTTGAGCGGCTCGCCGCGGAGCCGATCCCGCTCGGGGCGGGTAGACTCTGCGGATCGCCACCTTAGCTCAGTTGGTAGAGCGTCAGTTTTGTAAACTGAATGTCGCCGGTTCGAGTCCGGCAGGTGGCTTTTCTTCGGGGCGGTCGCGTGACGCTTTCTCGCTCAATCGGCGAGGGGCGCAATGCGGATGTCCTTGAACTCGATCGGGACCCCCTCGGACTGCAGCGCGATGGTGCCGGCGCGGGTGGGGCAGTCGGTCGCGTGGTTCAGCTTTTCCCCGTTCACATAGAGCGTGATCTCGCCGCCCTTGGCGATGATTTCGTAGGTGTTCCATTCGCCCAGCGGGTTCTCCGCGTTGTGGCTCTTGCGGCCGAAGCGGCCCTCCGCTCGGGGCATGGTCATGGAACCGTCTGAGAGATTCACGAAGTCTCCCGCGTTCCCGCTCATGAGCTGGGCCTCGATGCAGTTGGGCCAGACCTTGTCCTCCCCGATCGTGCGGAGGAGGACGCCGGAGTTGCCAGCTTGCTCCGGGTAGCGCCACGAGAGGCGGAGGACGAAGTCGTCGTAGGTGTCCGTGGTGCGGAGGTAGCCTTTGGGTTCGCCCTGAATCCGGAGGACCGGATCGCCGGTGGTGCTGAAGATGGGCCTGGGGGCGGACGCGATGGGGAACCACGCGAGCCAGTTGTCCGCGGCGTCGGAGCGGAGCAGGTCCTTCTCGTTGGGCATCGGTGCATTGAGATCACGGATCTTGATATTGCGGTACCAGACATCGTCTCCGTGGTCCTGCAGGGCGATGCGCCCCCTGGGCTGGGTGCCGAAGCCCTGCATGTCCCGGAACTTGCTTCCCGCGATTTTCGCCATCCACTCGTCGGAGTGCATGTCATACTGGGCGACTTTCGCGCCGTTGAGGAAGTGCTTGACGACGCCGTCCGAGATGCGAATGCGGGCCTTGTTCCATTCGCCCGCGGGCTTGGTGGGCTTGTCTTCCGCGGGGGTGTAGAGGTCATAGACCGCGCCGACGGAGTGCAGGCGGTTGTCCGCCTCGGGGCGTTCGTCGTCGAGGACCTGGTACTCGGGGCCCGTCATCCACGGATAGGCAAGGCTCTCGTCAACGCGGTAGATGATCCCGCTGTTCGCGTGACGGCTGACCTTGAACTCGAGGCTGAGCTCGAAGTCCCCGAACACCTCCTCCGTGACGATGTCGCCCCCGCCCCCCTGGACATGCAGCGTGCCGTCCTCGATCGCCCACCCCTTCGCGGGTGGGGACTCCTGCCGGTAGGAGCGCCATCCGTTCCAGGTCTCGCCGTCGAAGAGCATGCGCCAACCCGCGGCTTCCTCTGCCGGCGTGAGTTGGGCGTGCGTGAGCGGGGCGACGAGGACGAGAGTTGCGAGAGCGGTGGCGATCGGTCGCATCGTGGGACCTCCTGGCTTGTGGGTACCCGCGCACGATACCGCGCGCGGGGCGTTTCCGCAGCGGTCTGAGCGATCCTTCGCGGCGCGGGCGTGAAGAATCCGAGCGCCGCGACATGGCCGAACGCGGGTCAGTCCCAGGTGTTCGTGACAGCGTCGTTGGCGCCCGCGTCCTGCATCTGCGCCGCCCGCTTCTCTCCCGGCGCGTGGTGGTCGGACCGCCAGCTCTCCGGGTACTCCGGGTCGTCGATCTCGAGCGCAAACTTCGTCGGATAGAGCGGGCGGAAGGTGTCGCACATCACCGCGAGTTCGTTGGTCTCGGTCTTGCCGAGGCTTGCCTCGACGGTCCCGGGATGAGGGCCGTGGGGGATGCCCTGCGGGTGCAGGCTGATCGACCCGGACTCGATTCCGCGTCGGGCTTTGTAGTTGCCCTCGACATAATAGAGGACCTCGTCGGAATCGAGGTTGGAGTGGTTGTAGGGGACGGGGATCGCGTCGGGGTGGAAGTCGAGGATGCGGGGGCAGAACGAGCAGATGACGAAGTTGTGCGCCTCGAAGGTCTGGTGGATCGGGGGCGGCATGTGGAGCTTGCCGGTGATGGGCGCGAAGTCGTCAACATTGAAGCAGTAGGGGTAGTAGCAGCCGTCCCAGCCTACGACATCGAGCGGGTGGTAGGGGTAGGTGTAGCTGTGGACGCAGTCGCGGGCCTTGATGCGGACCTCGAACTCGCCCGCCTCGTCGAAGGTCATGGGCAGCTCGGGTGTGCGAAGATCACGCTCGCAGTAGGGCGAGTGCTCGAGGAACTGGGCGGTGGTCTTGGAGACATACCGCGGGGGTGGGCCGATGTGGCTCGTGTTCATCACCTCGAAGACCAGGAATTTCGCGAGCGGCATGTCCTCGGCGCTCACACCCTCGGGGCGGTCCTCGTCGCTCAACTCGTCAAACTCGACCTTGTAGATCGTGCCCTTGGGGATGACGATGTAGTCCTTTTTTCCGAACTTCAGCGTGCCGAACATCGTGTAGAGCGTGCCCGATCCGTAGTGGACGAACCAGCACTCGTCGCCTTGCCCGTTCTTGAAGTGGTAGCCCATCTGCTCGGCGGGCTGGCACACGCTCATCTCGACATCCGCGTTGCCGAGGATGACCTTGCGTCCGGTGACCGCGTCGCCCTCCGCGGTGACGGGCTGGGTCTTGATGTGGCGCATCCGCATGACATCGGTCTCGACGAACTCGGTCTTGGTCGAGTACATCGTCTGCCAACCCGACACCTGCGTCGGGGGATGGATGTGGTAGAGCGTGCTGGTCGGGCCGACAAAGCCCTCGGTCCCGAAGACCTCCTCGGAATACAGCGCGCCGTCGGGGCGGCGGAATTGCACATGCCGTTTCTTCGGGATCGTGCCGAGTTTCGTGTAGTAGGGCATCGCGTGTGCTCCTTTCGTGAGGTCTTCTCGCTCCGACTCGCGGCCCGGGAGGCCCCGCTGCGGCGCTCGGTTCGCGCTGCGTTCGGATCATGCGATGATAGGGGGAGCCGACGGGTGCGGTCGATCTGAGATGCTACAGGTCGAGGCCGGATGATCCGCGCGGATCTCGGCGGGTTTGCGAAAGAGAACCGGCTATCGTCCGTTGCGTGGAGGGCACGACGGGCCAGCTGGTCGTCGGGCATCGAATGTCGGATCTGCTGACGAGGATGTGATCGATCATGCAGCGAGCGGGAAGGATCGCGGGTTTGCCGACGCTGATGCTGGTCAGCGTTGTCTGGGCTGCGCCCACGCCCTCTCCGAACGACGATCTCTTCGACCATCTCGCGACGACCTATCCGATCGATGATTGGGTGATGCACGCCCGGAACCGGCACAACGCGTGCCGCGCCGCGCTCGCCGCGACGCATCCCCGGGTGGACGGGCGGTGCCCGAATCTCATCGGGGCAAGAGCTTCCGAGGTGTCGTTTGGGACCCCGCGCGAGATCCTGGTGTGGCGTACGCCGTCACGCTGCCGGACCGAGCCGCCGCTCTTGGGCGGGCCTTGCGAGCGGGCCGCGCCCCGCGGCGCCGCGGCTCCAAGCCTACCGGATCATCCGGGTTACGCGCCGTTGACGCTCCTGCTCCCCGATGAGATTACCGTCGCAATCGGGTCACGGTGACCGCTGCTCGTGCTCGTCAGGCGGGTTTGGCGAGTCGCCGCTCGATGCCGAGCACCAGCGCGTGGAGCGCGAGCATGTGCAGTTCCTGGATCCGGTCCGAGGTTTCTCCCGGCGCGAGGATCTCGTGCGTGCCGAGCCCCCGGAGCACGCCGCCCCCCTTGCCCAGCAGGCAGACGGTCGTCAAACCCAGGTCGTTCGCCGAGTCGACTGCGCGGATGATGTTGGGGCTGTTGCCGCTCGTCGAGAGCGCGATCAGCGCGTCGCCCTGTCGGCCGAGCCCGCGGATCCAACGCGAAAAGACATGCTCGAAGCCGTAGTCGTTCGCGGTGCAGGTGATATGGCCGGGGTCGGTGCAGGAGATCGCGGCGTAGGGCGGGCGGTCGTCCCGGTATCTCCCGGTGAGCTCCTCGCAGAAATGCATCGCGTCGGCGGATGAGCCCCCGTTCCCGCACGCGAGGATCTTGCCGCCTGCGCGGAGCGAAGAGGCAAGATCATCCGCGATCCGCTCGAGCTTCGCCGCGATCGCCTCGGACGCGAAGTCATCGAGCGCCTGCTGCGCGGCGCGCAGTTCCCCGAGCATGCCGTTGGGATCGGTCATGCGCGCAGCATAGGTCAGCGGGATTCCGCGCGCCTCCCGGGCTCGGAACTCATGGGCAGCCGTCGATGAAACTCGCGACGAAGGCGGAGAGGTCCGCGAGGTCCCAGACGCCCGCCGGGGGGACGAGGTCCGCGATCGGATCCTGAGCGTTGAAGGCGCCGATGAACACGGTGATATCCGCGAGATCGAGCACGCCGAACGGCTCGGCGAGGTCCGCGTCGGTGCAGCCCCCGCCCTGGCACGCGTCGGGTTCGCCGTCGCCATCGACATCGGTGCAATCGGTCCCCGGGCCGCCCCATGACCCGCCCGCGTTGACGCAGTCACCCTCGGTGAGCTCGAGGCAGAACCCGGTCTGAAAGCAGCACGAGCCCGTGGGCTCGGGGCAGACGACCGAGGCGCAGGTTGTGCCGTCCCCTTCGAAGGTGCCGTTGAGCGCGGCGCACTCCTCGGGGCTCAGCCCGTCGGCGCAGGAGCCGTCGGGGAGGCAGCACGCGCCCTCCGGGAAGCAGACGGTGGTGGAGCAGGTCGTGCCGACACCGCCGGGCACGCCGCCCGCGTTGAGGCAGTCCGTCGGATCGAGATTCAGGCACCCCCCCGTGGACTCGAAGCAGCAGGCCTGGGGCGGGATCTCGCAGACGACATCCTCGCAGACCGTGCCGTCGCCCTGGAAGGTCCCGCCGTTGGCGGTGCAGTTGCCCTCCGAGTCGATCGTGCACGAGCCATCGGGCAGGCAGCACGCGCCGACGCCGGGCGTGCACGCGAGGCTCGTGTAGGTCGCGGAGAGCGCCCAGTCGCCCGAGGGGGTGCAGAGCCCGAGTTGGCTGAACCGGCTCCACCCCGCCCGGCAACCCAACAGCCCACAATCGACCGCGAACAGCCAGTTGTTCGTCGGGTTGTTGAGCCCGTTGGTATCGGTTGCGGGGAACGCGTTGGAGGATGACGGCGGCGCAACAAAGCAGGGGTTCTGCGTCTGGTTGTTGTGCTCGTCGATGCGGAAGCCGATCGAATAGGTCGCGGTCCCGTTGTTCTGGACGATGATCTGTTCCGGATCACCCGGGTCGACGCTGACCTCGAGGAGCGTCGCGTTGTTGCCGGGCGGCATGACCAGGTTGGGCAGAATGATATCATCGCTGGAGAACTGTGCAACGATCGTGCCGCTCTGGGGCGTGCCCTCCCAGACGAAGACGGTGTAGCGCGTGGTCGTCGTCACCGTCGTCTGGGCGGTGACGAAAAGGCCCTGGATCGTGTCGATTCGGATCGGGAAATCGGCGGCGCTGATCGTGTACGACGCCGCCATGATCTCCTGCTCCGCGAAGCCAGCCTGCGCGGTCCACTGGGTGTCATCGAACGCGTTGGAGAGGTGCGTGCTCACCCGCTGGCAGCCCAGGAGTGGAGCACCCTCGCCCGACGGAACGGGCTCACCCCAGAGATTCGTTGCGACGGTCGGCGTCCGGCTGGGTCGCAGCGTGACCTCCTGCAGCCGCGGGCTTGCCGCCTCGGACCCCGATCGGGCAACTTCACCCGCTGAGCAGACGGCTCCGCACATCGCGAGAGCGGTCAGGAACGAAAGCGGTCTGGTCTGCATGGGATCCCTCTCAGCCATCTCTGCGGGCGGCCTGCCCGCTGGGCGACACTATCGCACAAAGCCCACCCGGTGCCAAGACCGTCCCCCCGAATCACGCTGAGACGCGAGGGGAGGCCTTGATTCTCGGAACACGCCGGGCGCGTCCCTGCTCCCGCCAACGGGAGCGATGGGCGAAGATCACGCCCAACGGCTCCCGATACGCACACTTCTCCGGGTGGGTTCTCACGAATCGGAGGGCACGCAGCGCTTCCTGGAAGGCGTTTCGGTAGCATGCCCGCGTGCACGCGACGAACCCTGACGAGACTCGGCCTGCGTTGCGTCGTGTCCTCCGCGCTTTGGGGCCGGGGATTCTCTTCGCGGGCGCCGCGATCGGTGTCAGCCATCTGGTGCAGGCGACCCGCGCCGGCGCGGAATTCGGGCTCGCGCTGCTCCTGCTTGTTCTGCTCGCGCACGCGATGAAGCTGCCCGCAATGCTGTTCGGGCCCCGATACGCCGCGGCGACCCGGACCTCGCTGCTGCAGGGGTACCGCAATCAGGGTGTCCACGCCTTGGGGGTCTTCGCGCTGATCACCGTCGGCACGGCTTTCACGATCCAGGCGGCCGTCACGATCGTGACTGCGTCCATCGTGAGGTTCGTGCTTGTTGAGCCCCTTGTCGGCCCCGGTACGCCTCTCTGGGTCATCTCCGCGGGGTTGCTCGCGCTGTGCGCCGGGCTCATCGCGGTGGGAGGATTCGGCTGGCTCGACAAAGCCCTCAAGATTCTGATGGCGGTGATGGCGGTCTCTACGCTCATCGCAGCCGGGCTCGAGGCTCCCGAGTTGCGATCCGAATCACTGGTCTTGCTGCCCCGCATCCCGGGTGACGCGGCGTCGCGTGCCGCGATGCTCGCGTTCTGCGTCGCGCTGGTGGGCTGGATGCCCGCGCCGCTCGATATCTCGGTCTGGCACTCCCTGTGGACGCTCGCGCGCGAGCGACAGACGCGGCACGCGCCGACGCGGCGCGAATGCGAGATCGATTTCGGGGTCGGCTACGCGCTCTGTGTCCTGCTGGCGGTCTGCTTCGTCGTGCTCGGCGCCGGGATGCTCCACGGGACGGGCGTCGAGCCCGCCGCGTCCTCGGACGGATTCGCGAACCAACTGATCGATCTCTACGCCGCCTCGATCGGTCCTTGGGTTCGCCCCCTCATCGCGGCCTGTGCGGTCGCGGTCATGTTCTCGACAACGCTCACCGTTCTTGACGCGTTGCCCCGCAGCGTCGTCATCACGGCTGCTCGATTCCGGCGGGATGAAGCCCGCGCCGACACCACCCTTCCTACGCGGGATCTCTGCCGCACGCGGGGCTATTGGGCTGCTCTTGTCGTCATCGCGGCGGGTGCCCTGCTGATCATCGGACGCGTTCAGGGGCAGGGGTTCCGCTTGCTGATCGACCTGGCGACAACGCTGAGTTTCCTGGGCACCCCCCTCCTCGCGTGGTTCAACCACCGGGCGATCCTCGCCGCGGAGGTGGGGGAGGCCCACCGTCCCGGGAAGGCGATGATCGCCTGGAGCCGGCTCGGGATCGCCTTCTGGACGCTGTTCGCGGGGCTTTTCCTCTGGAACTGGATGCAGGGGTGAACGCGTTCCCGTGGAAGGAGTGCATCGAATGGAGCGATTTTTCTACTCCGTGACCGCGACACTGCCCGACGAGCCGACCGCGGCGCGGTTCCTCGCCTGGCTCGCGGAGGGACACATCGACGATGTGATCAAGGGAGGCGCGGAGAGCGGGCAAGCGATCCGTCTCGATTCATCCGATGACGGCATCCGTGTCGAGGCCCGGTACCTGTTCGCCGATCGCGCGGCCTACGAGGCCTACGACGCGGGACCCGCGATCGCGCTGCGCGCCGAGGGCGCAGAGCGGTTCGGGGGCGCCGGGGTGCGGTTCGAACGACGGACCGGGCTCGTCGCGTACGAGTCCGGGAACGCGTAACCTTGGGTATGACGACCACCGCCCTCCACAAGAGCCCGATCCACGACTTCCACACCTCGCAGAAGGCCCAGATGGTGGACTTCGCCGGGTGGGAGATGCCAATCAAGTACGAGGGCATCGTCTCCGAGCACAACCAGGTCCGCAACTCGGGGGGCATGTTCGATGTCAGCCACATGGGCCGGCTCGAGATCAAGGGTCTCCACGCCAAGCGGCTCCTTGAGCACACCTGCACCCGCGTCATCGGCACGATGCAGGAGGGCCAGTGCCGCTATTCGTTCATGTGCAACCCGCACGGGGGCGTAAAGGACGATGTCATCGTCATGCGCATGGACGAGGACGAGTTCCTCGTCGTGGTCAACGCCGCGAACCGCGAAAAGATCATCGCCCACCTCGAGGAGGTCATCACGCGCCGCGAGTTCAAGGTCAAGGTCACCGACAAGACTTTCAAGACCGCGATGCTCGCCGCCCAGGGCCCGAAGATTATGGAACTGATCTCGGGGGTCAGCAAAGAGATCCCGACGCTCAAGAAGTACCGGTTTCTCACCAAGAACCTGCTTGTGCTCAAGCTCGTCGTGAGCCGGACGGGGTACACAGGCGAAGACGGGGTGGAGGTCATCCTCCCCGCCAGCGGCGTCAACATGGCGATGAAGCTTCTCATGAAGGACATCGACCCCAACGCCGACGATGCGCCGATGAAGCCCGCCGGGCTCGGCTGCCGCGATACCCTTCGCCTCGAAGCGGGCATGCCGCTGTACGGCCATGAACTCAGCGAGGACATCTCCGCCCTCGCCTGCGGCTTCGGCTTCGCCATCGCCCTCAACAAGAGCGAAGAAGAGCACGGAGAGACCTTCATCGGCCAGGAAGCGCTCCAGAAGATCACCGACGCGGGAGGGCCCGAGCTCACCCTCGTCGGGCTCGAACTCGACGGCAAGCGCACCGCCCGCCAGGGCATGCCCGTCCTCGACGAGTCGGGCGAGAAGATCGGCGATATCACCAGCGGATGCATGAGCCCCACGCTCGGCAAGTCGATCGCGATGGCGTATGTGCGCACGGGTGTGCTCGAAGAGGGCGGCTCGTGCAAGGTGGACACGGGCCGCGCGCAGCTCGACGCGAAGCGGGTGACCCTGCCGTTCTACAAGCGGAGCTGAGCAGAAACGAGCGGTACGCGGGCAAGGCGAGGTGACTGATCAAGACTCGGCCGAGGCGGAGCTGTTCCGGCGCCTGCGCTGTTTCTTCGCTTCGATCCGGGCCCGCTTCTCGCGGATCGTGTGGTCCTCGAAGGTCCCGGTCTTCAGGCCCCACCAGGTGTGAAGTGTGCGCGTGACGAGCAGGCCAATGGGGTACGCGATCGAGACCGCGGCGGAGGGATGCAGGCCCATCCGCTGGAGCCCCTCGGTGCCCGCGACCGCGATCAGGTAATAGAGCGGGCTGAGGACGGCGCGTTCGAGCTGGACCCGCGCCGTGTCTTCCAGGTGCGGCGGTGCCGCGGCGCCCAGTTCCATTCTTTCCTTGTCCGTCCGCCCCTCGACCGGGCGCCAGTGGTTCGCGATCCAGTGCAACGCCGCGAAGATCGCGACATCCAGAAGGATGTCCGCGACGAGCGAAAAGAGCGTGTATCCCCAGGTCGCCCAGTGCTGATCCAGCGGGTGCTTCAGCAGCCAGATCAACCCGACCACAATCGCGGTCGAGCCCAGGCCCGCGGCGATCACATTCGCGTTGATGTTGATCACGCGCTTTCGCTGGTAAAGGCGGAAGAGGCGGCCCGGCATCAGCGACTCTATCCCCGCGGATCGGGATCAGAACCGACACGATCCAACGCCGTCAGCCGTGCACGAGCGATCGCGACGGCGTCGGGGTTGGCGTCGCAGCCGTGGGCGGCACGCCCGGCGTGAGCTGCCGCGACGAGCGTCGTGCCCGAGCCGAAGCACGGATCGATCACGAGCCCACCCTGCGGACAGCAGGCTCGCACAAGCAGGTCCAGCAACGCCAGGGGCTTCTGTGTCGGGTACCCCGTCCGCTCGGCCGCCATGTTGTTGATCGCGGGGATATCGAGGACATCGGTCGCCTTCTTGAGTTCGCCCCTCATCCGGTTGCTGGTCGCGGGGACCATGGGTGGATCGAAGAAGTAGCGGTCGGGATCCATCGCATAGAACAGGATGTCGTCGTGCTTGCGCGCAAAGCGGCGCGGGGACGACCCCCCGAGCCCGTACGACCAGATCAGATGATTGACGAACCGGTCCGCCCCGAGCAGGTCATCGAGCAGCAGGCGCGCGTGATGGCTGGTGCGCCAGTCGATGTGCAGCAGGACGCACGCGGAGGGCTTGAGGGCGGGGAGGGTCGCGACGAGCCGGTCGCGGAGCCAGCGGACCCAGTGCGCCGTGGTCTCGAATGCATCGTGGTAGGAGGGGGGCGCAGAAGGGGTGTCCTCGCGGGTCCGTCCCCGCTGGACCTTCCCGGTGTTGAACGGGGGGTCGGCATAGAGAAGATCGACCGATCCCGGAGCGAGCGTCGCCGCGAAGTCGAGCCAGTCGGCCCGTGTGACCATCGCGACGGCTTCGTCAGCGGGCGGGGATGGATCAGTCGCAGGGCGAGCCGGTGAGGGCATGGACGAAGGGTACAAGATCCGCAAGGTCGAGCACGCCGTCGGGGTTCAGGTCGGCGACGGAGTCGCCCGCGAGGAAGGCCGAGACAAACGCCTGGAGGTCGGCGAGGTCGAAAACGCCGTCTTGCACGATGTCGGCGGGGTGGTACGCGGCGACGGCGTGGCGGGTGTCGGCCGCGGGGGAACCCAGATCGTTGATAGATCCATCCGGCCAGACGACGCGGGCGGCGTCGATGGTCGGGTTCGTTCCCAGCCCGATGTGGGCGAGCAATTCAGGGTTGCCGAGGTAGGTCGGGCCCCCGTCGAGCGCGCGCATGTGGGTGATCCCGCCCGCCTCGAGTTCGATCACGGCGTGACGGCCGTTGGGCGGCAGGCACGGGTGTGCGCGCGAATCAAGCACGAACTGGACCCAGTGGCTGGACCCCTTTGTGTCGTTCCGCCAGACACGCATCGGGCTGTCCTTTGCACTCATCGCGAGGTCGAGATCGCCGTCGCGGTCGAAGTCGAGCGTGACGAGCGTACGCCCGAGGCCCTGGAATTGGATGCCGGCGCTGCTCGCGATGTCGGTGAAGCGGGGGACACCCAGCACCGTCCCGTTGTTCTGCCAGAGGCGGGCGGGGACGCCCGGGTACTGG